>NZ_JBGFGM010000111.1:0-296660 GCF_041224635.1 Leisingera sp. XS_AS12
AACCCGATCTCCCCGCGCCAAGCCCGCACCCTCCAGGTGATCCATGAAACGCGCCCCTCGCAGCCGTCAACGCCATGATTTATATGCGAAATATCACGATTACGACAGCGAAATCAGCGACTTACTTGGAGAATGTGGGTCGAAACGATCAGCACCCCGAACGACCCAAGAATGATCGCAACGAAATAGTGAAGCGGCAGGCCGAGTACGCGAACATCGTTGTTCGCTCCCAGCAGGACGGCGAACAGGCCAGTGTGCCCGAGCAGCGTGTAGATGACGCCGAAGGCTAATGTTGATCTCAACTCTTTTCTGTAAGCACCCACGAAAATTCTCCTCCTCTTTTCGCAGAGAACGGCGGCCGCGTCTCGTTGCCGGGACGGGTGGTCACCTCCGGTTGCACGACCTCCTCAAGTCGCTAACACGGTCCACGGTATTTTTTCTTGAATATTTTTTCAAGAATTTATTGTTGCGCCTTCTCAAAGGGTTGAACTTAACTGATCAGTATTTCTCATGAGGCGCCCTTTAGATTGCCTAGAGGCAACCTAACTACGCATTCTTTCAGCGGGCTGGTCGGAGAAGCTCAAACGTGCAGCATCCAGAGTTTCGCGCGTCATTCGCATGACCGCTCCGGGTTGCGGTCAACTTTGTGCCCATGCAGCAAACAAGCTGAGCGGAACTGATAGCTGGGGGCTCGCAACCGTCTTGCGGTTGCGCAGCATCAACTGACTGACATCAGGGTCGAGACCGGTCGTTTTCATACTTTTCTATTGTCCGCCGTTCATCACGATTCTAGGGCTTGGAGTGGGGAGAAAGCATGGAAGAAGTCTCATGTCCAAATCCAATTCCCCGCCGTCAAACCGAAACGCCGGCCTTGGAACATGGGGCGGCTGGCCGGCCGGAAACGCCCGCTGCTTCCGAAACAAGTCTGGGCCATCCGCGCCCGGCTCGAACTTGCGGTCAATCTCAGGGGTCTGGCCCTCTTCAATCTCGCAATCGACAGCAAGCTGCGCGGTTGCGATCTGGTCGGTTTGAAGGTGACCGATCTTGTTACCCATGACTGGGTCCGCGAGCGCGTTTCCGTCATCCAGAGCAAAACAAAACGCCCAGTGCAGTTCGAATTGTCTAAAGGCACACGCAATTCCATCTGGGGTTTGACCAACTGCTCGGCTGCACTTTGAAGTTCCCAAGCCGCTTCCTCGACCGCCTCCATGTATCGACACGGCAATACGCACGTCTTGGGCAGCCGACATGACGGCAGAGCAGCACGCCCAGCACCGAAAATATGCCGAGAAACGGTACCTCACGGTGGACTTCTGGCGCGGGCGTTCGGCTTGAATGCAGCGAAAGGGCGGTTTGAGTTCCGCCGAATTCCGCGGGCCCGAATAGCCGCAAACGGAAAATTCGCTGCGCTGCCGAAAATCTCACGCTGCGGGAGCGAGGGTTTTCTGCGGCAGCATTAGCTGCAAAAGCAAAAGACGGCTCTGTCCCGCACTATGTGAATTCATGCTCAGTGCGGCGAAGAGCGGCTCACTTCTCTTTACCGGTCGTTCATGCAGCGCGCGGTGTTTCCCCTGTTCGAGTTCAAACGGGCAGCTGCCGTACGGAAAGCTACAGCAGCCTGCCAGCAATCCAAAAAATACGGACGGCTGCTGCTTGTTTCGCGACCGTCCGCGGTCCACTGCAGCGAAAACGGATTGAAATCCGAAACAACATTGAAATCAAGAGGCGGAAACTGAAGCGCAGTAATTCAGGTATTTGATATCATCGAAGATCCCCGGTTCCGTGTTCGAGCACCCGGCCGCCGCCCTGGAAGGAGCGAATTTTCTGCATCACGCAGTGCGACGCCAGAACCTGGATCTTTGGCCTGATAAATCTGCTCCTCCTCAGCGCATGCAAGGAATGTCGGTACATGACGGAGCAGCGGTTTCGATCATCACGCTGCTGGCAATGCGGAAGTATTGGGCAATCTTCCTGCCGGTCGCAACCGGCGGCGGCGCCCGTAAACAGCCAAGTCCGAGGCGCCTGGGCGGGGATACGGGAGGAGCATTTTGTAAACCAGTCTGTAAACCGGCGGTTCCAGGGCATGCTGCAGTCCCGGCGCGGCTCAGAGAAGTCCAATTATTTCAATGAGAAGGATTGGCTGGGGTGGTAGGATTCGAACCTACGATACACGGTACCAAAAGTCGCCTACCCGGCGGTGAACTTGCAAAGGTCCTGTTCTCACATTTGATGCAGCTTCTAAGCCGCCTACCCGGCGGTGAACGAGAAGAAGCGCATCTTGGGCGAGGCCCGGGTCTTCTAAGCCGCCTACCCGGCGGTGAACGCTGACGGCGTCATGGAGCCGACGGTCAGGCACTTCTAAGCCGCCTACCCGGCGGTGAACATCAGCACCCCCTGCTGGACCCCGCGACGCTTCTTCTAGGCCGCCTACCCGGCGGTGAACTTCGATAGTTGGGATAGCACTCTTTGTGTTTTCTTCTAAGCCGCCTACCCGGCGGTGAACGGAGCGACATGTCCCGCTCACTGTTGTTCTACCTTCTAAGCCGCCTACCCGGTGGTGAACGCATGGCCGGTGAAGGTCTTGTAATCGCGGAACTTCTAAGCCGCCTACCCGGCGGTGAACCAATTCACCTGGGCGCTTCGGCCCATCGCGCGCTTCTAAGCCGCCTACCCGGCGGTGAACGGTTTCGCTTCGATCAGTGGTTTCGTTGGCTGCTTCTAAGCCGCCTACCCGGCGGTGAACAATCATGTTCAAGGCGAGATCAACACCAGCCACTTCTAAGCCGCCTACCCGGCGGTGAACCCGCAGAGCAGGATCATTTCGGCCTCATCGAACTTCTAAGCCGCCTACCCGGCGGTGAACGGCGCGCTCTCTGGTTACGTCCGGGTAATCGACTTCTAAGCCGCCTACCCGGCGGTGAACCCCTCCAATGCGCGCCCCTTCAGGCCGCGGTGCTTCTAAGCCGCCTACCCGGCGGTGAACTCCACCCTTCAAAGCGGTCAATGCCCATCTTTCTTCTAAGCCGCCTACCCGGCGGTGAACGGACACGGGCTGTGAATCGGCTCCGCGAGGACCTTCTAAGCCGCCTACCCGGCGGTGAACCTGATCGAACTCTGCAAAGCATGCCTGCCATGCTTCTAAGCCGCCTACCCGGCGGTGAACGCATCGTGCCAACTGAAACTTCAGCGATCTCCCTTCTAAGCCGCCTACCCGGCGGTGAACCCTTGAGAGCGTCTCTGAGAGCTTCTCCGGCTCTTCTAAGCCGCCTACCCGGCGGTGAACCGGGTCCCTCCCCGCCAGGGGCCGGCTCACGGCTTCTAAGCCGCCTACCCGGCGGTGAACTCAGACAATGCAAGCCGCAGACTGGATCGCTGCTTCTAAGCCGCCTACCCGGCGGTGAACCCTTGCCAAAACCATGATACCCCAGCAATTACAATCAGTTAAGCCAAATCATGTTCCGAACCCCTCTTCTCCACCCAAACCGCTAAGCCATTGATTTCATTGACCTCCAGGAAGCGCCGCAAAAAGATGGTCAGGAAACAGCCTGAATCAGGCCAAGGGTCTCGTGGTAGGCCAGTTCCGGATCTGCCGCAGCCTCACGATCCCGCACCTCGATATCCACGCACAGCAGCTGACGCGTCCGCGCCGCGGTGATATCCGCATCCCCCAGCGCGGACTGCCAGGCGCGCTCCGTACTGCCGTGAAAGAGGCTGTTGCGCAGCGGCGGCAGCCCCGCGATCGTATCCGCCGGTACGTCATTGAGCAGCGGATCCCACCGGCCGGGAAGACGGTCCCAAGACCATGACAGAGCGGAGAAATCCTCCCCCTTCTGCCAAGCCACGATCTTCATCGTCGTGTTGCGCCGGAAACGGCGCAGCCTGGAGTGGCGGCAGCCATGGCGGGCAAGGCGGCAAGAGATCCAGCCCGCCAGGCTTTCCGCCGCGGACCGGCCGCCCAGAAAGCCCTCAACAAGCGCGTCTTCCGCCACCGGCAAGGGCTGGCCCGCTGCGGGCGCCAGAACCATGCGCGCATCAATCGCGCCGGGCGCCCCCAGGAGCTGCCGCGTCTGCCGCCCCTCCGCCCCGAACGCCACCAGGTTGATGCGCCGCACGCCGGTCTCCCCGGGCAAACGCGTCTCCACCCCCGGCATGGCCAGAAGACCGCCCTCATCCAAGGTGACCAGCGGCGCCTGAAGGAGCGCGACATTCGGAGCCGCGGCCTCTCCGGGCCGGTGCCGGCGCACCCGGCCCGCCGCCTGAACCACGGAGCGCGTGCTGGACGGATCCAAAATCGCATAGTCGAAATCAAGGTCGTTCCCGGTCTCGATGACCGGCGAGCACACCAGCACGATCTCGATGTCCCGGACGCCTAACGCCCGGGCGCGCTCAAAGAGCCCCTCGCTCAGGCACAAGCCCCGCAGGCCCGCATTCGGATCCTCCCCTTTGCGGGTCAGCGCGCGCTTCAGCTGATCCTCGATCCAGCCCCGGCCCAGCCGCGTAAAGCGCGAGTGCAGGCAGATCACGGCGCGGATGCGCCCCTCTGCGGGATCCGGAAGCTCCATTGCAAGCCGGGCCGTATGGCTGATCCGGGTTGCCCGCACGAAGCCCGCAGACAGTCGGAAGCCGTCGACCTCCACAGCATGACGATCATGCATGCGGCTGCAGCAGTCCGACACGGCCGCAGGAAGATCCTCGAGGCGGTCGAAGCTGAGCAGCTCCGCCATGCGGCGCGCCGGGGCCGCGGTAAGAGCCGCCAGAACCGCCTCGCGCGTCCGGGCAAGGCAGCGCGAGAAGTCGATGCCCTCATCCGTCCCGGCAAGGCTGCCAGGCGCGTCCGAAGTGCAAAGCGCATGCACATGGTCGCGCAGGCCGAAGGCTTTTGCATGCGCCGACCAGCCAGCACGATATGCCGCATAAAGCGCCTGGGCGATGCGTGGGGTGACGGTCGCCGACATGATAATCAGACGCCGGCCCGCCGCGCCGGTCTGGTAGGCAAGCCTGCCAACCACGGCGAGGTCTTCTGGCGAATACTGATCGACCTCATCCAGAACCAGGTCAGATGTGGCAACACGCAGCGTGGCCGCGAGATGCCGGGCGCGCTCAGGAGAGGCGGAACCTATGACGTTGTCGATCGTGGCGCACAGGATCGGGCAGGACGCGAGCTTTCTCAGCTTGGAGCCCCGGTTCCGCCGGAACGCCCCGTCCCGCTCCGCCAGCAGATCGACAAAAGCCGGAACATTCCGATCCACGTCATGCGTCAGGCCGAGCAGCCAATCATCTTCGCCCTCCGCCCCGTCTTCCGGAATTTCGGACCCGGCCCCGATCACGTCGATCGGATCCAGCCCGCCCAGCATGTCCCCGGAACCGGTCTCAACCTTTTTCGCATCACGGAACGCAATCGGCGGCGAGCCGACCATGACCGAGACGTCACGCTCACTGAAGCCCAGATCCCCGATATACTCCTTCCCGGATTGCGTCGCCAGCACCCGGAGGCCAAGCCCCAAAGTAAAGCGCAGGCTGCGCCGCTCCGGCACCGCATCCGCAAAGGCGGCGGCAGCCAGGATGGACGGCGCGGCGCGGGTCTTCCCCGTGCCGGTGCCCGCCATGAGGCAGGCGAAGAACCCGCCCTCGCCGGAGGCGGCGAGCGTCGCGGCCCGCGCTGCGGCCTGACCCTGCCAGCCAAAGCGGCCCGCAGAGGAAGGGTATCGGATGGATTTTGGAACCTCGGATTCAAGCAGGCCCGGATAGTTGAGCCGGGAAGAGACCATCGCGTCAAAGGAGGATCTCGCCGCATCGACCACCCGCTCGACATGCCTGTGCAAGCTGTCAGCGGCATGACGGCCGTCCTGGGTGGTGTTTGCGATATGCCCCCGGCCGCCATCGCCGGACTTTTCTTTCCGGGCGGAGGCGAAGTGGTCGGCAAGCATCAGCGATGTCCGCCCGTAAAGGTCCATCACGTCCAGAACCGGGTCCGGCTCCGTGATCTTGCCCAGCTCCCGCTGCAGGCGCGGGATCCACCCCTGCTCGTGCCAGAATGGCAGCCCGTCGGCCACCTGAAGGGCATCCGCCGGCAAGTCCGCGTCCAGGTTCATATGATGGTCGGATCGGATCGCTGCAAAATCCTCGGTGAGCATTGGCTGGCGGTGATGACCCAGAATAAGCAGCCCGACGGCCTCGGCAAAGCCCCCCTGATCGAGGAAGGAAAAGGGAACCGCAACCCCGTCCTGCGCCGCCCGCGCCGCGGCATGGGCCTCACCCCCGCGGCGCGCCGCGGCAGACATCGCTTGGTCAATGGCCGCAGCGTCGATCGCCTTCAGCCGGCCGTCCATGCAAAGCTCATCCCAAGCAAGTGCCGAGATCATTTCGTGGCGCACCGCGTCAGGAACCGTCTCCCGGCCCGCGATCGCCGCGCGCAGCTTGTCCTGAAAGAGCCGGGTGGCCTTCCCGAGGTCATGAAACATGGCCGCGATGCGGATGATCGCCCGCATGGTGGCGGCGGTTCCGCTGACCGGCTGCCGGCAGGCGGCCCGTCCATGCGTCGCAATCGGCGCCTGGCCGTTTTCGTCGAAGCGCTTCCGGCTTCCCACCCTGAACAGGACCCTGTCCTCCCGCTCCGACCGGCCAAAGCCATGAACGGCAACGGATGTGGCCCGGGTCGCAGTGCTCTTGAGGTCTCTGGAGATCCTGTCGAGGCACTGATTTGACGCGTGGCCGCGCCAAGTGCGATCCCCGATCCTCATGAGGTAGCGATCGAGAACCCAGGCCGACTTCGCACGGGATCTGCCCGTCGAGCGGCAAACCGCAACCACCTCTCTCATCGCGCGCTCCCCGGATTGCTCGTATGGCCCGTCAGCTCCCTGGGGAGCGTATCTTCCATGACGCCGATCAGATGTTTGAGGATCTTCCGGTTTCGGAAACTGTCCATCACCTTGGCGCGGAAGACCTTCTCCAGATCCCCTTTCAGCCGGCCTTTGGCCGCCGCGAAGGCATAAGGGAGGATGATCGCCTCCTTCACCGTATCGGCCAGGTCGAACACAAGCCCGCCGGACCGTGTTTTGCCGTGCATCACCGGCATATGCGGCGGGATGCCCAAAGCCCACAAGGCAGCACCCGCATAGCCGTAGGCCAGGTAATTGCCGTGATCGATGCAGCCATTGGCCAGGTCCTGGGGGGCCTGACCGGCGCGGATCTGCCTGCCCTCGCCCGGCGCCCGGGTGAATCCGCCGGATTTTGCAAGCCCGGCCGAGCGCGCGAACGCCGCATAAAGCGCCTTGGCATAATCCCCCTCGTGCCCAAGCAGGGCCGGGATATCGCGCGCATTTTCAATGCCCTTGCGAAATCTCGAGATTGCGGAGGTCAGCGTACGCTCGTCCAGATCCAGAAGCTCTTCGCCGAGGTCCAAACCGATCTTGGACATGAAATCGCATCGCGCCCGCATCAAGGATTTCGCCATCTTCAGGCTTTCATCCGGTTGCGCGTATGCCGTGAGCATGCGCCGGAAATGCGCGGTGCCCGAATAGCTGGTGAGGGCGCCATAGAACAGCGGCGCGCCATCCGTTCCGGTAAACGCCACGAAGACGCCCTCCTCGGACAGCAAGCGGGCCGCCTCTTGGGTGATCGAGGTTCCCTGCCCCAGGAACAGGATGGCCAGGTTCGCATAGGGCACCGAGTAATCTTTTCGCAGATCATCCTGTGCGATGCGGTAGATCACCCGACCATGATCCGCATGCACCCGCGCACGCTCAAGCCAGATCGCCTGCTCGCGATGGGTCACAAGCAGGCGTGGCGCTTTCCGGGTTCCGCGGGTCTCACTCATGCGGCTCAGGTGCGGCTGGCAGGACAGAAAGCCCGGTCAGGGTGGACAGCCCGTAGCTGTTCACAAGCACAGGCGAGCCGGTCCAAACGGCCTTGCCGGCCAGGAAGCTGATCTTGCGTCCCGCTTTCAGCGTCACGAAACCGCCCCCCATGAACCCTTCCGGCTTTGCGGGACGGGCCGCAGGGGCTTCTCGGCCTGCTGCAGAACCGCGTGTCGCTGCGATATGGGCGGCACGACGGGCATCACGCCGGGCCTGACGGGCTGATCCGGCCGCGCTTCCCTTCTCAGGGGACCGGTCCCGGACAAGGTATGTGCCCATTGCCCCGGCTTCGAAATCGACCTCCCGCAGCCGCGCCGAGAACATGTCCCGCCGCTGAAGCTTGGACAGACCCTCATCCTCGACAACCGCCGAAAGGATGGCCTCGCTGCCAAGGAGAGTGATCGTGCTGCCAAGCGCCTGATACCCGCGGGCGCCGGACGCGGCCGGCAGCGAGATGGCCGCAAAATCCTGTGGAGAAGAGTGCCGGTTTGCGCGATGAACAGCGCCAAAGACTGCACGCAGAATATCCGGCCCCGCCCCCAGATCGAGCACTTCGCGATAGGGGCGGATGCGGACCTTGAAGGCGGGATCGCAATGTCCCGCCCCGGCCGCCAGGGAAGTGGCGCTCTTCATGCTGTTCAGTCCTTCTTCTTTTTGTCCGACTTGCCCTCGGAAATCCCGAACACGCCGCCGCGCAGCAGGTTGGCGAAGAAGAAATGCGTGTTTCCGCTCATTTCCGCCGCCGGGCGCTCCAGGTCCGCAAAGATCTCGGAATCCTTCTTCATGATGTCGTAGAAGTTCGCCGCGTCGCCGTTCTTCAGCGGCCGCAGAACCGCGCCGGTCTCCTGAACGCCGCCATAGGGGTTGACCGCAATGGCGCCGTTTTCCGCATCCCCATGCCAATCGTCGATGTGGCGCAGAGCGGCGCCGATTTTCTGGGAGTGGATGGAGGCCTGAGGCACGCGACCCCGCACTGTCGCGCAGGGGATGGAGGCATAGACCCGGCCCTTGCTCCCGACGGCGCCCGCCGCCTCGCTGCGCAGGTATTCCTGCGACGGCCAGACTTCAGCACCGCCGTGCAGAACCGACTGCCACTCCACCTCAATGTCCACCGCGCGCTCGCAAAAGCCTTTGGCTACCGCGTCAATCAATGCATCGAGGTGTTCAGCCCCCTCGATGACCGCAGCTGCCATCTCGTCGCGGCCCTGCGGATCCCGGAGGCTCAGCATCAGCGGATCTGCCACGATCTTCAGGTCGGCCAGCTTGACAATGATTTTCGCATCATCGGACTGCAGGCGGTTGCGCCACGCAAAGCGGCCGTTGAGGATGTTCCAGACATAGCGCTCAGCGAGGAATGCAAAGCCGCCTTTGCCCGCATATTCACGGGCCGCCTGGCGGAATGCGGCCGCCACATCACGGTTGTCCGAAGCATGCGGCTGCATCACAGAGGGCATTACCCGCAGTGCGAAGGTGATCGACAGACGGTTAAATTCTGCGGGAATGAAAGCGCTGTCAGCTGTCAGAGGCATGGACCTGCCTTCGTTGCTCTTGGCATTCGGTTCGGAGATCTGCCCCAATGCTCCCTTCTCAACCACCTCGATCGGGGTCCGCCTGTCGTCTTCTCTCAGCGCCCAAAGCAGCGCTTCTGTGATCTGGACCGAGCGGGAGAAAGCGAGCATGCTGGTCACAAGTTTAGGGTTGGACATCAGTTAGATCCTTGCGTTTCAGGGTTGTAGGACGGATGGGCCGTGATGTGATTTCCGGCAGCCGACCAGCGCCAGAACAGGTTGGAGAATTCAGCCTCATAGAGATCGCGAATGGCCGGGTTTCTGACCGACACAAGCTCGCCGACCCCGACACCGGGCTCAGCGAAGACGTGCGGCGTGTGAGCGTCGCGGGCGTTCTTGGGGATCGGATTGGCTCCCGGCCGGGTGATCATGCGGTATCCGATGGCAAGCGGAACACGATACCCTGGCGTAGGATCCTCATCCGTGGCGCGCTTCAACAGGCAGGCTTTGACCTTCCCAAAGCTTCCCGGCTCCCCAAACGCCGTGACACCCTGCATATCGGGCCGCAGCCCCGGGATCACCGCGCGCCCCCGCGGGCATTTGCGCAGCCCCGCGCCATCAGGCGCCATTACCGACACGCTGACAGGCTTCGATCTGCAGGCCGGAAAGATGCTGCCGCCTGCCAGGCGGCGCCCTTCGGCGGCAACCCGGATGTCATCGGTATTCCGGATCTCCGGAAGATCCAGGACCAGGCTGAACACGACGTGGCCATGAAGATCCTCTGCGGTCTCTACCGGCGCAAACCTTCGTCCTTTTTTTGCATATTCCGGGCGGGTTCGTCCGAGCGAAGGGCTGACCTCATGCAGCACCGGCAAGACCCGGGCCTGCCAGCGGTCAAAACCCAGATCATTGAAGATGACACCCGCAAGACCCAGGAATGCCGTCGGACTGGGCAGGCCGGCCGCATAATCATTCTGGATCAGGTTCACCCGCGATGCCGACATATTGGAGATAAGAATCCGCATCAGGTCACCTTTTGCTTGAGAATTTTGCGGAACGTTTGATCCCCCAAGGCGGCACGCAGCCTTTCCCGGGCAACCTTTTCCCTCCGGTATCCGTTCAGGAGCAGGAGGCCGATATCCACCTGTGGCATCTCGAAGTCCGGCTCCATTTCCCGGGCCGCTTCCAGAGTCTCATCCAGCCAGGTGATCGCCTCATCAATGATCCAGGAGATCAGCCGCCGCATGCCGTGTTCCATATCGGCGTTGAAGTAGCCCTTTCCATTGGCATGCTCCGCCCTGGCGGTGTGGAACTTGACCAGATGGTCCAGGCGGTCGCTGAGTTCATAGGAGGATGGAGCGGGCACCGGGCCGCCCTTGATCATACGCAGCAGCGAGGCTTCGTCCCGCATCATCGCGGGCGGCACGCTGCCATAGAAGCGCATCCGCGGCCCGCCGATGGCAACGGAGATATTCTGCATCTTGGAGGACACTTCCTGCCGCATCAGCCGGATCGGCTCCTTGACGCCCTTCTTGGGGATGACCTCAGCCTTGAAGCCGTTATAGGACTGCATCGGAGAGATTGGCGTCAGCTGCAGCTCACCCCCGTCCGGATCCGGAGCATAGACGATCGGAAAGTTCTGAGCCGGCAGGGTTGCAACCCCGGTCCGCTCTTCCTTCAATTTTTCGCAAATCGCTTCCAGGCTTTCCTTTGAGAACGCGGCCACGAAGGATGCCTCAATCTCAGAAGACAGGCCATCGGGCTGCATCACATGCTCCAGAAGGCTCCTGGCCTCCTCGGTCCCCTCAATAGCAACTGGCTGATAGAGGATCTTTGCGAACTTGCCGAACCGCGCATTCATGCTCGGGAAAAACTTCGGCGCCTGGTTGCTTCCGGCAATCGGGAACCGGAGGATATGGTCCTCCGCCTTCGGGTTCAGGAGCTTCAGGATATGCGTTCCGGAATTCCTGCAAACCTCCGCAAAGGCTGACGGGTTGTCAGCGATGCCGGCCGCCTCGCGCAGCTTCGCGTAAATCTCCGGGATCTGGTCCCTCTGAAACGGGTCGCTCGGAACGGAAAAAGACAGGCTGAGTTTGCCCGCGCCTTTCTTTTCCGGGGACTGTGCGTCCGCATTCTCTACATCAGGCATCAACTGCCTCCACAATCATTTTCGCATTCCGACGGAAATTGCGCTCAGCCCCGCCCCGCTGTCACACGCGTGAAGATGCTCCGCATCACGCCCAGCTCGACGGCCTTCAGGTAGCTCTCAGGATCCGATGCCTTCCACCCCCGCGGGGAGAACCTGCCGCGCTGGTAGCGCTTCCTGGCGACCCGCGCGGCAGCCGCCAGCGCATCGACCAGGGTCAATTGGCTGGTGTAGGCCTGTCCGCGCAGGGCGAGCTCAACTTTGCGGGGCACCGGGGGTCACCCCACGAGCACGCTGATGACGACAAGCAGCAAGAGCATGCCGATCAGAGGCCACTTCATGCACTTGTCGGGCAGTTCAGTTTCAGACATGCGGCACAGCCGGACCATGGTGCATTGGAAGCCCTTGCCCTTTTCCGGGACGTCAACGGCGGCCGCATCTTCTTCCGGCGGCGTGATGTCGACGATCTCAGGCAGGGTTTCTTTGCGGACAAATGGTTGCGGAGCCGCCTGCTCTGCGAGCGCGTCCTGCTCCTGCGGCTCGGCGTCAATGGCCGGTGCCTCCTGAGGATCCGCAGCCATTTCGGCCTCCGCCGCGGCTTCGCCAGGTGCCATCGCCAGGTCGCGCCCGGCTTCATCGTCACTTTCGTCAGCCAGTACGTCCGCACCGGACTCCTGCTGCTGCGCCTCGAAGATCGCTTTCAGATCACTGACAAGCTTTTTCACATCTTCGCCTGTCAGATCGGCACGGACGACTTTGACCCGGCGCCCTTTCAGGTGTTCCCCGGCGGTCCGGAAAGCACGCAGCTCATCACCGGAAAAAATGGCTTCGATCCGCTTGCACTGGTCAGCGGTGCCGGCAGCGAGAATGCGGGTCGAAATTGGAGCCCCGTCCAAGAGGGCCACCTGAGACAGCTTGACCATCTCCGAAACCATTTCATGCTGATGCGCAACGGCGGCTCGCGGCCCGTAGTCCCGCACATGCAGCACCATCTCTTTGCCGATCATCGAGGCGCAAACGCCTGTAATGCTATTGCCGGCGCCGATCCGCGCGGCGGCCAGGAACACTGTGCCGTGAGGACGGCCAGCCAGAAGTCCGGCAAGCGCGTCACACTGCACACCACAAAATTGGTGTGTTGTCATATCTGTCGTCCAATCTAAATCAACGCTCACTTTTTCGCATATTCACGAAGGGAAAGCAATCATTCAAAAAATCGATATTGGCTGCATCCTGAAGCAGACATTTTCCGGCAGCAGGAATACTTCTTTTGCGTTTTCGCATACTCATTTTAGCTTGCTGAGAGAAACGGAGGCATCATGACCGACATCATCACCCGGCAGCTCAGCAGCCTGCAGAAAATCAGCACCTTAATCGCGACGGCCCGCGGCAGCGGCAACGCAATGCTGCGTGCGGACAAGGAATTCGGCCCCTACGCCAAGGCCGACGGTAAACTCAGCGAAGCAGACACGGCAGAGCTGGCTCAGGAGGTCGCGGACCTCTTGGAAAGCCTGCCTGCTTGTGCGTTGCCGCTGGTGGTTTCGGCTGATGCCGCACTGACGGAAGTGCGGCTGGCTGGTGTGCGGATCGACAATATCGGCATCGAGGCATCTCTTGCGGATTTTGCGATCCTTGAAACCGCCCTGCAGAACATCTCAGCTGGAGATGCGCAGCAATATCTCTTTGGCCCCGAAGGGCGGCTTCTCCCTCAAGCGGCGGATCAAATGATCATCGCACGCTCCCCGGCGGAAGCCGCTTTGAAATACGCCATGACCAAGATTGGTTTCACGGAGATCCAGTCTCTGGATCCTGCCTGCGCCGCCATCGATGCGGAGCGGACAGAAATGCGGACGCAGAGCGACTGGAAGAAGCTCGACACTCTTGCCCATCTGGAAGAGGGGTGCATTCACCTCAACGAGGTGCTCGCCAGCCGCGATGCTTCGCCCGAACCCTCGCTCTGAAAAGGCGACCAGGAATTGGCGCGCGCTTTCCATTCCGCCTCAGGCGGCGACCATCTCATGGGCCGCGTCTTCTTCCGCTTCCGGCCAGAACGCATACTGCACCATATCGCCCGGCATCAGAGCTTCCGCGTCAGGGAAGCGGGCCTTCAGGCGGGGCAGCTCACCAGCGGTCACCTTCCAGGCCGGACCAAGCGCTTCAACCGTCCTGCTGATGCCATCCGCATGGATTTCATCGCCGGCCTGAACGGTGCCAGCTGCGATGAGCGTCCGGAAACGATCGGCTTCAGCGACCTTCTCAGCAATGATGCGCGCCATCAGTTCGCGCTCTGCCGGGCTCAGGGCCTGCAGTCGCGCTTTTGCGGCAGCAAGGGCGGCCTGCTGAGCCTGGATGCCTTTGCGGCTTGCGGCAAGCTTCAGCTGGGCGATCTCGAGCTCTTCGCAGCGGACATGGTGTTCTTGCAGGCCCTCCCCGCGGCTTGCGGCCTCATCAAACCCTGCCGCCCGGTTCAGGCGCTGCAGGGCGCGCTCCGATACATCGGCGGGCAGGAGGTAAGCGGTTCCCTTATAGCTTGCGCCCAGCAGGCGCAGCTCAAGCCGGACCAGCTTCTGATGAGGCTCCGGCCGCACGAAGTAACGGCCGGCAAAACGGCTGCCAGCTTTTCCGGTGATGAGATTGAGTTCCTGCATTCTCGCCTCCTGAATTACTTTTTCGCATATTACAACGAGGGCGCGGAACTTCCAGATGTATTATTGCAACGCCGGAACTGGCCCCGCCCGGCTCGCCTCAGAAAGCAAAACCGATGCCTTCCGCGGACGCGGAGTCAGACTCTGGTTCGTGCTCGGCCCGGAAGTTCTCAAGGACCGCATTGTAGCTCGTCAGGATGCGTGCGCCCGGCCCAGCCTCCAGGTTCGAATAATGTGCGGAGACCTGGTTGCCGGCGAAGGGATCATCGTAGATCCCGGTTGCGGTCAGAAAGCCCGCCATGCTTTGCTGCGCCTCCTCGCCAAATGACGGAACCCCGGTATCCTGGCTGAATGCCTCGCGAAGCTGATCGTGCGCTACATCGCTCATCATGAGCTGGAAGATGGCCTCCCCGCGCCCTTCGCCCCCGATCTCCTCTGCTTTCGCGCGGGCCGACCAGAAGGCTTCATAGATGAGCTGATCGTTGGCATCGAGCCCGTAGACATCAGCCGTTGCAAGCGGTTCCACCGTGGCGACGGTCCAGCGCGGCGACTCGAGGACCTTCAACTGGTCAAGAAGGTCTGCGCGGCTCGTTTCAATGGCGGCCAGATATGCCTCGAGGTTATCCGTTCCGTAGATCCCGGCCGAAGCCCGGTCATAGCCATCCTCGTAAACCGGAGCCAGAGCGAGAGACAGCTGGGCATCCCTGGCCTCTTCGATCCTGGCGAGCCGTTCGTCATAGGCTGACATTTCGACACCCTGATCCGCCAGACCATCACGGATACCAAGGGCATGTTCGGCAAAAACGACCTTGCCCGGCGTATCGAGGACGCCCTTGAGCGCCCTGCTTGCTTCCAAAACATGTGAGATCGCAGTGTGCGCCGCAAAGGTGCATACGGCGCCAAAGGTCAAACACGCGATCGCTTTCCTGGCGCGCTTGGCGCTGGGGCTTCCCTGGTTGCTCATGAAATCCACTCCTTGTTTTGAGGAATGATCCTCAGATGTCTCGAAAATTGAAACTGGTATCTTTTTTTCGCATTGCCCCGCTTGATGCCCGCTGCTACTTTTTCGCAAATTCTTTTCCCAGAGGTTTCCATGTCCGTCACTGAACGCCACGCTGAGCTCGCCGGCCTGATCGAGCAGGCCAACACCGACTATCACACGCATGATGCTCCGCGCGTTGACGATGCTGTCTATGACGGCTGGAAGCGGGAGCTGCTTGAGATCGAGGCGCTCCACCCCGAGCTGGCGACACCGTCCAGCCCCAGCCAGAAAGTCGGCGCGGCCCCTTCGGCAGCTTTCGGTGAAATCCGCCATGTTGTTCCCATGCTGTCGCTCGGCAATGCTTTCACCGAAGAGGACGTGGAAGGCTTCCGGACCGCCACCGCTGAGGCGGATGCCTATGTCGCTGAGCCGAAGATTGACGGGCTTGCGCTGTCCTTGCGCTACGAAGGCGGTAAGCTGGTCCATGCGGCAACCCGCGGCGATGGGGAGACCGGCGAGGATGTCACGCGCAATGCGCTGACGATCGCCGATATCCCCCAGCAGCTTCCCGCGTCCGCACCCCGGGTTCTTGAGGTCCGCGGCGAAGTCTACATGTCGCATGCGGTCTTCAAAGAGCTGAATGAGGCGGCCCGGAATGGGCAAGGGTCTCGCGTGTTTGCCAACCCGCGCAACGCCGCGGCCGGGTCGCTGCGCCAGCAGGATGCGGAAGTCACGCGCGCGCGCAAGCTCTCCTTCTTCGCCTATGGCTGGGGGGATGTCTCCGAGCAGCTTGCCAGCTCGCATTTCGATGCCATGCAGCGGATCGCCGGCTTAGGCTTCAAGGTGAACCCGCTGATGAAGCGGTGCTCCGGCAGCGCCGACCTGGTTTCCCACTACGAGCAGATCCTCACAGCCCGCGCCGATCTGGGCTACGACATTGACGGCGTAGTCTACAAGGTCGACAGCCTGAAGCTTCAGGACGCGCTCGGCTTCCGTTCGACGACGCCCCGCTGGGCGGTTGCGCATAAATTTCCCGCCGAGCGGGCATGGACACGGCTTGAGGCCATTGAGATCCAGGTCGGCCGGACCGGCGCGCTGTCTCCCGTGGCCCGGCTGGCGCCGGTGACTGTGGGCGGCGTTGTCGTATCCAATGCAACTCTGCACAACCTCGACTACATCCAGGGCCGGGATTCCAGCGGCGAGATGATCCGGGGCGGCATCGACATCCGTGCTGGTGATTTCGCGGAAGTTTACCGGGCCGGTGATGTGATCCCGAAGGTCGGCAATGTGGATGTCTCCAAGCGCCCAGATGATGCGGTCAGCTTTGCCTTCCCCGCCACCTGCCCCGAATGCGGCAGTCCGGTGCGCAAAGAGGGCTCGCGCCATATTTGCACCGGTGGCATGGTCTGCCCGGCGCAGGGTCGCGAACGCCTGCGGCACCTGGTGTCCCGGGCAGCTTTGGATATCGACGGCTTCGGCGAAAAGCAGGTCGAATTCTTCTGGGATTGCACCGAGCTGCCGGTGCGCGAAGCCTCGGATATTTTCACACTCTCCGAGCGGGATGCTCTGTGCCGTGTACCGGGGCAAAGCTGGCTTGCCTCCCAGCCCGGATGGGGCGCTGCGTCGGTGCGCAAACTCTTCGATGCCATTGATGTGGCACGCAACGCGGAGCTTGACCGGTTCATTTACGCCTTGGGTATTCCGCATGTCGGTGAAAGCACCGCTGCGCTCCTGGCGCGGCACTACCTCAGCTGGAATGCCTTTGCATTGGCTTGCGAGCAGATGGCCGCCGGGGATACGGCGGAGGCCGAAAGCCTGCAGAAGATCGATGGGATCGGAGATGCGGTGGTTGGCGCGCTGCGGGCGGCATTCTCGCCTGGGGAGGGTCTTTCGGCCATCAAGCGCCTCGCGGGCCTGATGATCATTGCCGATATGAAGGCGCCGGTGGTGTCCGGCAGTGCGGTTGCGGGCCTCACCGTGGTTTTCACCGGCAAGCTGGTCAAGATGTCCCGTACCGACGCCAAGAAACAGGCGGAAGCTGCGGGCGCGAAAGTGGCAGGGTCGGTTTCGGCAAAAACCGATATCCTCATCGCCGGTCCGGGTGCTGGCTCCAAAGAGGACAAGGCGCGCAGCCTGGGCGTCAAGGTGATCGGTGAAGAGGCGTGGCTGGAGATGGTGGGCTGATGCCGCAGCCCGCCCTTCCCGACGTGCTTCACTGGCATCCGGCTGAACTGCTGAGCTGGCCGGAAACCATTCTGGCCGGCGGGCAGCGCTGGACGCGCCAGACCGCGTTTTGCGACGAGACCGCTCTCGGTGCCGAGGCGGTCCTGACCGCGCAGGACCCGCAGGGGCGCACCCTCTACCGCGGCACAGATGTGTCGGCGGCGGATGCCGCTGTCAAAGCCGATAATCTTTCCAGGTTTGCAGCTGGCGACCTTCAAGCCCCGAACGGGAAAGGATGATCTCGTGATTGCAAGCAACCCGGAAAACCAAGCAGTCACGCAGCCCGGCCCGGCAAGATTTCTGGTCGGCTGCGCCAGACGCCTGAAGACATGGCTGGTCGGGAACGGGCCTTTCCCAGTGGAGCATGTGACCGTCCGCATTTGGCCAGCAAGCGATGAGGGGGTCGATTGATGCGGGGTTCCAAGCTGATCTCTTTGGTGGTTTCGGCAGCTGCAGTTGTCGCGTTCATGGCTGTCGCCTGTGCCGTCTACCTGGCAATATACATCTCAAACACCATCATTCTGGCGGCTGTTTCTTATTCTCACGACTTGATGGGCACATCCCTGAAATCCAATTCGCTGTCTGTGCTTCTTCCCCTGTTCCTGGTCATGCTTGGCGCCTACGGCATCGTTCGCCTGCGCTCCAACACCTATGAGGACCTGAAGCAGGACAGTAAAGCGCGTGAACGCGAGCGGCTTGAGGCCGTAAGGGAACGCCGCGCCAAGCAGGAGGATTTCCTGCAAGAAATGCGCGGCCAGCTCCGCGCGTGGCGCCGCCGACACGGGATCGCCCCGCACATTGAAACCCGGCTTCTCTTTGTGCGCGTGATGGACCCAAAGGTTGGCCAGCCGCGCCTGCGCCCGGTTGTTCAGGCAATGGTCGACGGTAAGAGTATCGATCTTGAAGCTGATCGCAGCGATCTCCGAGAGGCATGCCAGCGCATCGAAATGGACCTGATCCCGAACACCTCGTTCCTCTCCGACAGCATCATCATGAAGGGCTGATGCTGTTCGCTGCGTATGCGCCGGATGCTTGCGGGAAGGTCGCGGCTCCTGAGGGCAGCAGCCGCCGCGCTCTGATTATGTGGACAACCTGCACCGCTTGCTTTTCGCATTTTCGCAGCACCTCTATCCTTTGCTGAACTCCTGCCCGGCAGAACTTATTTTAGCAAAGGATTACTCCATGCCCAAATCCCGTGACACGCACCTGAGCGGCACCCAAGCGGCCCTGATCAAGCGGTGCCGGTATCTCAAATCCACCAAGGCCAAAGTGGAGCTTTCTGACGCGGATCTCGCGGGGGTAATCGGCTTCCTTGAAAGAGACCTGAGCAAGCCCGGCGCCATCTCTGCACTACCGGATGGCGCGCGGCCGGGGCGATCGTACTACGAAACTCCGCCCTCGATGCCGGAGTTTGCCAAGCCGGAACGCGCCAAGGTGAATTTGCCGGAAATCTTCCAGCAGGCTGCCCAGGAAATCGAGGATTTCGAACGGGCCTTCGAATGCCTTTGCGAAATTCATAAACGCCGCGTGAAATTCGCCCAGGTCCGCGAAACCCAGCCGCTGCCCCAAATTGAAGAGCTTGCGCCCCGCGGCATGCTGGAGTTCGGCCTGGCCTCGCCGGAAGCGACGGCCGCACTGCTGCGCCTGCGCAAACACTTCTACGACATCGACAACCGCGCCGCTCAGGAGACCGCTTTCCTGTTCATGAAAATCGCTGCCAATGCAATGGGCGGAACGCGCCACACCAGCCGGACCTCCCCCATCCGGCGCAGCACCGGAAACCGCCAGCGGCGGCCGGTCGACTTCATCGTCGGCAACAGCGCCTACGATTTCAAATGCCGCATGACCGAAGCCCCGAGCCGCCGGGCGCGCTTCCATGATGAGCTGCTCTTCCCGAGAGACTGCAATGTCTCCGGATACCGTCCGGTTCTGCTGGCGCTGCATAAGCTGGAAGGTGAGCGGTCCGAACATCTTCTTGACGCCTACCAGCGCTACGGCGGCACGGCGTATACCGGCGAAGACGCATGGCGACACCTGAAAGACAGCTCCGGCCCGATGATGTCGATGTTCCTCGAGCATTATGTGCTGGGCCACATCAGCCGGATCAGTCAGGCGGCTGAAGGCCCGATGGACATGAAGATCACGATCCGTGATGGCTACATCAAGTACAGCATCACAGGCGCAAATGGCAAAACCGAAAGGATCCGTATTCCTCGCTCCTGATTTGCGAATTTGATTATGTCATTCGGTCTTGCACATGGGTCTCCCTTTGAGCCATTGTCGCCAAAAGGGAGACACGCATGACAGTAATTTCTCCGGACGGACTTCTGGTTCAACTGAACGAAGACATCTGCCGGGAGCTGGCGCCCGGCTCTGCAATCCTATGCGAAGCGAGCGAAGATGGGCTTCCGGTTGTCAGGAATGACGCCGTGGAGATCTGGTTCGAAGGCAATGTCCATGACGCTGTGAACCTGACCCATTTCATCGAAAGAGCACGTTGTGCAGCGGGCAGAATGATGCTGGACTATCCGACGACGGCCAGAATGCACGTGCATCCTTTGAAGTTCCGCGTTCTGGCCGAATTTGATCTCATCCGCGGCATTGTGACCAGCATTGTTGACGCCCAGGGCCTTGCCAGCCAGGCCGGCGCGGAGAGCGCCGTGCTGCTGCCTCCGGAAACGCCAGCGGGCGGCACGGACAACAGAAATGCGGTCGCAGAGGCCGCAAACCTTCCCGGAGGGCGCCTGCTGCGAGTTGACCCTTACGTCTGGCAGGTATGTGACGGGCGGATCATCATCGGCCCCGGTGATGGCGCGATGAGAATGTACGGGCCGGACGATCCGCGCCTCTTGACGCTTGTCCGCGATTTCGATGATCACACCCGCCGCATCATCTCCGGTGTCGGGACCCCGGCAACAACGCATGGTGAGCCATCCCAGCATTAATTCAGGCAGCGCAAGCCCGCCCTGCGCTGCACTCACAGGCACCGCTTTCCGGCGATCGCCTGCCCGCCCCTCAAATTTTGCGAATTTTCTATTGCGCAACTGAACCGAGGCGTCTACCAAGGGTCCATATTAGATTTTCACATTCTGGCACGGGCAGTCTTCAGCCCTCCAGCCGCGGCCCGCCCCTGCATGAAACCGGGACCGTCCGCACCGGGAAATCTGCCAGATACCACGCCGCTTTTGCGGCCGGGCAGGACCGGACAGCTGGAGAGAATGACCCGGGTCAGGCGACCACGGAGCGATCCAAGTGATTCAAGAACATCTCTCTCCCCCAAAAGTGCGAAAACTCGAAGCGGTCCAAGCTGCCAGGCGCATCCACGACGCCATTGAGAACCGCCACGCCACAGCTGGCAAAGGCCAAATCAGGATCGACGCCCGCACACGCACAGGGCGGGTGCGCGGGCTGCGCGCCCTGGCATCCGATGCCGGCCCCTGCTCGCTGGGCGCGGCGCATGATGCGTCCTGCCGGATCGGCCACTGGGCATATCTCTCAACGATGAATTCGCGATCTCTCTACAAGGGGATTGGGGTGGTCGCCAACGCCATCAATTTCGAAACCCGACCAGCCCGCGACGAGGCGGGGTTTGCGGTTGAAAGCGGCCTCGAAGTCTTGATTGATCTCCATATCCTGAAACGCCTTGCCCTGCGCGCCGGAGCGCCGGACGCAGAAAGCCAGATCGCGATGCTGCGCCCGGTGATTGCCTGGTGCGCCGCAGCCAATCAGTGCCGCATTACCGGCCGCTTCATCGTCCCGACTGCGGACGGGCTGTATTTCTGCCGCCGAGAAGAGCTGCCTGATATCGAAGGCCGCACTGACGGCCAGCTCGCAGCCAGGGTTGTCACATTCTACAGCTTTGACGAAATGCGAAATTCCCATAAGGAAAGCTGGGCGCGCCTGCGGGACGCCGGCATTCTGGACAACACGCCGAGCTATCCCAGGCTGGCGGGTGCGGGAAAAGCGGAGCTGGTGCAGCTTTGCGCGATGGCGGGCGAAGATCTTCTCATCCGAACAGCTTTGGAAGCGAAGTCATCACGGAAAATCTAACCCGAGCATTTGCGAATAACTTGATTATCTATCTGTAAATCATATATGAAGCTGCAAGCGACTGACTCTCTGAGCTTCGCGTCTTCGTGGTGGTGGGGCACGGCTTAATTGCCGTGCCCATTCGCTTTTGCGAATTTGTTTATTGTCTTTTCCTCTGTTGCATGCTGCTCTATGGCATCGAACAGGAAAAGGATCAGCGCATGAAGCTCAATCGTATCCCCGTAATCGACCTGTCCACCGGGCATCTCACGGTTCACACCCGTGACTGGATGAGCCGCAAGGCTGATGAGGGCCGCCTCGGCTTCATGGAGCGGGATGAGGGCTTCTTCCTCTCAACGACCCATGCCCGTGATGAAGACTTCACAGCGCAGGATGATCCGCAGCTGCCGCCGGACCTTCACCTTTGCCTCTCGATGGCGGCCGCCAACGATGTGCAATACGTTCTCTTTGACCGGGATGCGGATGCCCAGCCCGGCCTGCCTTTCTATGAAGAGCGCATGGAAACCTATGTCGATAACGGAGCAACCTACCCTGTACAGCCGCTCGATGCGGACCATGACTTCGACGGGATTGCAGGATTGGATCCTTCCCTGCAGACATGGACAGATGATGCAGGCGTCCGCAGGGCGGTGTACGGCTACGCGCCGAGCAGCCTTCAACGCTCCCAGCTGCGCATCGAGAAAAACGGCCCCGTCCTGGAAGATGGCGAATACGAGGTCGACGGGGGCTGCTGGCTGACCCTCGGGAATGCGTCCATTCGCGTTTGCGAACCGGAAAATGATCCGGGGGTACTTCGCATTTCGGTTCTGCCGAAAGGCATGGAGGATGTCGGCCCCGAATTCGGTGCTCTTGATATTCTTCAGGAGGATCTGGCCGAAGAAATCGAGAACAACAGGCGCGAGCAAGAGGCAGACGAGACCCCCTCGATCTGACCGCTCCCCTGCCCCCGCAGTGAACCGCCCGGCCGCATCCGCGGGCCGGGCTTTCTTGTTCTGGCGCTCTGGAGCGCACCGTCCAGGCAGAGCCGGAGGGTCCGGGTGGCCACCTGGAAACTGTGGACAACGTTGAACAGGAATTCGCGCGCTGCCCTGATTTCGTCATAATGCGAAAAACTGATGAAAGGCACAGCCATGAAGATTTTCCTGTTCCTCGCCAAATTCGGAACCATGATCGCCTATCTGGTTTCAAAGTATGGCGACAAGGACGACAGCCCCGCCCCGGACGGCAATGATCATGACAATGGAGACCAGGGCGGCGGCGATCCGGGCCGGGGCGACGGCAGCTTTGAAAGCCGCGTTCCCGAAACCCCGGACGTTGACCCGTCCTCTATCAGCGGAGAGTACATCACCGGGACCTCGCAAGGCGAACGCCTCACCGGCGGTGCCGGCGACGATGTGGTGATTGGCGGCGGCGGCCGGGACAAGATTATCACCGGGGGCGGTGATGATGTCGCCTGGGCTCTGGGCTCATCCGGGCTGACCGGCGTCTATACCCAAAGCGGCAATGACACTGTGGCCGCCTCGGTTCCGGGAAGCGGACAGGTCCATATCGGCACCGGAGATGGTGATGACCGGATCATTCTCGACATGACAAACGACTCCGGCCGCCAGGCATTCCACGTCTATACCGGGGCCGGTCAGGACCGGATCGAGTTTGAAAATCTTGCAGCGGTCAAGTCGCCCATCCTGGGCCGCATCGACGACTTCGATCCCTCTCGTGACACCCTTGTGTTCGAGGGTCAGGTTCTCGACCTGCATGACCTTCCTGACGGGATTGACGTCGTCTCCTACAATGGCCAGCAATGGCTCAGGTTTGAAGACAAGGCCATCTTTGCCCTTGAGGGCGCCCGGGAGGGCGGCACCGAACAGCACTTCACGCCAAATCCGGACGACATGTCGGCGCTTGAGGTGGTGCGCTATGCGGATCCTCAGAATGCTGTCCCTCTTCACGAAGCGGATGGAGAAGAAAGCGGCTTCAACCGCATCGACGTGAACAGCACGCATGCCATGGGAACGAGCGGCGACGACTGGATGACGGACACGCAGGTCCATGGATCAAACACGTCCGGCGAACATGACCATGGTAGCTCAGGAAGCACTCAGGAAACCGCTTCGGTGCATTTCATGGCTGGCGCCGGCAACGATATCGTCGACGCAGGCAAGGGGGAGGATTCCATCTACGGTGGCCATGGAAATGACTCGCTCGCAGGCGGACTGGACGACGACCTCCTGTACGGCGAGGCCGGGAATGACCTCCTCTACGGCGGCACCGAGAATGACACGCTCGATGGCGGCTCGGGTGATGACCGGCTGTTCGGCGGCGCAGGCGATGATGTGCTGCGCGGCGGCAGCGGCCGGGATGAGATGACCGGCGGCGCGGGCCGGGATCAGTTCCTGATGGAAGATGGAGACCTGCAGAACTGGAACGATCTGATCGGCAGCCAGTCTGAAAAATACCTGCAGCTCGACATCATCGAGGACTTCCGCATCGGCGAAGACAAGATCGCCTTCAGTGAAGACCGCGGGATCACCCTTGAGGACCTTCGGGCCTACAAGGTCGAAGTCGAGGGGCGGGAGCTGTTCTGCATTGAGGTCCCTGAAACCGAGGAGCGCTTCCTGGTCAATGTGGCGGAGGCTGAAGACGGCAGCGAAGCTGATTGGACCGATCTCCTGGCGGAAGAAAACTTCGTCATGTAAGATATGCGAAAATTGATACGGATTTCAAAATGAACGTCTGGTACACGAAAGGGCTTTCCGTCACCGCACAGGCCATGAGGCTGGTGCGGGATGGGTTTGGCAGCAGCGCTTTCCTGATCGCCTCTCACGACAACCCGGCCGCACCGGTTCAAATGGCGGCCGACCATTTCCTGGTGGAACCTGAAGAGAGCGATGGTTACCCGGAATGGGTCTTGGAAAACGCCCAGGAAATGGATGTGGACCTGGTGATTGCACAGCGCTTTCCAGAGACCATGTGGGCGTATCGGGATGCGTTCGAGAGTGCGGGCATCCGCCTGCACCTTCCAGCCGGTCCGGATGCGCTGCGGGTCCTCTGCCGGAAGGATCTGTTCTGCATGGATCTTGAAGGGCTGGGCCTGCCCGTGGCTGCGTTTGAAGTCTTCCGGTCCGGGCCTGAATTCGATGATGCAATGAGCATCATGAAGGAGGACGGCCTTGCCCCTGATGGGTTCTGCGTGAAACCGGTTGAGGGGATCTACGGGTCCGGCTTCCGGATCCTCAAGGAAGAGGGCAGCGATCTGGACCGCCTCCTCCGCAACAGCTTCTTCGAGATGTCGACCCGCAGCTTCCGCCGCCTGCTCCCGGACGTCCCGGCTGGCGAAGACATGATGCTGATGCGCTTCCTGCCGGGCGTCGAGCGTTCGGTTGATTTCCTCTCCAGAGACGGGGAGATGCTTGCCGGCGCTGCGCGGGTCAAGCAGGGCAGCACCCAGCATATCGAGATGGAGGGCGAGGCGCTGGAGCTGGCCCGAGCCCTGGCCCGGGAATATGGCCTGAACGGTATATGCAATATGCAGACCCGCGAGGATGCCGATGGGCGGCAATTTATCCTCGAGGTTAATCCGCGGATGTCAGGCGGTCTGCCGATGACCAGCCTGTGCGGCCTCAACCTCCCGGCCTGGGATGTTGCCCTGGCGCTGGATCTGCGCCCCGCGGGGGAAATCCCTCAGCTGCCCGGCGGCCAGACCGTCTGCATGGAAGCCAGCCCGATCCTTCTTCCCTCATCGTCCGGCGGCCCTTGCTGATCGGAAAACTGGCGCTTCTGCGCACCTCTCCAGCGGCGGTCGGCTTGCAAGCTTGGCCGCCAATCTTTTGAATTTCAGAACAGATCCTTATTATTCCATGCGTTTGCAGCTGAAGTATTGCGTAAATTTCACCTCAGAGGGTGAATTGCATAGAGGCTCGATAAATCCCCAGGGCCGCTCAGCGGCGCGCGCGCACCTCTGACATGGCCGGGGTTGGCGTGCTGGCTTCTCATTGCAGCCCGATCACTGAGCAGCGCCCTGCGGCCCTCAGAACCCGTCTGGCGGGCGAAGGGGATCGAAAAACTATCGGGCATATTACTCAGTCCGATAATATGGGACAGGGAAGACTTTGACAGTTTATCGAGCAAGGCTCCATCAGCCCATGGAGCCGCCCGACAGCCCAATCAGAGAGTCGTGTGAAACGCGGTTTTGCGAAAAACTATATTGCATCCCCTCCCCCAAGCACGCTAATCTGAATGCGAAAAAGAAAGGGTATCACATGTACACTCGTCTGCGCGCCGCGCTCCTTGCACTCCCCTTGGTACTGGCAGCTGGCGGCGCCCAGGCTGATGCCGGCATCGCGGATGTTTCGGCCTGGTTCAACAGCTGGAGCACCCTGAGCTCCCCATTCGTTCAGGTGAACGATGATGGCACCACCTCCAAGGGCATGCTCTACATGAAGCGCCCCGGCAAGATGCGCATCGACTATGAGGACCAGGATGCCAAGCTGATCGTGGGAGCCGGATCGATTGAGATCTACGATGGCATGCGCCGGTCGCGCCCGCCCGAGGTCTATCCCCTGAAGCGCACTCCGCTCTGGCAAATCCTTCGCCCGGCTGTCGATCTGACCAAGAGCTCTTCAGTGCGCCGCGTCACCCGCGCCAAGGGTGGGCTGATCAATGTGCGCGTGTACGACCCGAAACATCCGGAAGCCGGAGAGCTTGATCTTCACTTCGCCGACCGGAAAGGAAACGCCTTCCTCACCGGTTGGACCTCCTACCCCCAGTCCGGGGAAGTCGTGAAGGTCCGACTGACCGCCCCTCGCATCGGGGTCAGCCTGAAAAACTCGCTCTTCAGCCGTCACTGACCGCATACCGAACCGGAGATCTGCCATGCTACCCGCCCCCACCACTCAATCCGCTCGGCTGAACCGCAGTGAGCAGCAGATCCAGCCCGGCAGCTGGTGGCGCCTCACCGACCCGGCGCACAGCATCATGAAGAACCCCTGGCAAGCCGGGGCTGGCATGCCGGATCACGGGCTTGTCCTTCTGGTGGAGGAGGTCCGCGTCATTGATGGGGATCTGCATACCATCGTCCTGCATGCGCATCCTGGCTGGAGTAGCCAGGATGGGGTGAAGGTCCTGGCCGCCGACTTCCTGGCCGCTTTCGCGCATGAGCCAGAGGGGGAAGCGCTGCGCGCCGCGGAAATGGCTTTGCTGATGGACCGGATCTCCGAAATGGGTAAAGCCGTCTCGAACATCCCCGCAGATCACCTGCTTCTTCAGGATGCGAAAACCGAAACCAATGAACAGGCCGCATCCCCTGCCCCGGCGGCGGGCGCGGGAACAGTTCCGGCTGTGCTGCTGCCGGGCGGCGATGTGACCGCGGCCCAGATGCGGCTGGAGCAGGAAATCAGCATCATGCGTCTGCGGCAGAACTGGATCGAGGCGCGCCAGTCGGAAATGAAGGACGGCTGGAAGCTGGTGACCGGCTATCAGACCGAGCGCGCCGCGGCCTCCATGGCGGCGATTTCCGCGCGCACCGCGCAGGTCTCCTCCATGCTTGATAAGGTCCACTCGATGAGCCTCTGGCTGGGCGAGGGTGTCACCACTGAGGTGCTCGTGGAGGGCGTGTCGGCCGATGCGGATCAGCCGCTCCACCTCATGCAGCGGATGCTCTACCTGGACGAAGAAATTCACACCCACTCGATGCTCGAAACCGGCTTCACGGCGGACAATATGAGCGACCTGGGCTCCCTTTTGGAGCAGAACCCGGCGCTGGTGGAGCGCATGCTTCCGCACCCCCGCTCCGTGGTCATCACCCGGGTTCGCCGAAATTCTCGCGAGATGCCCTTCCCGAAGTCCTGGGAGGAAATTTTCGCCCAGATCAATAAGCAGGAAGCGGATCAGCTGATCCAGATCCTCATCCGCGACGGCGGCCGGGTCCTGATGATCACCGCAGATGCGGAGACCTCCAAGGCGGAGCGCCTCTTCCCGTCGCGCGCGGAAATCGATGAGATCTTCACCCAGAACGACGGCTACGACTGGAACAGCCACGCATACAAGATGCGCTCAATCACCCCGCATGACATCGAGTATTCGGACAAGCGCTCCGAGCATGACAAGCGCGCGCTGTTCTACCGCCGCTTCCTGCTGATCCTGTGGGGTGCTCAGGAGCGCGAACAGGTGTTCGGGCCTTTCATTCCGGCAGGCAGCAACTGGCTGGAGGCCACCGTCCACAATGAATACTTCCGCTTCGTCCATGATGAGGAGGATGTGCTCGATGACGGCCGGCCGGACGTGCTGTCCTGGATCGCCGCCCGCAACGCCCGCATGGCACCCGGCTCTCAGGTGCTTGTGCAGGGCATGCGCGCAATGAATACCGAAAGCGCACCGACTTGCTTCAAGCTGGCTCATCCCAATCCCCACCCCTACAGGCAATATGTGCCGGTAGAAGACTTCACCCTGGTGAAGGCGCAGCGCTCGGGGGCAAGCCTGATGGCCCGCATTCCCTGTCTGAAGGCATACAGTGATGACGCCGAACATGTGCAAAAACCTTTGCTCCTCCGCGGACCTGATAATCAATCTCCAGAAGAGGGTGTTCTGTGTCTGGACGAGGTAACCGTCGCTGATCTGCGCTACTACATCGCCTCGCGCGTCAACCGAGAAAGCTATTTGAAGTGGCTGGGGCTCTTCCAGGCCGCCCTCCCCATCGTGGAGGCACTGGAGGCCGCGCAGCGTGCGCTGGCGGATGCGGCGATCGAAACCCGGCTGGTGAAGGAGGCGGATCGCGGTCTTGCGATGCTGGCGGCCCGCGCTCAGCTGCAAGCGATGCGCAGCCCGGCGATCACCGAAGCTGCCGCTCTGAAAACCGCGCGGATGGTCGAGCGCCTGCGCGCCGGGCCGCCGAAGGGTATGCCGGAGAGCGAGGTAATCACCCTTGACCATCTGGGGACATGGCGTGCGATCTGCCAGGATGAACGCATCCTGGACTCCGGTCTGCCAGTGCCGCTGCTGCGGCAGGTGAACTGCGGCAAGTCGGGGAAGGCCGTGGCGCGCAAGGAACAGCTGACCTCCTATTCGATGTCCCTCCCGCTGGGCCAGGTGATCGTGCAGGACAACCGCAAGCCGGACCGCATCGAGGAAATCTGGGAGCACTCGGCGCCCGGCCTGCGTGCGCCCAAGGACTGGATGACGGTTGAAAAATTACTGGATGGCGAGCAGGACTGGCTGATCGAGAAATTCTTCAAGACCTGGTCCCGGCCCGGCAGCTATGACTTGGAGCGGATCTTCCATCAGAGCGCTGAGATCTCCCTGGAGCCCAAGCGCCAGTACGATCCCGCCGTCATTCTGCGGCCGCAGGTGGTACTGGGCGCCGCCATGGCCCCCACGGCATCATTCGGGCATGCCAATGATTTCGCGGGCTTTGTGATCGTTGCGAATGCGGATCCCTGCGCGGCTGCGGTTCGAAGCCATGGCGAAGCCCATCTGGAGCGCTACGCGCATAGCGTCTTCGTCAACGGGGCTGCCAAGTATGAGGATCTGCTCACGAAAGCCAGGAAGGCCAAGACCCTCTTCACCCTGTCAGCGGTCCCCGTAACCGATACCATGCCCCTGAGCGCCCATATGACCGGCGATGCCACCGAGCGGCCGCACCCGGTCCTTCGCCCTCGTTCTGTGGAAATCACAGGCTGGAAATCAGGTGACCGGAAAAGCCTCGAGCTGACCACTTTCGAGGAATTGCTGACCTGGCATGATATCCGGTCCGGCGTGTCAAAGGAGCTGGGGGAGCGGCTGACAGAGGCCACCCCAAGAGCGCGCCGCTTCATCGCGCCGGCGGCCGAAGCGTTCCTGGAAGCCTCGGGCTTCTAAATCCCCGCAATCAGGAGATAGACCATGTATGACAACCTCGGAGACAATCCTGTTTTGCGTGTAAACGGGATCAGCCTGGAACGGATGCGTCACGCGATGAAGCTGGCGTCCGGCTTCCCGGCTCATGGCTACAAGATCGACAAGGAGCGCGGCTGGCTGGTCTTCATGAAATACAGCAGCGCACCGGGCATGACCGCCTTTCCGGTTCCGCTGGAAGCGGACCGGTGCGCCGAGATCGCCTTCGACTGGCTGCAGGCGCAGACCTACCCGGCGCAGCCAGACCACGATGGCGACAACAAGGAAGGCTGGCTGCTTTGGAATGACGGGTGGGGGCAGGTCGATGGCCACGGCTACCATTCATTCTGCGCCGTGCGCCCGACATGGATCATGTTCGGAAAGTGAACCCATAGACTGCCGGAGGCGAATGGGAAGACGGACAAGCCATCTCTCCCGTCCGGCTCCCGGGAGAGGTTGCAAGGCCGGGGCAAGCCCGGCCCACCCCTCACCGTTCCAGGTCCAAATTGCGGCGCACCGCCCGGCTCAGGCGGTCTCTGGCCCGCTTCTCGCGTTGTGCCGCAAGATTGGCGAGTCTGGTTTCGACCGCTGTCGTTCGCGGCATGGGCTTATCGCGCTCCAGCATCTCGATCAGCGTTTCGCGATCGGTGCGCGAGATCTCCTTGATCCCGGCCGCCAAATGGCGCTGCTTGATGACTGCTTGCTCTTTGAGCAGCATCTCGCCCTCAGAACTCAGCGTTTGCTGTGTCAGCCCAGCGGCCGACACTACCAAGTCCTCGTCGATATCGGTGCGGCTTGCTTCCACCTTCCGCGCCCGGAAGAAGTGGTCCACCGCGGTGTTGTAAGCCACCTGATAGGCTAGTGAGGCAATTTCGCCCTTCAGTTGCTTACCTGCAGCGAAAAATCTCGCAAGCTTCAGATAGGTGGTGGCCACGACTTCAGCGCGCTCGTCAACGGTCGCTTCGGCGGGCGCTACTTTCCTGATAGCACCTCTGATGGCCTTGTCAAGCCGGTCTTTCTCGATGATTTGGGTCTCGGTGAACTGAACGAGTTGCACATCTTTAACGTGCGCAGCTTTCGCTTGCGGCATCGGCCTCTCCTGATTTTTGGGGTGGGTGAGAGGCCCTGCCGGGCGGAGAGGTCTTGACCCCTCTCTGCGCGCGTAGTAGGCTCGAGGGAACCTCTCGCCAAAGAGGTTCCCGAGAGGCTACGGAGCGCGCTGCGCGCGTTGGGATGTTAGATCCAGCGCAAAAGCGGTTACTGACGCACCATTTTCAGCTCACGCGCAAGATGAACCAAGGCCCAGCCGCGGGCCTTGCCTCAGTACATCTTCCGCCTGTTGCCGCAGGCATCGGTTGTGGTTGAGATCGCCGGATCGAGATCATCATCGTAATCGATTATGATTTCGGGGTCAGTGTCCTGGAGGAGATCGATGTCCTCCCAGTCCTCCAGCAAATCACCATCCTCTTCCAGCTGATCGTCAGGCTGAGCGAAGCTCTCCTCTTCCCAATCATCGCAGGTCGGCGCTCCATCAAGGCCCCATTTGGCAGCAACGTAGCTTGTACTGTGGCGCAGCTGCCGGGCCTTGTCTCGGAAATGCTCGATTGGACAGTCCGATCCATCTTTGTGGGCCATACGGATTTGCCAGGACTGCCTGCAGACTTCCAGCCAGTCCTCTATGGTGAACTCCTCGTAGCCCTCATCGCCTCCTCCGATCGGCGTGAGTAGTTTCTGCGCAATCAGTCGGCGGCGCGCCTCATCCAGTTCATCGATGATCAGCCCGGTTTCCAACTCCAACCGGTCCTGCCCGGTCTGACTGTCGTCTTCCTCGTGCCTGGCGCGCAGCTTGGCAGCAAGAATGGAAAGACCACGGGCGGTAAGAACGGTCTTACTCATGCCGCCACCTCAAAGCCGCGCCCGGCGATCCGGCCCGAGGCATGGAAGGGGTTTTCGTCAAACAAGCCCCGGTAGGCCCGGTCTTTCAGGTAGTTAAGCTTGCGCGCCCTGACCGGCTCACACCCCTGCTGGCAGAGCACCTGCTCATCCTTGGGCATACCCAGTATTTTTCCTTGGTATCCGGTCATCGCAGCCAGGCTGCCCGCCGCGGCCGCATTCGCTGCTCCGAACATCATGAGCGAGCCCGCATTGTCGATGATCTCAGATGAACGGGCACCGTAGATGTCTGCAATCTGGCCGATGCTCTGCCAGAAGGTCCAGGTCCGCAGCCCATAGCCGCGCAAGAGCGAGGCGGCCGTCAGCAGCTCATCCATATAGCCAAGCGTGGCCGCCTCATCGACCAGAAACAGGTCGGGCACCTCCGGGCGGAATTTACGTTCCGCGACGGTCGTCAGAATTGAGCCCAGCCAAAGACGCAACAGGGAGACGTGACTGGACAGGAGGTGCGGCGGGATGCGCAGATAGATCGTCATAGGCCGACACTCGCGGATCTTCTTCAAAATCCCCCAGCCGCCAGATGTTCCGCGCCGGGCCTGCCCGGAAGCGAGGAAGCTGATCTGCCCGCGCAGAGTTGTGAGGATGGAGGATGCGGTCTTGTCGGGCGCATCCGTGTAGGCTCTCGCGGCCGCCGCCATGGCCCCGCCGTGCAGATCGCAGCTCAGCATGCACGCCAGCATCTCTTCGAGGTGATCCGCAACGCCCCACATACGATGAAGCAGGCCCAGCTCTCGGTCCTGGCGCCGGATATGGGTCGCAAGAAACAGGATGGAACCCGCGATGATAGTTTCAGACATGTCTTCCCAGAAGGGGTCCGTCGTGTTGCGGGAGTGATGCATCATGCGTGAGACACGCTTGGACTGATCGTAGGCATCCAGAGATGCAGGATCGATCATCTCCATAGGATTGAGCGCATCCTTACTGCCGCCAAAAGGATCCAGGATAACAACCTCCTGCCCCATTTCGCGCCGGGCGCGCGCCGTGACCGCAGCAATCTCGCCCTTGATGTCCACGATAACCATGGAGCCAGGATAGGTGAGCGCCGTCGGGATGACCTGTGAGACCCCCTTGCCAGTACCGGTCCCCGCAATCGTAACCAGTCCAGCATCACTGCTGTCTTCGATCAGCTTCGATGTTGACCGGCGCGCTGCCGCACCAAAGCCGAGAGCTGCTTCATCGTTCACGGTGTACCCGAGCGAGATTGCGTGGTTCATATGCGGCTTCCTTATTGCTGACATGTTTCGCTGTAGAAGTCGCGGAAGAGGCTGCCCCATGACGGCCGCCGTGAATTTTTTTGATTTTTTTCAGACCTGACCTGTCATGGCGCCGGAGCTGGCCCGACTACGGGGGTATCAACTGCTTGCTAAGGAGAACGATATGCAAGATGCGCCCAGCACCACCCTCCTCGCCGCCCAGCCGGAAAAGAGCGTACCGGCCGCCCTGGTCCTCGCATTCCTGTTTGGCCCCCTGGGACTGCTTTACGCATCCGTATGGGGCGGGATCATCCTGATCATTACCGCGATCCTCACCCTGCCGCTGACCGCCGGCCTGGCCGCGCTTGTCCTGTGGCCCGTATCGATGATCTGGGCGGCAGTGGCGGCAATGGCTTCCAAGCGGAAGGCGGCCTGATCCCGAGCCCTGCCCGGTTCACATTAGGACCGGGCGCTACAGATTGCCAAAGCACTCATTTCAAGGAGACCTTCATGTCTGACCGTCGCAGCTCGATGCTCGCCACACTGAGATCCCTCCGGTCCGTCCGGAATCCAACTCCAAATCAGCTCGCCGCAGCCGCCAATATCGAAGCTGGGCTATCAAAGATGTCCGAATATGCGGCCCGCGCGCCCAAGGGCGGCCGCAATATCCGCGCCATCACCTTCATCGAGCGCGAGCACCTGATGCAGGTGGCAGACGATCAGCAGCGTTCGGACGCCGAGCGGGCGCGGGCACGCAGCATTCTCACCGGTGATGACCTCACCACCGGTGATCTGGAATTCATCAATCGCACAAGTGGAAAAGGAGACCGCTGATGAACAAGAGCATCCTGGGAGAAGAATTGGAGCGCGAGCGTCACAACGCATTCTATCGCCGCTTCGGATCTCTCGCCCAACGCCAAGATGACCTGGAGCGCCCTGCTGACCGGGACTTCGTGCGCTCATTGATCAGGGAAATCGCCCGCCAACAGGGTGCGTTCACCCCTAGCGTCGATCAGTTCAGCTGGATGAGCGATGTCGAGAGCCGCCTTGAAAAATCGAAGGTTGATTACACGGCGCTATCGGATCGACTTTTGACTGAGGCCGACCACATCATCAAGAATGGGCGGCTGCCATCAGGCCGGATGAACATGCTCATTGAATTGGTCGATGCCGCCGCGCTCGCGCCGTTGAGCCCTCAGCAAATTGATCTGCTGCAATACCTCATCCTTGAAGCGAAATGGATCAAAGGGGAAGATCTCGACGAATGAAGGCCATTCAGGCCGCCCCTGAACCGATGAGGGGGTGCAAACATTGCACCCCCTCTCGTAGGTAGGATGCCCCTGCGGCCGTCGGTCATTGCCGTTTCTGCCGGTGAATCTAATCCACAAACAGGAGGCTGTCAAATTTTAAGCACGGTTTTCTTTTTCACATTTCCCCTGGAACGTCTCTACAGATTGCAGAAGGCCGCCTCGGGCACAGAGCAGCTCCCCCGTTGACGCTCGCCGCTGAAAGAGTTTTTGCGATTATTTGAAGGTTGTCTTAACGATTTTCAGCGCTCTACCCTACGCTCGTACCGCAGGAAACGCCCGCAGCAATGCAAGGAGTCGGATTATGGCGGACTTCAAACCAATACTCTTCAAGACCCCCAAGCCGGTCGGCCTGAGCCGCGACGCCATTGAAGCGCTGGCAGAAGGTGTCGCCGCTAAGATGAATGTGGACTACGACGACTATTACTGGTTCGAGAACCTGATCAAGAACATGGGCGGCCGGACTGATGTGGCGACGGGTAACGCTTCGGAGCTCGCAATAGAAGTCTTGGGAAGCGGCGACTTTACGCTTTACAGCTCCCCGCTGGGTAGCCTTAAACATGATCGTGCCCGCATTGCCGCGAGCCTAGGGCATTACGTCCTGCACGCACCGGCTATTCTTGATGGAGAACCTGGGTATGGTATGCGCTCGCCCAGCCACCCTGACCATCCGCACGCGCCTCCGCGGGAGGCACGCTATGAGGCCATCGAGTTCGCCGCCGGTCTGCTGATGCCTAAAGCCGCGTTCTGCGCGACTTGGGAGGAAGGCGGGCCCGCTGCCTGCCAAAAGAAATTCAAGACCCTGAAATCCTGGACAATGGCCCGCGCCCGGCGCCTTAACCTGTCCGCAGATACGGCCGTGCCGGAAATGGCGCCATGAGCGAGCGGATCTATCATGGGTCGACCCAATTGTTCGACCGTTTCTCGCTTCGTAATGCGGGCCGCCTGAGCGGAGCGAGCAATGGCGCGCTTGGCGTCTGGGTCACACCTGAGATTGGAATTGCCTCCGCCTTCACACGAGATGGCTCGGGTTCTGCCCAGGATGTCGTTGGCTATGTTTACGAGCTGGCCGCGCCCGAAGGTGAAATCGCCCCGCTGCCCTTGAAGTGGCTGCTCGAGCAGCACGACATTGCGCAAGGCATCGTAGAGGATCACGGCATTGATGCTGTAATTGCCCATTACGACCGGATCCGCCGGGACTACCTCTCCAAAGGCTATGGGCAGATCTGGATCATGGAACATGATGGCAGCGCTCCAACGCGCATCCTTCTCGACCCGGAAGCCGTTGAGATCAGCCAGACCCTCGCAATCGATCATGATGGCACTGTGTCGCCGCTTACGGACCGCACACATGCTGAACTGAAAAAGGAGACCTCAATGGGCCGCATGAATTACGAAACGCTTCTTGAAAAACTGGAGACTGCGAAAACGGGCAGCATTGAACTCGATGAGATGATCTGGGCCGCCTTGGAAAAACATGACTGGCCGCTGCCGCATTACGATGAAGAGACTTTCTGGAAGTGCCGCAATGAGAGCGACCGGGCGGCGCGTATGTCGACCGATGCCAGCTCGATCGGGAAGTGGCTGGAGAGTGAATGGCCGGACCATCGCATCGAAACGGTCTTCACGGCAGGCCGGGCCCGGATCGACGTCTCCATCCGCGTCGCTGAGACCCTGGTCAAAAAGCGGTTCCGCGGCCCGCTCGCCCTGAACGATATGGCGCGCGGCTTCGCGATCGCGGCGATCGGCGCGCATGCAATGGCGGAGTCCCTTCAGCAGAAGATCTGGAAGCACAACATCGAGGCGGTCAGGAAGAAACTGGCGCCTTGGGAGGAGTGGGATATCGTCAAGGTCGGCGATTACCATCACGCGGTGGATCACAAGAACCGCCTCCTGGGCTCCGGCATCGTGCAGGCCGGAAAGGTTCACGACTGCAAGCACCGGATCAAGGCCCTTGATGTCTTGGTCCGCATGCGCGAGCGCTATGAAGAGGTATTTGCGGATCCGGAACCCGACAACCGCTCGACCCCTGAGGGTCCTGGCCTTTGAGCATGATTTTGCTGCCAGTTCAGCACATTGCCCGGCATGCGCATCCGCTCCGTGATCCGCCCTGGCCGGATTTGCGGGTCTGCGTCGATGAACAGTTGATCAGGCAGGCTTATTGCGACCTGATTTCCGGGAGAGCAGACCCGAATGCCTTCAGCCGCCCCTTGTCAGACCAACAGTATTTAGACGGCAGGTGTCATGCCGGCAGGGTTGCCTGGCTGGCCATGAACGGATGTCCGGATACGATATCGATCGACGCCACGGACATCACCCGCGGCCTGTGGCCGGTCAGCGATGGAAATCACCGACTGGCGGCCGCCTTGTTGCGGGGCGACACGCATATCGAAGCGGAGATTGGCGGCTTTGAAAGCGACATCTTGGCGCATTTCGGGGATAAGGCCGCTCGGGCGGTTTTCGACGCTGAGGCATGTACCGATGACGCGATCTACGGAATGACCTGTTAGATAGGCCCTCCTCTTATCCGCGAGTTATGACCCCTGATGATGACCCCTGTGGTTGTGCCGTGCGCGTGAAGCTGTCAGCATGCTCATCGTTATGAGAAACCGTTTTGCAATAAGCGCAGCTGGCTATCTGATAGATGCTGAAAATCTGACCATGGCGAACCGCGGTCAGGAGGGCCCATATACCTGTCCGGGCTGCGGCGCCGCGATGATTACGGCAATGGGCGCAGTCATGCGGCCGCATTTTCGCCATGCCGCAGGCAGCATCTGCGCGCGGGAGACATATCTGCACGGGGCCGCCAAGGTTGCCTTCAAGACCGCCTTCGACCGCGCCCTGTCCGAAGGGAGGCCGTACCTTGTCAGGCGGGAGGGTCGGAAGATTTGCGGCAATTCGATCGGGAAGCCTGGCGGGCCATGCATGCTCGGACCCGCGGTGCAGGAGCACGACCTGACACGCTGGTTCCAAAGCGCCTCGCTCGAGACGGGCATTCAGGGCTTTGTGGCCGATGTGCTTCTGGAGGGGAAGCAAGGCCAGATGCTGATCGAGATTGCCGTCTCCCACCGGTGCAGCCCGGAAAAGATCGCCTCTGGGCTGCGTATCATTGAAGCGGATATCTTTGGCGATGGCGACATCCTTCGGCTGATGAAGGGGCTCGCTCCGAACTGCAAGCAGCCAGGAGGCTTTGTGCCGGCTCGCAGCTACGGCATTAAGGCCATTGCGGATCAGGAGACCAGCGGCTGCGGAAGCGGCTGCCAAATTCAGGGAACCCGTTTCGCCGTTACGCGCGCTGGCAAGCTCATCTCGAAGACCGGCTGGTACCGCACGCTTTACAGCTGGCCGTCCTTCCCTGTCCTGGGTCGCCTCGACAGTTTCGGGCCGTCCGCTGGGGGAAGGCATGCCCGGGACCTCTCTGAAGTTGCGGCCTTCTTCCGGTACCGCAAGAAGATCGCTGTGAAGTCCTGCCTGCTCTGCAGGAGGCACATCATGCGGAACAATGAGGATGATGCAGGTCCGGTTTACTGCTTTGAGCGCGGGAAAGCCCAGAGGCACACCGAGGCCGCTGCCTGCCCGGATTTCGCCCCCTACCCCGATGATGCCGCACGGCTTCGGGCCATAGCCCGGGATGTGCGCCATGGGGAGGGCAGCTGGGGGGAGGATGACTCGCTGCTCGAATGATGGCGCCTGCCAGATGCCGGATGCGCCAGTGCCGAATGCTATCAATTCTTCGCATCTGCTGCATTCGGGGCACTTGCGCAAAGCCAAGTCACAGCTTAGTTTTTTCGCAATTCTGATTGAAAATCATTGAAACTTGCAATTTGCGATGGGGAACTCGGATGGGTCAGGAAATTGAGGCGCGCGATGATTATTTTGTGATTGATGACATCTCCATTTTCACTTGGAGTAATTTCATCAGCCTCATCGGTGAAGATGGGCGTGATCCGAACTTCAATATCTTGGCAAATGATGATCTCCCGGAAGAGAGCGGCACCTTCCGCATTGAGATTGGCAATGTCAGCATCAACGGCGAAACACCTGATCACTACTACCACCATGGTAGCCCGTCATATTCGTACAGCTACGACTATGTCTCTCACGACTTGGCCGAAGACATGGACGAGTTCCCAACGTCGTATGCGCAGACCAGGCTTGAGCTCTGGAGCGACGCTGTCGATGGCAGGTTCGTTCATGAATTCGACCTGTAGCTTGGCAGCACCTTTGAGCAAACGAGCTCTCTGAATTTCAGACTTAAATTCGATTATTCAGTCGGAAATGATGACTTTTTGTCTCTTGCCCATGTGACCATTGATGTCGACCTGAGCAATGCGGACCCTGTTCCTGATCCGAATGTCGCGGCTGAAATTTTTACGACCGGCGATGGCGTGTTCTCGCTTCTGGATGCGTATGGGGAGCTTCCTGAAGGAGTTTGGCTCAATCCATTCAGATTGTCTATTTCAGGAGAGACGACCCCTAGCGACTACACTTGGGAGTTCGATTATCAAACGGGAAACGTGGCCATTGATCCAAGTCAGTTCGCACATATCGCGCCTGGCGAGATTCTTGAGCTGACACTGGTGTATTCCATTCAAGATCTTGTCCGCTATTCCCAACGCGAGGTCAGCATCACGGTCACCGGCCGGGCGCCCGACATCCATTCGGGCGACGATGGCATTGCCGAAGGCACTGACGACGGCGAGGACGTCTATGGCGGCGAAGGCGATGACACCATCTCCGCGGGCGGCGGCGACGATGATGTGTCAGCGGGGAACGGGTCCGATGTCCTGGACGGCGGTGAAGGCGCGGACAGTCTTGACGGCGGCGCCGGCAATGACACGCTCTCCGGCGGCGAAGGGGATGACCGGCTTGAAGGCGGCGAGGGCAACGACGTCCTGGAGGGCGGTGAAGGTCTTGATACCTACGTCCTGGCGCCGGGATCCGGGGAAGACCGGATCATCGATGACGGCGGCGTCATCGAGATGCTTGCAGACATCCCGGACGAATACCTGCTGATGACCCTTTACGAGGTGAACGGCAAGACGGAGCTGCACATCGATCTTCTGGACGAGGATGGCAACAAGACCGGCGACCGGCTGATCATCGAGAACTTCAACAACACCAGCGGCGGGCCGTCCGGGGGCAGTATCCTTGACTGGGTAATCACCCCTCCTGGTGGAGGCGACGAGCCGATGTCGCCACCCAATCGGGTTTACATCGTTGACCCTGGCCTGGGTGGCGACCTGGTGATCGGGCCTGGCCCGAAACCGGACCCGGACCCGGGCGGAACTCCTGTTCCGCGCCCCTCGGTGGATGTCACGATCATCGACTTCGATGCCTCGGACCTGCGCTTCATGCGGGATGCCGACAGTCCTGACGACCTGATGGTCTATTTCCGGGATCGGCCGGACATCTCGCTTCGGGTCGAAGAGCACTTCGATGAGGGCGGTGCAACCATCCCGGCCGTGAAGGGGATCAAATTCCATGACGGCGAGACGCTCTCTCTGGAGAACGACCTGGTCCTTGAGGGCACGGAAGAAGACGAGGTGATCCGGGCCTCTTATCATGAGGATCTGCTGATCGGCGGCGGCGGTGACGATGTCTTCCAGGGAACCTCGGATGAGCTGGATGGCGATCACGTTACGGATATCGTTGGCTGGGATGCCATCGAAGTCCTGGATGTTGATTTCGAGTACAAGGACATCGATCTCGAAGCGCTGGCCGAGGGCCGGCTGAGCATCGACTACAATGCAGATGGCCTCACGGATATCATCGTCCACCTCGATGATTACCAGGGCAATGGCGTGTCGGTTTCCCGGATTGAAGGTGGCGGGACGCGTGTCGATTTCAACTCCATGCCGACTGAAATCTGGGGAACCGGTCTGGCCGTTGAAGGCGGCGCCATAGTGGACCTGTCGCGCCTGTTTCTTATGCGCGATGTCGATCGTGATATTGAAACTGTGAATGTCACGCTCTCCATCGCAGAGCTCGACCTCAGTCAGATGGAACAGCTCTTTATCGACAACGAAATTGAGAAGGCCTGGGGCATCTCACTGGAAGAGTACCGCAGCGGCGTCCTGGCCAGCATTGAGGCCCTGAAAGAGCAGTTCAATATTGCCGATGGGGCCACAGAAGGCTCCCGGACCTTCACCTATGATGAATTCAAGGACTTCAGCTTTGCAAGTCCCGGCGTCTGGCTGAACCCGGGGGAGAAACTGGAGGAAGCCGCGAACCTCTATTGGACTGATCAGGCTTTCCGCAGCGTTCTGTCGTTCGACGCTTACGCCGTTGATCGGTCCGGCAACCATTCTGTCACGGCCACATCCAAGCTCTACACGGACCGATACAAGGACGACGATGAAGTTCTGCCGATCAACTGGGATGGGTTGGGGTTTTCACTCGGTGCCGTCGGTGCGGGAACAGCTAGTCTGGAAGCTTACTTTGAAAAGGTAATGACCACCTTTGGTGATCACGTCGATGACAATGGCCATGCGTATTTCAAAGAAGGCACCATCGGTGCAGACAACAAACAGGCTTGGGCAAACATTCTGAACTCCAAGGGGGCAAAGTTCGCCTTCAGCATCTTTGGCAAAATGTCTGATGGCATCACGATTTTCAGCATGGCTGTAAATAAAGCCAACATCGACCTCATGTCTGATCGGGAATACGAGGTCAAGAATGGTGGAAAAGCCGTTTCTATTGCTTTTTCTACGGCCACGGACATTTGGATGTCTGGCATCAGTATCGTCAATCCACTGGCAGCTTTCGCCTTCAAGGTTGCAATGGAGGTTATCTCCGTAGCCCTCGACTACTTCGCTATTTTCGAGAGGGTTGTAAACTACATCTACGAGGTGATTGTCGGAGAAGATCCTGGAGAAGAAGGTTATTCTCTCGAGAGCGTCACCAGAGATCTGGAATTAGTCGCAGATGAGGTACCCGCATCCTTCGATTCCGCTTTGGAGAAAACTGAAGTGATGCGAGACGCCGGGGAGCTTTGGTCGAACACCATCATGGTCGAGATCAGCATGCTGGCAGAAATGCAGGAGCAGCTGGCGGCAGCAACCGCGCACGCCGAGCGGATTCACCTCGTTGGCTCTGGGCTGATTTCGATGGTGCAAACCGATGCTGGCGTCCTGGTGACCTATGAAGGCGAAGACGGCACACAGACCCATCTCTTCGAAGGCAAAGATCTGGCGGATATCACGCACCATGAGACCTTCGAGGACTATTCGGACGAGGCTTCGGCCGAGGATGACCAAAGGTTCGAATGGGAGAACTGGGTGCGCCCGGGCGACGCTCCGGTGACCTACGAAGCACGCGACCACGACGATCTCCTGATCGGCAGCCGCGGCGATGACCACATGACCCTGCGCGGCGGGGATGATGAGGTCTACGGCGCCGAGGGCGGCGACAGCTTCGTGATCGACGGAACCGGCACCGCGGAAAGCGATAGCTTCCGGTTTGTCGACCTGAACTTCGACGAAGGCGATCGCATCACCTTCCGGGGCTTCGGAACCGAATATGTTATCAGCTCACGAGAGGAGCTGCAGAACTTCATTGATGCCGGTTATGCCGATGCTATCGACTGGGAGGACGAGAGCGGGGACATCGATGTCACCTTCAGAGGGCTCGATGCAAACCTGTCCGACCTGCCATCGGGGCCGGTCGATCCTGATCCGGTGGACCCTGACCCGGTTGACCCTGATCCAGTCGATCCTGATCCGGTTGATCCGGACCCGGTCGATCCGGACCCGGTCGATCCCGATCCGGTGGACCCCGATCCGGTCGACCCTGACCCGGTCGATCCTGATCCAGTCGATCCTGATCCGGTGGACCCCGACCCGGTTGATCCGGACCCGGTCGATCCTGATCCGGTTGAACCGGTCGAGCCAATCACCGGCGGCGATGATGGTGGCCTGGTCTCCGGTACGGATGGCGATGACCGTATCATCGGCGGCATCGGGCATGACGCGGCCATGGGCGGCGCAGGGAATGACCAGATCGATACCGGTGACGGTTATGACCTGGTGCGCGGCGGGGACGGAGATGACTCCATTGCCGGCGGCCATGGCTTTGACCATCTGTTCGGCGATAAGGGCGCAGACTTGCTCCTGGGTGGTGCGGGGATCGACCGGCTGTCCGGCGGAACCGGCCATGACACCCTGCACGGCGGCGGCGGCCACGACTGGCTGGCTGGAGGGTCCGGGAATGACAGCATGTCCGGCGGCGCTGGCTGGGATCAGCTCTTCGGCGGATCCGGGGACGACATCCTGGACGGCGGGGCCTACAACGATTTCCTTGTGGGCGGTACCGGCAATGACCACCTCCTAGGAGGCGCGGGCCGGGATATGCTGCAAGGCAGCGATGGCGACGACACCCTCAATGGAGGCGCAGGCGATGACAGAATGTTCGGCGGCGCCGGGGCGGATACCTTCATGTTCCAGGAAGGCTCCGGCACGGATACGGTTCACGACTTCGATATCCGGGAAGACCTGCTGCAGTTCTCCGGCAGCCCGGATGGCTATGAAGGTCTCCGGGTTTCCAGTGGCACCGACGGGATTACGATTTCCGGGTTCGACGATGCAGGCAGCGAGATCTTCTTGTCCGGTGTCCACCTGATCGATGAGGACCGGTTTATCTTCAGCTAACCACGACGGGGTGGCCCAAAAAGCTGCCCCGGCGCCCGCTTTCTGAAATATTCCGGGAGATCTGATCCAAATGGATCATGATTTCGCAACCTTCCCAGGTTAACCTGAAGGCGCATATTGTTTTAGTGCGGTGGTGAAGAGTGGGTGCCGCCAGGCTTGTTCCAGCCTGGCGGCCTTCTTCATTTTGGCACCCCAAGCGACCGCTTACGTTATTTTAACGTTAACCCCTGCAACCTGTTTACAGTCGTTTTCGAGTTCCTACAGGTTTGCCCCATGACATACGATGAGAAAGACGTGACCGAGCTGGTAGGTCTTACCTATCAAGCAGCATTAAGCGGCACGACCGGTTGGCGGGAATTCCTATCGAAATTTGGGAAGCTGGGAGACGGGTGTAAGACCTTTTTCCTAATCCAAGACAGCGCTAGAAACGCCGCAAATGGCATCCTCTACGATGGCTTCGACCCGGAATGGATTGAGGCCTTTGAGGCGTATTACGCGTCGACCAACCCTACGCCTGTTAACACTCTTGGTATCGGCGACATCAAGACATCATCTATGATGATTGAACGCTCCGAGATGGAGGCATCCGAATTCTATAACGACTGGCTAAAACCCCAAGGTGATCTAATCGGCTGCGCCGCATTGACGGTCAATCGATCGGCCGAGCAGGTCTTCGTCATAGGTAGCAGCATCCGACGGCGCGATGTTGACGTCAAGGAACCAGAGACTGCGAAACTCTTGGGGCTCATCAAACCTCACGTGCTCAGAGTGCTGGAAATTCAAAAAACGATCTGCGATCAGCGTCTCCTGCTCACTACTGAAACCAATCGACCGGCCGAGAATGTCGGAATCTTCGTGACACAGGGTCATCATCGCCTCATCTATTCCAACGATGTCGGCGCAAACCTTTTGCGCGAGGGGCGCGTCGTGCAACTCGATGAGCTTGGCCGCTTCCGTTTTTCGAACCCGGAGGATGAACATGCGCACCAAACGGCCATCCCCGCCGTGGTGAGCAATCTGATAGGGGATGTGAAACGCTTTGCCGCCTCCGCAAGTAAAGATGATGAATTTGCCTACCGCTGCAAACTCACCCCCCTGCAAGCTTGCGATACCTTGCCCGGAGCACTTGCGGCCATCCGGAACGGCGGAGCGGGTTTCAACGTATTGACGATTGAGCAGATTAGAAAATCCGAAGACCCCATCCAGTCACTTGCATCGCGCTTCGGCCTGACCCGCTCGGAGGCGCGCGCCGCCATAGGGATCGCGAAAGGCACATCTGCAAGAGAAATTGCAGAGGCACACTCAGTCAGCCTGGTGACCGTGCGCAACCAGATCAAAGCCGCAATGAGCAAAGTCGGCGTTCATCGCCAGGTCGAACTAGCGCTGACGGTTTTCAAAACCATCAATCTCTAGCCAAAACGAAAGCCCCCGGCCATTGAAGGGCTCCCTGAGCGCATCGTTTTACTTTGCGCCGCGGCGCCCTAGTCGTGGCTGGGAGAAATCCCATAGGGCGTCCTCAGCATCCTGAACGACCGTATTTGGAATGTCGTCGGCCGGGGCCTGCAGCTCAACGCGCAGCACATGGTCCTCCGGCAAGCACCAGCGGCGCAGGTGCAGCGCATAGGTCGCGTTACTGGCCCGCTGCAGGTGCTCCCTGAGCCGGTCCGCGATCTTCATCGAGCTTCCGACGTAGATCGTGCGCCCTTGATGCTCTGGAATCAGTCGCGGCAGGCTGTAGCTCGCATTTGGTTGCACCCGCCCGAATTCGGCTAGCAAGGCATCCGCCCCGGCCTGGGTGGCCGCCGAGATCCTGTAGATGGCGCGCCCGTAGACCTCGACATGTTCCGAACTTCGAAGCCACTTTTGGATCGCCCCTCTGCCAAGCCCGGCCTCCAATTCCCGCATCGTAAAGTCCCGGGACACTATGGGCCCGAACCGGGCCTGTGGCAGAGCTTCTGCGCGCGCCCGAAGAGCATCCCCTCCCTGGCGCAAAATATCTCGATTTATCATATGGAAAACTCCGGTCTTGGCGAGCCAGGACCCTATAGGTCGTGCTATGAAACCGGAAGAGGTATTCCAAAGTATTCCTGAAAGGAGTACGGTACTCCTCATAAGAGTACCAAGGAGCACTCATGGCTGAAACACTGTTCGTTCCCCGCCCTGCGGTAGCGGAGGGCATCGCGGCGCTCCTCAACCCGGACCCCCTCTTCGGTGAGATTTCCGGGGTATTTCTGGCCGCGCCGCGGCGAACCGGGAAAAGCACCTTCCTGCGCCGGGATCTGCTGCCGCTCCTTGAAGACCGGGGCATGCTGCCGCTTTATGTCGACCTTTGGGCGGACAAGGGCACCGACCCCGGAAAGCTGATTACCGCCAGGATCGCCCGCGCGCTGGAGGAGCACGACGGTCTGATCGCCAAAATCCGGCGCAAGACTCCTTTCAGCGCCATCGGCGCTCTGGGCTTCCGGGTTGATCTGAAATCCTCCGGGACATGGGAGGGCACAATCCCGGATGCACTCTCCCTTCTGGTGGAAGCGACCGGCCAGGATGTCGCGGTGATTATCGACGAAGCTCAGCACAGCCTGGTTTCAGACGAGGGGCGCAATGCGATGTATGCGCTGAAAGCGGCTCGCGATGCGATCAACCAATCCCGGATGCCTGGCCACCTCTACCTGATCATGACCGGCTCTCACCGGGACAAGCTCTCCGCCCTGGTCCATGATCACCAGGCGCCCTTCTTCGGCGCCTCAATCCGGGATTTCCCGCCCCTGGGTCCGGAATACACCCAAGCCATTACCGATCATCTGAACAGCCGGCTCTCCGAGACTGCCAGGCTGGATGCATCAGTAATCGAAGCTGCCTTTGACAAGCTTGGGCGGCGGCCGGAGCGTCTGAATGCCTGCCTGCGCGACCTGTTCCTCGACGTTGATTTCGGGGAGGCGGCGCTGGAGCGGCTGGTCGACGCCCGGATTGCCGCGGCCAAGGCGCAGCTCCTCTCCGAGATCGCATCCCTGTCCCCGCTTCAGCAGGGCATCCTGAAGCTGATGGCAGAGCAAGGGATCGACTTCGCCCCATTTTCCGAACCCTCGCGCGAACGTCTGGGAACACCCGAAAATCCCGCAAGCAAGGGCGGCATCCAGAAAGCCCTGGAAGCGCTGCGCGACAAGGGTCTGATCTGGCGTCCCGGAATCGGCCAATATGTCCTGGAAAGTGCCGAGCTGGCGCTCGCCCTGCAGGGCAGCTGAAGGGCCCATCTGCCCTGCAGCTGCCGGACAGGGGCTATTCAGGCGGGAGCGAGATCGCTGCTGACTTCTAGCTCCTTGATCCCGCGGCTGATCCGGAAGGCCGAAATAAGCTCGCGGGCCATATCCCGCACTTCGATCGCCGAGATCCCGGAAAGCTCCGGCCTGCCGAGGTCGATCACTGGGATGCCCGTTGAGTTGGCGAGCCGGATGGCCTGACCGGTGCCGCCGCCCGCTTTCCCGCCTGGCGTCCAGCAGATCACCACGTTCGTCGGTATCTGGAAATCCTTGCCGAAGATCTGGTTGCCGTTCCGGGACATGAGCTTCAACGTGTAGTGCCGCTTGTCATTGGGGTTGTTGGGATCCGGGGTCAATGCTTCCGGGAAGGCGTGGAAGTTCCGGGCCAGACGCTCGAAGACCGGGCTGCTCTTCACAATGCCATCCGGGATATGCGCCTTCACTTTGGGCAGGAAGATCTCCATTCCGCCGGCGTCGACTTCCCGGGCCCCATTCCAGAAGGCGCTGTCCGCACCCACCGCCCCGCCGGACCGAAGGCGTGCGCCATCCTCGGTCATGAGGGCGCCAATCTCGCTCATCAGCTTCTGAACCCCCGCGGGAGTCTTTCGGGAGCCGACCCCGGCAAAGAAGACCGGATCGTGAAAGCCATCCATCTGCTCATGCGACACCTCGATCTCCACACCCGCCTCAATGGCGCGGTGCAGGTAGATGCGCATCATCTGCTGAACACGCCGCGCGTCCAGACCGCCATTCCCGCAGCCAGGCATCGACATGGCCACGGACCGGTACCCGCGATCGCTGTCGGCCAGCAGACGGTTCATGTAGACGAGCCCGGAGCCGATCCAGTCATAGCGTGAGGCCGCGCGCCAGTGCTGCTTTGTGGCGAGGTTCAGCACCGTCTGCCTGTCGTTCACCTTGATCAGCTGGAAGGTTCCCGGCTGCAAACGGGTGTCCGAGCAGGCCTGCTTGTAGGGGGCCATTATTTTCGGGAAAGCCTTCTTCATGTCGAGCGCAAGCCCCTTCCCCATCACCCCGACTGTGTTCACCGTGTTGACCAGGACGTCTCTTTGCGAATTTTGGATTTTCAGGTTTGGTGTGCAGATGAGCATGAAGTGTTCCTTTCAGGCCCCATTCTCCGTTTTTCGCATGAAAACCGCCACATCTCCCGGGATCAGACGTGCGGGCACACAAGCTGCAGAGGTTTGGTTCCAAACAATTTTAACTAAATTTCGAGGGTTGCTGAAATGTTACGCCTAAAATGCAATTTAACTCGCGCTCCTTGATCCTCCGGTTGAATGGTTGTCTGAAGCGCTCGCCGATATGGCATGATCGAAACCGCGGGAGCTTCATATGTCGCCGAGCCGAAAGGATGATACGCTCGCCCCCCTTCTCGAGGGGGTCGCCCGCGGGAACCGCAAGGATTTCCGGGAGCTTTATGATCGGACCCGGCGGTTCGTGTTCTCCCGAATTCTGAGGCTGATCGGCGATCAATCTGAAGCGGAAGAGCTCCTCCAGGAGACCTACGTCCGCATTTGGAAGAATGCATCCAACTTCGACCGCTCGCGCGGCCGTGCAATTACCTGGATTTCCGCCCTGGCCCGCAAGCTCACGATCAACCGGATCCGGTCGGCGGCATTCCGTGCGTCTACCCTGCAACAACCCATTGAATTTGAGAAAGACATCATCGACCAGGGTACCGACGTTGAGTTATCGATGATCAACGTCCAGCGCGATGCTGAAATTTCCAAACATGTGCAGTCGCTGCGCCCCCAGTATAGGCAAGTCCTGGAGATGAGCTATGTCCAGGGGCTCACCTATCCGGAAATATCCGAGACGCTAGGTATTCCGGTCAATACCTTGAAGACTTGGATCAGGCGCGCGATCATTGAAGTGCGTAACGGTATTGAGGGTGACCAGGAATGATCTCTGATATCAAGATCATCGAGAGCCTGCTCGGACTGGACAATCCGGACGAGCGGGCGCAGCTCCTCAATGACATCGTCAAGGAGCCGAAGTACCGCGACTTCTATTTGAGATGCGCGGAGATCCTGGATGCGGCTTTCCCAATCGAGCCCACACACTTGGAAGATGTTCCTGATCCTGAAGATGTGCTCAGAAGAATAGAAGAACGAATAGATGCCGGGGATTTCAAAGAGCCCCCAATTGATACAGAACAGAAATCTTGAAGACCGCATATCTCTACGCCAGGCGCACTCTCTTCTTGCGTTCCCGTAGAGAAAACACGGGATGCTTTATGCTACCGGCGGCTGCATGCCTATCCCAATGAAGAGCACCGGCGCCCCTTCGCTGACAACCGGGGCTCGCGTCTTGACAGTCGGCTGACACGTCCAAGTCCACGCGAACGTAGCGAAATCATTACGTTTCTGTAGAGATGCCACCAGCGCTCCCCCCTCTATTCCCGCTTCACCAGCGGAGAATGACGAATCCCTCTCGGCTGAATCCGGCGCGGGCAGGCCTTTTAGGCTTGCAACATCAATTCTATGTGATTTTCTTGATCACCCTAATCCCCCCAAATATAGGGGGGAAACAACGAGATGAGGGTTTATGAGGGCCAACATTTTGATTGGAGCAAACCATGAGCCAGCCGGCAGAGCCATCGATCAGTAAGCTACTTGCCGAAACCGGCCAGGGTTCGCGAAGCGCCTTGCGCGAACTCTACAGGCTGACCAGCCCGGAGCTCTACGGCCGGATCCTGACCATTCTCCGCGACCCTCAAGCAAGCAGGGATGTACTCGAGGATACCTACTTGCGCGTTTGGCAGGCTGCACACCTCTTCGATCCTGAAGAGCATGATGCGCGCACAATGCTCAATACCATGGCCCGGACGCGCGCCGTGAATCGCCTGCGCGAGGACAAGAGCCTCCGCACAGTTGCGCGGGGAGCGCAACATCGCGCATTGGCGGAAACTCTCCGAAACGAAGAAGGTGCGGAGCGAAAACCCGCTGAGCGTGAATTCGTCAAGGAGGTCTCGTCTTGCATCGACGCAATGGGGCAGGAATATCGTGAAATTATGTGCTTGGCGTACACGCGTGCGCTGGAGTATGCGGAGATTTCAAGTGTGACCGGGTTCACAGAAGCCCAGGTTAAATCGAAGATCCGTGAAGCGCTTGAAGTGCTTCGCGATACCCTCCGCAGGTGAGGGTCAAGACGTGAGGTGAACTTGTGGACATCGAGACCGACATTCAAATTGCAGAGTGTGTGCTCGGTGTAAGTGAAGACCTGGACAGAAAAAGGGTCTACGATGAAATCAAAAGCTGCCCAGAGAAGTCAAAACGCTACAGCAAATGGGTTGAGGCTATCGACGCGCTGATCGAACATGGGTCTGGTGAAGAAGGTCCGGAGCCGCCCGACGTTTTCTCCAAAATCGAGGCCCGGATAGATGGCTGCGATGACGAGCTCCCCTGGGCAATATCTGCATAGCTGCGATCACCTGACATCTCTTCACGAACAGGCAGAAATGGCTACGTTTCTGTGCAAATGGGTTCGAAACAGCAAGACACTGCAGATGCCCGAAGTGCATTCCCCCCAACTTTGCAGATGGAGGGCCTGCTAGACACAGGAGGATCTCTTGCGCGGCATTCGCCCCTGCCTATGCCGAACCCGGCGAAAGGGAAATCTCAGTGGGCTCCAGGGCAGCGCTCAGTGCCTCGTAGAGTCGGCCAGACATGCCGTCGTGCAAACGAGTGAAATGGTTATCGAAAGCGAGATACATGGCGGCCACTTCCTTGGTGTCCTGCATCCGCCCGACCAAAATATCACCCTCATTGGCCAAATGGAGGATGTCTCGAGTGCTTTCCACCGGTCCGTGGCGGAACAATCCTTCTGAAATCTCGCTGGCCGGGCCGAGCACCCACATCATTGGACCTTTACCCATGCGGTCCCAATTCGGTTTTTCGGTCTTCATCTTTCTCTCCATGAACTAAAATAGGCCGAGCAGCCCGGCTCGGGTATTTCATAGTTTGTTTTTTCGCAAAACGGTCTGAAAACACCTAGAAAATTCGGAGATGTCCTAGGACCCTCCCAACCTTGCCACCCGGACGAAGGCCGAATAGGAAATCTTCAGGGTAGCTCCTGCCGGAGGGTTGTGATGCGGGATGATGAAGGCTTCCTGAGCCTCTTGGAATACGAGGACCGTGGTCCAGCCTACGGGCAGGTAACAAGCCCTTTCGGCGAGCGCATTCTCGCCCTTGGGGCCGATCGGTTTGGCCGCGAATACGGGCAAGTCGTCGAGGGGCTGGCGCGCGCGGTAAGCGAAATGATTGCCATGATAGTACCTGAGAGCCTGGTCAAAGACTGGATTTCGGGTGCGGCACGCCCCTCCACTGATGAGGCGGACCTGATCTGCCGGGCACTGCATTGCGATCGGGATGATCTCCCCTTTTCTGGCTATGTGATCTACGGAAAGCCAAAGCGCGGTCGAGATGCCGGCGGCAGGGTTCGAAGAGCTCTCGAGGCGGCCCGCGCCATGCGGGACATGTCCGGTTGCGGCTGCGATCCGGAGCTGCTGGCGGCGGATCGATTTGCGGAACGGCTCAAGATGGCCTTGGTCCACCGCGGGCGCCTTCAGAAAGAGGACCCGGCGGACTGGGACACAATCTTCCCGCATATCAAGTACCTCATCGGCCCCTGCGCGGAAGGAATCCGCAGAGAGCTCATCGACGGGATAATCCCGGAGGAACCGGTTCTCGAGGAGATTGCCAAAAGGAGCGGAGTGGAAGCTTGCTTCCTGGCCGGGCGCGCCTGGTCGGAGCATTCCTTCGTTCTTATGAAGATTTCCTGAGGCCTCTCATTCGTGGTCTATACGCCCTTGGATATGCTGGATTGCAATGGACGGCCGATCGCAGGCTGCCCGATCTCGGCCAGCGGCCGAATAGGCGCACCCTTCAGCCGGTCTCATGCCGACTGAAGGGAAAAGACGCTCGGCAGCACGACCTCACGCGGCCTCTGCATTCCGCCGCGCCGCAGCCTGCCCCGCGGACCAGACCTTTCCAGCGCGCCTGATCTCGATGAGCATCGTAATCGTCCGTTTGTAGGTGTCGCGCCGCACCTGCGCGAACTCGTTCCCGCCCGGCATCCGCATGGCCTTCGCCAACTCGCGCTGCTCTGCCGCAAAGAAACGGATGTGCTCTTTCAGCAGCGCGCGGAAAGCCAGGTACGCCTCCTTGCTACTCAGGGAAAGCGTCTCCCCGAAGAAGACCTCCGGCGCCTCGTTCAGATGCCCCCACGCCAGAAGCAGGCCGCGGCCGTCATTCATGCTGGCGCAAAGGCGGCGGGCAACATCAGCACAGGTCGCATCGTCTGCGATCGGCTGGATCATCAGGGTTTTCTTTTCAGTGGTCATGGGTCTCATCCTCTGAGATTGGGTTATCTGTACATGTTTCTGATTTTCGCTAACCGGAGAGCCCGGTTAACGCAGGGCGCTATCAGGGGTCGCGCCTTCAGGTTTTGCAGACCGGGCAGTCAGCAAACTCGCCCGTCTCACACCTCAGCCCGGACAATGGCGGCATCAACGAGCTGATCGAGACGCGCCTCAGCCGCTTCCAGCTGAAGCTTGGACGCTGGCAGGCGGCCGTCTTTCATGTCGCGCACATCCCGAACCGCTCTGGCCAGCTGCTGCAGAAGGGCCTCGGCCTGGCTGCCGGCCGGGCGCGCATCTGCCGCCCACGCTCGCGCATAGGCGAGCACACCAAGCAGAGCATTGAACCGCAAACGGTGGTGGTCGATCAGCCTCGCAGTTGCCGGGTCGCCGCAGCCGCCATTGACCTTCTGCCCCTGGCGGAAGGCGAGCTTCAGATGATGAAGCAGGCGTCCGGTTTCCCGCAGCATCACGCGCAGCTCGCGGCGCAGCCCCCGGTATCCGCCCCACCCGGTGACACCAAGCGAAGCCATGAAGTTGCTCGCCTCCCGGCGCGGGATCTCATCAGCGCAAGCGTGCGCCATGCCGGCGAGCTGCCCGACCGAGATGCAACCAGCATGATTCAACAGCTTCTGAAGTTCGTACTTGCTGTTGGCTTTCGTTTTGACATCACTGTTCATCAAATTTCTCCTTGGTTTTCCGATGGTCAAAGGATTGCGCAGCCCCACGGGCCCCGCCCGTCCACATCGGCAGACGGCGAAGGCACTTGGGCGTATCTCTGCGGGTAAAGGGTCCGGCGCCGATCGCGGTCAGGACCGGGCTGCCATCAAAATGCGGCGGCTCGATGTGATCTTGATCGATGATACGGACATAGGGGATGCCAGCCGCGTCAAGCTTGCTGGCGAGCAGCTCGAGACGGTCCTCAGAGCCGCCATCGAGACAGACTTTCGTGCCCGGCCGCAGGCTGGCATAGCCCTCGGCGTTTGCACGCAGTTCGGTATTGCCGTGAGACAAGGAAGAGAGAAGCGTATCGACATAGGCATGACCCGCTTGAGCGTTGGACTTGCCTTCCGACATGATCAGGTCGCCGCGCAGGACCGCATAGAGACGCAGTGTCTCGTCCGGGGCAACTTTCTCAGCAGGGATCTACTGGATGCGCTTCATCGTCTTTCCTCTCACATGCCCCCTCAGGGGCGAATTGGTAGACTAACGGGAGTCGAACCCGCCTGGCGTGGACGTTAGGGCGCCCTGCTGTTCCCGCGACTTAGTCCAAAGTGCCGAGGCTTGCGCCCAAGCAAGAATTCCGGTGCGAGGCTGATGCCTCTCAATGTGACCCTTGGATTGGCGGCCGTAGGGGGCTGCGGCCATCTTGCCCGCATCGTCTCTTTCGAGGAACCACCTTACCGGGCCTGGCAGGTTGGCGGGGAGCGTGCCCCCTCGTGATGCAGGATCAGATTATGCAAACGGCCGCAGCGCGTCAATCCTTCTATCGCACTTTTTTCGCACTTTTTGCCGCGACCTCAGTCGTCGCGTTTGCGGGCGATCAAATCGGCAAGATCCGACAGCTCGATGAAGTTGTCCGCCTGGCGGCGCAGATCATCAGATACCATCGGCGGCTCGGATCTTGTGGTCGACACAACGGTTACGCGGCAGCCCTGCGCCTGCAGGGCGCTGACCAAGGCGCGGAAATCGCCGTCGCCGGAGAACAGCACGACATGATCCACATGCGGTGCGACCATCATCGCATCAGTGGCGATCTCGACCGCGATGGAGCCCTTTTTCTTCTTGCGGCCAAGGGGATCGGTGTATTCCCGGAACGTCTTCGTCACCACGTTGAAGCCATTATACTGCAGCCAGTCGGTCAGGGGCTTCAGGGGCAGGAAGTCGTCCTGCTCGCTCACACAGGTGTAGTAGCTCGCCCGCAGCATCTTGCCGCGGCGCATGAACTCCTCCCGCAGCAGCTTGTAATTGATCTCGAAGCCGAGCGCCTTCGCGGCGCCGTGCAGGTTCACACCGTCAATCAGCAAAGCAATGCGATCATCTTTGTAAAACATCCTGGGGACCTTTTTCATTTTTTGGTTCGTCTTTTTGGGGATCAGCCCCTCCAGGAAATCTATGTGGAAAACCGTTGATGGTGAATGCCTTAATTCTGTTTTTCGCACATACGGGCGCCTATCATGTGGACAACAGCACAAGCGGCCGGAGATCCGATGCTTACCTTTGAAACCATAGGCCCCTGCACGCTTTACCTCGGCGATGCGCGGGAAGTTCTCCGGAACTTGCCGGAAAAGGCGGATCTCGTTGTGACCGACCCGCCCTACAAGCTGACAAGGGGCGGCAAGAACGCGCAAGTCATGTCTGGCATCTTTGCGTCCGACCAATACGACAATTCCGGCACGCTCATGGAAGTCGTGCCCTGGGAAGAGATGGCGGCGCCGATCTTCGCAGCCTGCCGTGATCACTGCGACGCGTACATCATGGCCAATGACAAGAACGTCTTCGATGCCCATGCCGCCTTCATTAGCGCGGGCTGGAAGCTGCACAACCTTCTGACCTGGAACAAAGGCGCCCCAACCAGAAACAGGTGGTACATGAAGAACCTAGAGTTCACCCTGTACCTCTGGAAGGGGCGTGCGGCGACGATCAACATGCCGGGATCGACACAGGACTTCGCCTGCCCGCGGCCCAAGAACCGGTTTCACAGGACCCAGAAACCGTTACGCCTGTTGGACCACTATATTCGAAACTCCTCAAACCAGGGCGAACTTGTGCTCGACCCATTTGCAGGCTCCGCATCTACCCTGGTTGCCGCAATGCGCGCCGAGCGGCGGGCGGTGGGGATCGAGCTCAATCCTGTCTGGTTCGAGAAATCCTGCGAGCGGCTGCACGCGGAGTGGGCCGCAATCTGCCAGGGCCTGGAAGTGCCGGCCGAGTGATCTCTTCCTGGACGATATTTGTGAAAAGCAACCCCTCATGACTGAAAGAAGCCCGCAACCAGGCCCGTTCGGCTCCTATTGGGTCGATGGCATTCTGGACCACCCCAGCGGCGATCCGAAGATGGACGCCCTGCAGCAGGATGCGGCCTACCGCGCCGAGCGGTCGATGGCCGATATTGAGAACCGGCTGCGCAAAGCCTCCAGCGGGGGCTTTGCGCCATCCGATCTGCGCGGCCTGGCCGCCAGCCTCCTCGCGATCGCCTCCCTAAAGCTGCACCGCGAATTTAATCCCGTGGCACATGAATGCTTGATGAGCCACTGTGTGGGGGCTCATCCGGATCTCGAAAAGGTACGGGAGGGGCTGCGGCAGAGAGAAGAGCGGATCCTGCAGGAGAGCATCGCGAAGGATGAGGAAATCCGACGGCTCCAAAGCCGCGTCACGTTCCTTGCTCGCGGCATTCTTCTACTCTGCGTCGTGCTGGCGATCATCCTGATCTGACTGCCAGCCAGGGCTCAGGGCTTGCCCGGACCGGCTGATGCCGCCCCCTGCCCTGCGCTGCTGTTTCTTGCCAGCAGCCCAACGACAAGCAGGACCCCGGTCGCGGCAGCGGGGTACCACATATTTGAGAACCAGGGTGAATAGTTCAGAAAAGCAAAGCCCCGCGCCTGGTCAATCAGGTGGAACAGGGGATTCCATTTGAAATAGACCAGCACATGCGCTGGCAGCATGTTGGCAACGAACATCTGGCCGGATCCGATCATGTTGAACCGGCTGTATGCCTGGGCCGCCAGGGCGGACAGCCGTGGGAAGACACCCTTTGCGGACAGGAATATGAGCCCGGCGCCGACGCCTGACAGCCAGCAGAGGATGAAGGCGATTGCCAGACCTGCCGCATCATCGATGCTGAAGCTTTTGATGAACACGTGATACGCCCCTGCCACGATGGCGATCGAATACGCCTGGACATAGAGGCAAGCCAATGCGGATGCCGCGAGCCCCGGGTGAGCCGCATCATTCTGCGCTCCTATCCGCCCGCCAGACAAGACAGCCCCCATGGCACGGATGTGCAGATTGAACATGCAGACGCCCGTGATGAGGTAGATCAACAGATCACCCCGGACCATCGCGGTGCCAAACCCGGTGAGGATCGAGAAGAGGTAGAAGACCCCGACCAGGATGAGGGTCTGGGCAACGTTTGCAGCGATGCTCAGCAGTAGGTGATCATGCCCACGCGCAACTTCTGCCGCGGTGGCATTGTGGAGACGGCCAGCTGCGCTGACCGCCCCCAGACAAACTCCGGACAGGCTCATCTATCCTCAGCCGAGATTCGCTTATTTTTCGCATAACCGTAGCGCGCCACAGGAAGGGTCGGCAGGGCGGGCTCAACCGGCAATCCATCGAGGGTGCGACCGGTTTCCGCTTCGTAGTTTTTCTGCATCGTGTTGTTGTAGATCGCGCCGCAAATGACGCCCAAAACCAAGGCCGGAGGGGCAGCGGCACCCGAAACAGTCGCGATATTGGCGCAAGCAGCCAGAGTGCCGAGCGCCTCAACAGTCACGTTGGCGCGGGCTGGAGTTGTACCGCCAGACACGATCAGCTTCTTAATGCCATACTTCGCCGGGAGGGCAAGGAGCGGGACCGCATCGCCGAAGGGGGCGAAAATCGGGTTCGCCTCTTCTGCCACGTTGGTCCACAAGCCATAGGCGGTGGTTGCCGAGTCCGCATAGTCGCCAAATCCCAGGCGCACCCTGTCGAGCCGGTGCTCAACCCTGGCACCCTCTACAGGTTTCGCCGATGCCGACTGGCGCACTTCCGGCGCCTCAGGCTGGACATCCGCATGGTAGGTTCCGGACGGCATGGAGCTGGCTGACGCTTTCGCCTGTTCATTTTTCGCACATGCGGAGAGCGCAAGAGCCGCAACGCAGCTCAGCGTGACAATATAGTTTTTCATTTTCGCAATCTCTTCTTGGAGGTACTCCCCAAACGGTATTGCGAAAAATCTAAGCCAGCAACGCGCCGCGGCCCGCGCCCGCATCAAGGATGTGGACAACGGGCCCGTCAGGTCCACAAAAAGGGCCGATCCATGCAAGCCCCCATGGATCCGTTGGGCGCATCAATGCCCGTTTTGCCCTCCTCGTCGATCGGCTTAGCTCATCAGCTCCGAGTTTTCCGGATTTTACATCTCCTTCAGCTGGTCCCAGCGACCAATAGCTGCTTCAGACGCCGATCGGCCTCGAATTGCCCTGCAAGAATTCCGATGAGATACCGCTACCCGGGTTGTATCTCCCTGAGTGCTCACCATAGGGTCGAACAAAATTAGATTTGTGCCATTGGTAGAAGAATTTTGGAGGGCAAAGAAATGGGGAAGTTGATGACATGTCTGAGCGGGCTCACTTTGGCATTTGCCATTGGCTCGCACGTGACGGCAGATCCTTTTGGTATAGACCTTCAAGCTGACACCCCACAGTCGCTGGGGTGCAAGCATGTCGAGGGGCTCAATCACTATTGCGCCACGCTCCCGCACAGCCACCCGGACATGACGGGCTACATACTGCGATATCATGATGAATTGGGTTATTGCAGCATCATGGCTAGCGGCAAAGAAATTTCCACGAATAGGTTTGGAGCGTCACTACGTGCGCAGTTCGAAGCCATCAAAGAGCAACTTTCCCTGAAATATGGTGAGCCCGGAGTATCGGATGACCTCATGAAAGGCTCGGTCTGGACGGCCCCAGAAGACTGGATGATCGGCCTGATGAAGAAAGAGCGCTACTTGAATGCGCTTTTCCTGCCAGGCGAAGAAAGCCCCTTTGAAGCAATCCGCCTACAAACATCAGCGACCGGCTTGGAAAAGGGGCGGGTCAGTGTGCTCTACATCGGACGCTCTCTTGAGAAATGCATAGAACTCGAGAAGCAAGATCGCTCGAACTCCTTTTGAGCCCAGATCTCAAAAGATGACCAACTCGCTGAAGATGGCGGGTCGCAGCGGCTCCTCCCTGACCGGGAACGCCCGTGGTGCCCGCTCCCACAGGAGCTCGGAGTTTTTGCCGTCGGCATGAGGTTCCGCTGCTGGCGCCATAAGGCGGCCCCGCCCCTCCCCCACCTGAAGGAAGGGGCTTCCCGGGCGATTGGTGATAGCCGTTATGAATGTTTTGTTTTTTCTTTTCATTTTTTCTTTGATCTGATCCCGGCCACAGGCCGAGACCAAGGAGGCCCTGCCGGGACTCATCTTCTTTTCTTCTTTTCTTGTTAGGAGGTGCGCTGCCCGGAACTGTATCGGAGCTGGCGGCCGAAGAATGTCTTGATGTAGGTTTCGATCTGGGGGCGGCTCCTCGGCCAATTCCGGCCCCAGTCGGCCAGCCTGAACGGCAGATCTGCGTCACGGCACCGCGGATGGATAAGCTCCAGGAACCCTAATCCTGACGCGGAGATCCGCAGCTTCTTTGGCTTGGACCAGCCACTCTCGACCTCCAGCTCTTCCTCAAGGAAACCGATATCTTTGAGGTTCAGGATGATAGCTGCTCGTGTAGCCGCACCTGCAAATTGAGCGTGCCACGGATCCGCGTCATATTTTCCAGTCCCCTTCCAGTGATGCATCATCCTCAGGATCTCGGATTCTGTAATTGGTCCTGCGTCTTTCAGCCCAAAGAGCAGCTGAAGAGAGTATTTGGACATCCACAGTTTCCCCTGCGGCGCGCCCGCCTGGCGCATCAGAGGCGAGAAGATCGGGATAGCATTGGCCGCCCAGCAGCTATCGAAGAATTTCTTGGCATCAGCAGCAGCGAGCAGAGCTGTAAATTCCGCATCGGCAGTTGTCCTCCCCTCATGGAACGCCGCCCGGATTTCATCGGTCGCCTCAGACATCAAATGAAGCCGCGGAAAATGCAGTAAATCATCGGGGTCCTGAAGGTAGTGCCGGGTAAGATTCCGGAAAGCGTGCGCTCCGGAGCTATCCGTATCCGTTGCGCAAATGATGACGTCTGCGCTGCGCAGCAGCGCCCGTGCGTCCGTATCTTCTTGAAGATCGCACCCGAGATAGACCGGCTGATTGGTCACATCCCAGACCGGCTCCGCAATCGCGGGCAAACCGGACATGGGCATTTTGCGCGAAAGCTTCATGCCGAAGGTATGCGGCCCCATCGAGTGGGTGGTAATTCCATGAAAGGTGACGTCGGGGAATTCGGCAATGAATGCTTTGTGCATGTTCATAAGCTGAGATTTCTTCTCGCAAACAAGCACAACGGTTTGATCTGCAGACAAGCGCATGGGATCCATTCCTCTTGGAAGGTTTCGATACGCACGGCTTAGCCGTGAACTTCTGGCAGGCTACGCGTGCTTCCGGTAATCTGCAACCGGATTATCTATTTTCGCAGACACATGGCGAGGGGCGGCGACCTGGACATCAGGTCGCGGCACAGCAATGGATCGATGACATCTGCCCTCCTGATTGCGGCAAGCAGGACGCTACTGATCTCTGGGATCGCGAAAGAAGGAATGAGGATCCCGTCGGGCAATTTCGGCGTCATCCAGAGCGGCCGGACCCGCATCCTGCCCCTCCAGCTCCGCCTTCAGGCGGGCCGTCTGCCGGCGCAGCTCTTCGTTCTCCCGCTCCAGCGCGCTGACCCAATCCTTAATGGCCTGACGCTCGCGGCGGAATTGGCCATAGGTCGTGAGCACCTGAACTTTGTCCGGGTCTTCAGCAATTCCAAGCGGCAGCAATGTCCGGTAGATCCCGCCCTTCAGGATCTGATCTCTGACCAAGGCGGAAACGGGCGGCTTGCCTTGCCCCGCCTCCGCCTTCCCAGCAACACGACCTGGATGGCTCTCTGACCGCACTGGCCTCGCAGCCTCGACATCAATCAGGATCTCCCTGGCAATGCCAATGACATCCCCGGCCTGTATCCGGTGCTTTTGAGCAATGCGCTGAACGTCCTGCGAGCGGACCTTGTTCTCCACTGCCGCTGTACGCAGGCTTGTTGCGACAGCGCGGGATTGTTTGGCGGGAATCTGGCTCATGCCAACTCCTGAGAATTCTCTATGAGCGCCCCATAAAGCAAAGATCCCCGATCTCCAATCGCAAAGCTTCAATCCGCGCCTTTCTCGCGAATTCATGCTTCCCGACGATGCCAGCGCCATGATGCTTTTGTTTTTTCGCACACACCCCGTAGCTTCGGAAATTGAACAACGCCGGGGATTATCATGTCATCAAACCTGATTCAGCTGAAGTCAGAAGCCCTTTCAAACCTGCAAAGCCTCACCCTGACCAGGGGTGAAAACCCAATGCTATGCGAATTCATTGTTCATTCTCCGGCTTTTGGCGTCTCCTCTGGCGTCCTGCTTAACCTGGAGGAAAGTGATCTCCAATCCATTGCTGCGACAGTCGATCGAGCAGCTGGTGAGGCGGCACAGACGGGCCAAGACTTCCATGAAACCCTGCCCTACCACCTGGTCTCGACCGCCCTGCCCTATGCGCTGCTTTCCGAGCCGCTGACGGGCGTTGCGAGCCAAGCTCTGGAAGACTACCCCGAAGACCAGGTTGAAGCACTGCAATCCGTGGCGCTCAGCGCTTTGACCAGCACCGCGCTTGAGATCATGAAGCGGCTTCCGGATATTGGCGCATCCCACCTGAATGAAACGCTCAACTTCCTCACGTCCGGTGACATTGAGGCGCGAAGCCAAGCCCTCATCTCATACCCGATGATGGCCGAAACGCTCGTAACAAACCGCAAGTTCCGGGCGATCATCGACGCACGATCAGAACTTGGACCGGTCATCGCTGATGAGCTTGGGCTGACAGCCGCACAGATGCGGGTCTATTCCCGCTTTGAACGCGCCATCTCACACCTGACCTTTGATCCCGGCAATTCCGATGGCGCCACGCCGGTCAAACGTAGATGCGTGACCCGCTTTGGCCATGCGACCTCCATGAACAACATTCAAAGCATTGCGGTTGAGGCAGCGCAGCGCATCCGCTTCGACCAGCTGCCCGCAGGTGCTGACGCGGAGGCCCACGTTCGGGTCTTGGAAGTCCTGGACTTCACAGATACCGCATTGAATTTCGAGAAAACTCTCGATGTTGGCCCCGCTCCTTTTGACCGCATCTTCCGGCGTATCTCCGCCACCGATTGGGGGTCCGCCCGGTCTCGGCTGAGGGACCAGAAATCAAAAATGTGGGACACTCATGACTACCTTCGCAACACGGCAAGGTATCTCACCAGTGCCATCCTTGCCCAAAAGCTGCAGGACGCCGAAGGGATTGACATGCACCGCATCAGCAGCACTGCCCACCAGCTGCTCAGCGAAGAAGAACTGCACGCGGATGATGCTGTCTACCTGTCGACTTTTGCGGACCGCCTTCAAGAAAAAGCCTGGATGACTTGCCGTTCAGTCCTGCAGGTGATCGGAGAACACGCGAGCCTGAAGACCATCGCTGAAGCGGATACCCGCTGGCACCATACACATGGTCAGATCGACAATGAGATGATGGCGATCCAGCAAAATATCGAATGGGCGCCGCTTCTGGATGAGATCCAAGTCGGCTCGCTTGTTGCGAAAGAGCTGTCCAGCACCGACGCGCTGATCCAGCAGGGGCGCCGCGAAAACCATTGCGTCGGCTCCTATTCCCGTCATGTGCTGGACGCGAACCATCAAGCCCTGATGCTGCTGTTTTCGATCGAGAGCCCTGACGGCCGGATTCTTTCCACTGCCGAGCTGACTGGCCAGAAAATGCAAATCCAGCCGGACGGTCCCAGCTACAGCTGGCAAGTGACCCAGCACAAGGCAAAGAATAATGCCTCCCCATCCCGCGAGGCTGAGGCCGCGGCGGAGGCGTTGCGCACCCGCCTGGAAGACCTCAGCGCTGAAGAAGTGCAGACCTATGCTGACCGCATCTCCACCAACCAGGGCAACCTCAAGGAAAAGCTGTCCCGTTTGGTCAACGCTTGCGGCGCCAATATCTGCGAGACGGATATGCCCGAGCGCACGATGCAGCTGATCGCGCCGCTGCTGCCAAAATCATTGCGCGGGCTCAGCGCCGCCGATTGGGCCGAAGCCGCCATTCCGCACGACCAGGACACCAATATCCTGCCCAGGCTGGATGAATGCATCAGCAAACTCAGCTCAGACCTGGCTGCGCTTGAACCTGCACGCGAAACCGAACCTAGCTGCCCGTAATTGAAAGGTGCCGAACATGTCTCAAGAAGATAACCCCCAGGAAGTGACCTCGTCCTCCATCGAGCCCTGGCTCGCCGCCATCCTCCATAAGTTTGAAGTCACCACCATCGAAGCAAGCTTCTCGGGAAGCGGCGACGAGGGCCACATGGATGATCTGATCCTCACTCTGCGTGATGGGGCGGAAGGAACGGAAGACTCCGTCTGGAAATCCCTCAAAGAGCTGAAGGTCCGCAGCGCTGAATCGTACCGCAAATCCCTCTATGACATTTTGGAAGAGAAGGTCGAGAAGGATGCCGACCCGGTCGGGAACTACAGTGACAACGAGGGCGGCGCTGTCTACCTGCAAATCGCGATCTCGGAGGATGCCGCGGAGGTAATCTACACCGATTACACGCCTGGCTCATATGATGACGAGTATGACGATGAGGAAGAGCCGGAATATGAGGATGATTTCGATCCGGGCGCCTGAATCCACAAACAGGGCGCCTCCATCGATTGCAGCGTCTATGCGAATTTGCGAATATCACTCCAATTAAGGAGCGCCCATGTCACACCCGTACCACCATGCCCAGTCATCGGCCCGCAAATATGGCGGGACGCCGGAAGACTACCTGGCAATCCATTCCTGGTTTGACGGCTCGAAAAGCCAGATGGCCAACTTCCGTCACCGCGCATTGCGCCATCATGCCTTCGGCATCTTCGAGATGGAGGCGCAGTTCGGGCCGACCCTTGTGAACTCTGATGGCAAGACCATTCCAACCAGATTTATCGGCGAGCAGCATGTGCGGGAGGACTGCGGCGGGATCATTCCTTCCGCCCAGGACTGGCTGCGCGGAATCCCCTCCAAGCCATGGATGAATGTGGGCCGCCTGGCCGACGATATCGTTCGAGTACCCGCGGGCGATGCGCCGGATCTGAGCCTTGAGGCCTGGCGCGCCGCAGTCGCAGCCGGCGAGACGACCCTGGGTCACAAGGAATGGTCCGAGCGCATCGAAATGATGACATGCGAAACCGCAGGCGAATAAAGGAAAGCCCATGAGCACAGACAAGATCCGCGAGCCCGAACCGACAGAGCTCGAAGCGATCGAGGCCCGCCGCCTTACCCATGTCGAGAACTCCCTGAAAAAGGCACTTCCGGAAAGCTTGCAGGGTGAACCTGAGATTGAGAAGGCTCTCAGCGGGCTGGCCCAGGCAGCAATTGAATCGGTGGACCGGTTCCCTGGCGATGGCTGGCCATTTGAGGCAGATCTGAACACTGCCCCGGGTGAGCTCCACCCATCGACTGCGCGAAGCATTGATGAGATCGATGCGGCCGTATTCAGCGGGGACGCCTTCCACGCGACGGAAAGCCATCTTTTCCTTGCCGCTCATGTGCAGCGCTGGTCGAAAGCGCTCCGCCTTCAGCGGGAAGACGATTACCACAACCGGCCGCAAGACCCGGATGACGATGAGGGTTTGTCGCCATGAGTTCCGCCGCGCAGCCCCGCGCCCCTGACGGCCGACCCATGACCCAGCGTGAAATCCAGATCTGGAATGATGCGGTCACGGCCTGTCGGCAGGCCGCCATGACGGCCGTAGACCAACTGGAGGCCGAAGCGGCAGATGGCATGCCGAACCCCGCACGCATCGTCGTGCGCGACGTCAGCAACAAGCTGATGCCGGGCGATGAACGCCGCCTGCTGCCCCAAGACATGCAGGACCAGTTCATCGAAGCCTTCGGCCGCATCAAGACCACCCCATCAGAGGAAATCAAGACAGATGAATGACGACCGCACCCCATACTACAGGTTCGATGATGCCACCGGGCAGCTCTTCTTTCATGCGGGCGGCGCCAGGACAATTGTGGGCGACATCGATCTCGCACTGGCCTGGACAACAGACGAGTGGAGCGGCGGCTGCCTGCACAAGCATGGGCCCGCGGAAATGGTCGAGCTGCGCGCACTGGAGATCCGTGAAATCGATCCCAGTATCCAGGTCGCGATCATCCCATGGGAAGCAATCCGGCACCCGGAAGCGGGCCCCAAGATCCTTGAGGAGGTCAACGCCTGCATTGCGATTTCCGGCCGGGTCAAGGACTTCGATGTCCGGCTTGGCGAAATTGCGGCATCGCATGAGGTCGAGGTTTCCCCGCGCGACACCGCCTCCGCGCCATCACTCTGACTGGAGCGCTGGAACGCCATGCAGATCCACTACAATATCTCTCCTTTTCACCAGATGGAGCCAGATATGCGGCTCGCAGACTCAATGCTCTACGCTGCCCTGAAGAGCGAGCTGGGTGACCGGATCCAGATCTTCAGCTCCCTGCAGGATTTCAAGGAGGACGGACCCCTCTGGGGAATGGACCACTATGACAGGCCCGATGTCTTGCGCCGCCGGGCAGCCGCCTATCGCGACCCGGCCGTGCTGGCGGCTATCGAAGGCGTTATCGTACCCGCCCGCGAGGCGGGCGCGGTCATGGACGAGATCAGTGCGCGCGGCATCTCCCCGGCCATGCGCAGTATGGCGGACCCGATCGGGCAGTATTACGTCCCGGGCGCGGGCGGTCAGTTTGACAAGCTGAAGGACAGGATCCGTGTGAAATCGGAAGACGAAGACGTCCTGATCCACCCGGCCCCGGAAACCCTTTACGAGCGCCGCTACATGATCGTGGCAGGCGAGATTGCGGCGGAAGGACCCTGCCACTATTGCAGCGAGACCCCTGCGCTGCTGCTGGACCCCGCAAACCGGAACCGGTCAGCAAGAAACTTCTGGGAGAAACTGGAAGACGCGGACCCTCATCACCTGGAGCTGCAGCGCGCAGCTGTTGAAGATCTTCTGGCAAGATACCCCATGACCTCAGGGGCGATCGACGTGGGGATTGCGCAGGAGCCTTCGACCGACCCCAGGGCGCTTGTTGGCCAGGTCTGGGCGGCAGCACCCGGCGGCGCTCTTCCGCTTTTTGCTGATCCGATCGCCTATGCCGGGAAGATTGCAGCGCATCTCCATGTTCTGGAGCCGGATATTGAAGAGGTTGCAGGCATTGCCCCATAGGAGCGCAGAAAGGCTCCCATCCCATCTGTGCGCCCAGCCCTCACTGCGGATCCTGGAAGCGGCCCTCATCATGTAAATTATTTTCGCATATTGCAGATGACGATATTGACCATAAGGGAACCCGCTACTTCGGGATGCCTTGCTTGGAAGAGGGGCGGGAATGGCCACTCTATATGGATGAGCCGATGGCCTTTATCCTGCAGTTGGATCTGGCAAGCCTGCCGGTCATCCCAGGCTTACCCCGCCATGGTCTGCTGAGCTACTTCCGCGGGGAAGACTTCGAAGAAGACCAATCAAATATCGCCCTGATCCTGCAAGACACGTCGAAAGCGGGCGCGCCCCGCCAATGGCCTGAGGGGTTGGAGTTCACTCCGAGTCCCCGCCCGGTTACGGGATGGCGCGAGCTCACCGAAACGCTGCACATTGAGGATCTGGTAGAGCTGGATCTCGATGGCGATCCGCGGGACTTCCCCGCGATGCCGCGCTCGGAAATTGCCGGGACCGTCAGGACATCCGATGGCAAGACGATCCCGGAAGCAGAAGCGATTGCAACCGGCGCAACAGTCAGGATGCACACATTCCGTACGGACAAACTCGGCGGGCACCCTTACTGGGACCAAGGTCCCGAACGGCCGGACGTGGATGATGCCATTCTCCTCTACCAGGTCAGCGACCAGGTTAAGCCCGGCATCGGCACAGATATTCTGGAAGATCCAGCATGCACCATCTACGGAACGGCGCACATTTGGTACTCCCCCAAGAATGGCAGATTTTATCATGATTGGGCTTGAGACTGAGCGGCAGTAAACGTGAAATCTCAGGGCCTGGACGTTCAGTCCAGGTCATTTCCTTCGCATTCAGCCTGTATCACCCGGCCGGGTTTATCCCGGGCCCCGGCCCCAATCGGCGAAAGCGGCCGCTTCCAAATGCGGCGCCCGGCGGCGGGCGCGCGCAACCAGCTCGCCTTCGATAGCACCCTGCGCCTCGATCAGTGCATCCATCCAGGATTGGGTGAAGCTTTCCTGCAGCCGCATAGACATATTTTCGCGTTCCAGCCGGCGCGCCAGGATCTCGAACGTATCCTGCTCCTCGAGGATCGATTGATAGAGAGCATCAAGCCCATCCCGTGACAGCTCGACCAATTCCGGATTGCCAGCGATCTGCCCCGGATCCTGCCATTTCAGAGAGGTCCACTCAGGGCTGCGTTTGGCGGGCCGCTCGGCCGCGCCGCGCACCTTCCTGATGGCATCCTCCACACGGGATTTCCGCTCATTTCGAAATCCGTAGAAATCGTGCTTCTTGAGCGCGCAAAGACGGATCGTGCTCTCTTCAGGATACATTGTGAAGAGGATGATCTTGCCGGGCAGGTGCTTGTGCAGAATGCCCGCCCAGCCCTTCTTATCGCCGATGAAAGCCTTATCGCCCCCCGGATCTCCCCGAGATACCGCCTGGATCATCTCCGCAATACCCTTGCGGATCGCCCAGTAGTTTGGCGTTTTTCGCAAGCCCGCCAGATCTTTCCAGAAAAGGTCGGAGACCTCGACTTTAGTGATCTTCCTGTTCTGCATCAGACCCCGCTTCATCGCCATCCTGGGGCTGATCCGCGAGCATCTGCGTGACGAAGTCATCCGGCTGGAGGGTATCAGCCACCGGCGCAGCCGCGGCCGCATCCCGGCTGGCATCGAGGAGCTCACGATCAAACCGGCGCGCGCTAACGCCCGACTGGACCTTCATCCGGTCACGCATTTCGCGGAACTTCTGGGTGTCGAGAAAGCTCATGATGACCTCCATGCCTGATGTCGCCTGCAAATATACCGATCGCAGTGCCACCCTGCAAGATATGCGAATAATTTTTTCCGTTTTCCGTTTCAACCTCTCATGACACCCTAATCAAAGAGGGAGAAAACAAGAAGCAGGCACAGGATCAGCGCGGCAGGAGAGCCTCCGCGCCCGGCTCGTATCGCGGATCCATCGCCCGCGAAATTTCTGCGGTTTCAGGTTCGATTCCGAGACGTCGCAAACGGGCCCTCGCCCAGTCAACAGTCACAGCGAAGCGGTCCGAAACGCCTTCGATCCCGCCGTCTGCCCAGGCCGTGCGCACTTCGCACTCAGGCATCAAGAACGCCGCCGCGAACCATTGCGCCTCACGGCGGCAGCGCATCAGCATCTCATCCGAACGGTCCAAAAGCCTGGGCACGGACATGCCATAGCCCGGATTGGCAGCACGGACCTTTGGCCAATGCAGCAGGCGATGGCCGATTTCGATTGCCATCACGCCATGATTTTCGCAAGCGCTTCGGAATGAGCTGAGGAAGACGGTGAATGTTCCGTCCGGATTCACCAGGAGGCCATGCGGGTATTTGCCGGCGATGTCGGCCATTTGCGTGCGGCTGCCATTCCTGGCCAGCAATGCCTTCAAGTCAAAGCCGCTGCCGATCTGAACGCCCGCCCGCACGCGTTCCGCAAAGGCTTCAATGCCGGCGCGGCCGACCCCCGCGGGTACCGGCCGCATGTAGCGGCACCTGGCAGGGTTTTGACGCCCGTCAGCTTGCATACTTGAGCAGGCGCGTCATCCGCACCTCAGCTCGCATTATGGTTACGCCGAACGTGTCTGCAACCGCATTGGCTCCCCCTTTCTGAAAGACCTCGCGGGCAAGCGCTGCCGGCATGAGAAACGCGTCCGCAAAAAATCGCGCCTCCTGACGGCTACGGATTAGCTCTTCGTCAGCACCATCAATACGGACCGGGATACGCATGCCCGTACCAGGATGAAGATCCCGGACCCTCTGCCAATGCAGGACAATATGGCCGAATTCCACCGCCATCGTGGTGTTTGAACAGCGCGCAGGCCGGTGCGTGGAGAAGCATACTTCAAAGCTCCCATCCGGTTCGACCCGAAGGGCATGCGGCCAGTGATCCTCGAAGTCGATCCGCCGCACCCGGCCGCTGCGCGTGGAGATAAGCTCGTCCAGATCGTATCCGGTCTGGACGCCAGTCTCGATGCGAATGCGCTCCGCAAGCGCCTCGATCTCGGACCGGGCCATGCCGGTTTCGATTGGGCGCAGATATTCGGTAGCCGAGGTCATATGCTCAACCCGCCTGCTTCAACAGGCGCGCCTTCTCCCGCCCCCAGTCGCGCTTGGCGGAGGTTTCGCGCTTGTCCGCTTTGTTCTTGCCCTTTGCCAGGCCGATCTTCAGCTTGGCGACCCCCTTTTCATTGAAGTAGAGGGCAAGCGGCACGATCGTCATGCCCTGGCGCTGGGTGGCGGCCCAGAACCGTGCAATCTCGCGCTTGGACACCAAGAGCTTCCGTCGGCGGCGCTCCTCAAAAGCCCCGAAGGTGCCCGACTGGCCGTAGGGGGCGATATAGCCATTCACCAGCCACAGTTCCCCCTCCTCCACAGCCGCGTAGCTGTCGGAGATATTGGCGCCGCCCTGGCGCAGGCTTTTCACCTCAGGGCCGGTCAGCACGATACCGGCCTCCAGGTCGCTGTCGATATGGTAGTCGAAACGCGCCCGGCGGTTTTCAGCGATGATATTCTTGCTCTGCCTTGTCATCTCGACTCTCCTTTTTCGCAATCCAGTCTGCCAAAACTAACTTTTCAGGCAGCGCCTTTACCGCGTTTATGATTTTCCCAAATATTCTTCTCGGGCGGCCTGCACCATCTGATCGACGTGCTCATTGGCAAAATCGCCCGCGTGGCCGCGATGCCAGTCGTTGCGGAAGCTGAATCCCATTTCCTCCAGCTGAGCCTTGAGGTGATCCAGCCCCATCATCAATTCCTGGTTTTTCACCGGCTTGCCGTCCGCCTTGCGCCAGCCGCGGCGTTTCCAACCCGGAATCCAGTCAAAGAAGGCGTTCAGCGTATACTGGCTGTCCAGGCGCAGCCGGATTTCACGGGGCGATACCCAGCCCACTGCTGCGTAACAGATGATCATGCAGAGCGCCCGGTCAAGTGCATACACCTCCATGATGTTATTGGTCGATTGCTCCGCGATGCCCGCCATCTCTACCGCGTTACCGCTTACGTCTAGCAGCTCGTTCCCCTCAACAGCCTCACCGTCGTAGATCGCAAAGGCCCAGCCACCGAGGCCTGGGTTCGGAGAGCATCCGCCATCGGATGCGATCGTGATGAAAGGTGCCTGAGCCATAATTGTTTTCCTTTTTCGCAACACGAGTTCTACCAGCACGGCCGCACTCGGGCAACTATATATTTTTTCGCATATCCTGTTTTCTGAGGAGATGCAGTATATCCGCCAGGAGCAATCTAGTGCGCAGCCCTTGAATGCGAATTTTCAGAACCTGTTGTTGCAAAACGACTTCTGACCCCGTAAGCTGCGCCCCATGAAGAAGATGAACGCACACACAACAGCGACCACCACCACGCCATTCAGGCGGGTTTTCTGGTCGTGAGCTGAGCACATCTTCCTCACCCAAACCCCGCCGGGCAGCCGCGCGGGGTTTTGTTTTGCCATGCGGCCGTCCGGCTTCCCAATTTCCCGGAACAAGGACACCGATTATGGAACTCGAAGATCACCGCATGCTCGCCAAGCGCCTGGACCTCTATCACATTGAGGAGAATGCGCCGGGCATGGTCTACTGGCATCCGGCCGGCTGGCGGATCTACCGCGCGCTGGAAGATTTCATCCGCGCAAAGATGCAGGCCGCGGGCTATGAGGAGGTGCGCAGCCCCGCGCTGCTGCCCCGTGAACTCTGGGAGCAATCCGGACATTGGGAGAAGTTCGGCGAAAACATGTACTCTATTCCGCGCCCGGAGGGCCGGGACCTTGCATTAAAGCCGATGAGCTGCCCGGGCCATCTGCAGATCTTCAACTCCAAGCGCCGCTCCTGGCGGGATCTCCCCGCACGCTATGCGGAGTTCGGGCTGTGCCACCGCGATGAGCCCTCCGGCTCGATGCACGGGCTTATGCGCTCGCGCGGCTTCGAGCAGGACGACGCCCATGTAATCTGCCGACCCGAACAGGTGGAAGCGGAAGTGGCCCGTTTCGTGCGCCTCCTGAAGGAGGTCTATGAGGCGCTCGGCTTCCCGGATTTCGAGGTCGCCCTCAGCCTCCGGCCGGAAAAGCGCGCCGGCAGCGAGGCGGACTGGGATGCGTCCGAAGCGCAGCTGCTCTCAGCCGCACGCGCCGCGGGGCTGGAACCCGGCATCCTGCCCGGAGAAGGCGCCTTTTATGGGCCCAAGCTGGAATTCGCACTGCGCGACCTGCAGGGCCGCTCCTGGCAATGCGGCACCATCCAGCTCGACATGGTCCTGCCGAGCCGCCTGGAGGCGCGCTACGTCGGCGAGGACAGCGCTCTGCATGTTCCGGTTATGCTGCACCACGCGGTCCTGGGCAGCATGGGCCGCTTCATCGGCATCATGCTGGAACACCACCGCGGCCGCCTGCCCTTCTGGCTGGCACCGGAACAGGTTGCGATCCTTCCGATCTCGGACGCGCAGGCTGAAGCGGCCGAGGCGGCCTATGCCGCAATGCGCGGCGCCGGGCTACGGCCGGTCATGCTGAACGGGGGCGAAAGCCTGCAGCGGCGCCTGGTTGATGCGCATGAGCGGCTGATCCCCGTGCATGCCGTTATCGGAAAGCGGGAGGCTGAAGTGGGACATGTCATGCTGCAGGATTCCAGCGGCAAGCGGGCAATGCCGCTTGAAGACGCAATCCGCGCGCTCAAGGAGCTATTGCACTGATCGTCGGCAGGAGCGAGTGCTATTCCTGCCAGTTCTGGAACTGCATCCACTTCCGCTGCACCGCGTCTGCAGTGGAAGTGGCCATCGCCCCCGCCCGGTCAGAGAGGAACTGCCCCATGCCGGCCCAGTCGACCGCATCCATCTCGAAGCTGCGAACATCTTCCAGATCCGGAAGCGTGCTCATGGCACGATCCCATGCCTCACCCGGCGCACTCATAGCAGTTTGCCATATCACCTCGCGGGGCGGCACCTCCAGGCTGCAGACCGTCAGCTGCTCCTCCGAAGGAGTGGCGGATGGGTCGAAAAGCTGCTGCAGCTCGGTCATATCGATCAACGTCTGACAAAGGTCTTTGATTTCAAGCGCGGTCGCCGTAGCGATTACGGCCGCACCATAGATGGGGATCGCCTCACCCGGCATGGAGACCACTTCGCGCACCGCGGTCCGCTTGGCCCTTTGAGACACCCGCTCCGCGACTTTACCCGCAGCATCCTGCACCCTCTTGCGGTTCGCCCTGGATACGGCCAACAGCTCAGAAGCATCCGCAAGCTCTGAGCGCAGCTCGCGCTTCATCTGGCGCTCGGCAAGAAGGTCGGCATTGGCTTGCGCCAATCCTGATTGCGCCTCGCGCCGAAGCCTCCGCTCTTCGTTCAGATGCGCATGCACGGTGGCGATCTCATCCGCTTGGCGGGCGGCCAGGGTTTTACGGCCGGACACGAGCTCTACCGCCGAGGCGGCCAACCCATAGACGGATGAGCTGAAAAACAGGGCGATGTTCAAAAAAAGGGAGAACGCCAGAAGCGCGGGCGCAATCAGCCTGCGCAGGAGGCGCAGAGCGCTTTTCAAGGAACCCATCTCGAAATGCCTTCTCAACTATAGATCATCCAGCGGACAGCCAGCCTGACAGAACTAAACAAGCGGCAGCCTTCCAAGGTCAACAGCCCGCGCACGATGACATTTTGAACCAGCCATGCCTTACACAGAGATCCGTATAGATGGTTATGATCGCCCTGTGAGACATTTACCGGCAGCAAGAGAGATATATCAGTCCGTCGGGATTGAAAAATGTCTCACACAGCGTACATTAAACTCCATAAGGCTCACTGTGTAGGACATGGCTATGGATAACCGGCGCATCAACAATACCTTTCCAGATGCCCTCAAACCGATCCTCCGGCAAGTCGGATCGGACATTGCTGCGGCCCGAAAGGTTCGGAAGATCACCCAGGGCGATATGGCTGAGCGCCTGAATGTCGCGCGCGGAACGGTGAGCCGCTTGGAAAAGGGCGACCCCCGCGTCAGCTTTGGCACCTATGCCATGGCCGCCTGGATCATGGGTCTTGAGAAACGTCTGCTTTGTATTTTCGACCAGGAGGAAGATCCTGAGTTCCAACGCGCCGCGCGTCTCGGGCTAGGCCAGCGCATCCGCCCGCCCGCTATGAAAGACATGGGCGGCCTCGATTTCTGAAGGGGAGCTTCCAATGGAGCATAAGGCAATTGTTTTCATCGAACTGAACGGTCAAACCGTGCCGGCCGGGATGATCCGGATCATTGAGGATGGACGTTTCAGCGAGGCCACCTTTGCCTATGGCAAACGCTACCTGGAACGGGCGAATGCTATCGCGATCGATCCGGTACAACTCCCGCTGACGGACGACCTGATCGGCGCGCCAGCAGATTTCAGCCTATTCAATGGAATTCGCGATGCTGCTCCGGATGCCTGGGGCCGCTCTCTCATCGACAAATACGTGCTGCGTCGCTTGAACCGGCCGGCCATGGAAGCGGAGTTTCTCCTCGCCTCTCAAAGCGGCACCCGCGCCGGTGCGTTGCGGTTCGGCAGCAATCCGAGCGGACCAGGTCAGGTGCTGCCTTTCCACCTCCCCGAGTTCTCTCCCAGCTTGGGAGATCTGGAGCAGTTTCAAGCGCTCGTCGACCAGGTTGTCAGGGATCAGGCACATGAGGCGCCCGAGCCCTTAATGGACTTCATCGCCCCAGGCTCCGATATGGGCGGTGCTCGCCCCAAAGGCACCGTCATGATTGATGACTTTCCCTGGCTCGTGAAATTTGGAAAAGAAGGAGACCGCATTTCCATGGCGAGCGCGGAGGCGGGCTGCCTTGATCTCTGCGAAATGGCCGGTCTCGAAGTTTGCGAGCGGCGCATCGAGACCATTGCCGGACGGCCCGCCCTGATGCTCAAGCGTTTTGATCGATACCTCGATGACGCCGGCGCGCTTCACAGCAAGCATATGATCTCGTCCCTGACGCTGCTCGGCGCCCATGAGCTGGACCGCAGCGCGTCCGGCTACGCGGATATCTATGACGCCTTTCGCGCCCGCGGCGGCAGCACCAGCCGCAAGATCGGCGAGGAGATCTTCCGCCGCATGGTGATGAATGTCCTCTGCGGCAACACCGATGATCATTACCGCAATCATGCCTTCCTTTACGAGGACGGCAAGGGCTACGTGCCAAGCCCGGTCTATGACGTGACCCCCTCTCTTCAGGTCAGCAGCTCCCGAGCAATGTTCCTCCACCTTGGCCGTGCAGGATCCGGACGCAATGCGACGCTGGAAGCGGCGGTAGCTGGGGCGGAAAGCCTCGGCCTGCACCGTGATCAGGCGGAAGCCATTGCCAATGAGCTGTCAGAGATGGTTGCCGCAAACTGGCGGCAGGTCATGGAGCGCCGCGGCTGCAGCGCGGAAGACATCCGCATGATAGAGAACTCATTTTCGGAGGCCGGGAAACAGGTCGCTCTGAATCCGGATGAGCCGAGCTTCTGAGCAGAAAACCTCGCCTGCAAATGCTGGCGAGTACGGCACAGCCCTTCAGGTTCCGAAGTCGAAAAGGCGTGATGAGTATCGCTCGGCAAGGCAAGAGATGTTGGCACCGCAGGCGTTTCGGCGTTTCAGCCATTCACGCTGGGTGTTTAGAAACTCTGAGGCGCGCGGTCCGTCCATATTGGCCCGGAACCGGAAATAGAGAGATGCCATCATTCTGTCCATCGGCCAGAGATCCCTCGAGGAGCAGATTGTCCGCTCAGTGAGGGTTGCGGCCTTGCCGCAATCGTAGCTAGGCCCGTTGACAAACGTTGGAAGCCCCTGGTCGCGCAGGGACTTTTCGTTGGCAAGGCACCACCGCGGCAGTCCTTGCCGTTCGAGATTTACCTTTTCCTGCTCTACAAAAAGGGAGAGCTTGCTGGCAAAAATTTCACCACCAAAGATCTCGTGGCCTTTCTGCAAATGCCTTTTGCCTTCGGCTTCTATTGCCTGTGCATCCAATCCCAGTAGATCGGCGCAGCTATTGGACAAACCAATGTAGGACATAACTTTACCAAGGATCATGTTTGGCGTAGCACGGTCCTGCCAAGGGGTAGTCTGAAAGCCGTCCTGAATGGAAACCCTGAGATCAAAGACCTGGGCAATCTCCGGGGTGATCATCCTCATCTCATCCGGCCCGGCAATCGTGAAATACCGGATAGCCTCAATCGGCAGGCCCAGTTCATTGAGATAGGCGCCAATCTCCGCGTTAGCGACCCCGGATTCCGAGATCACCGCTGAACCATTGGCCTCGATCGAAGATCGGTATGCCGCATGGACGCCGATTTGGGCGTTCGGAGACATGTAGGAGCGAGCTCCGGATATCCAGATTATGGCGCAAATCGAGTAGCAGCCGCCCTGATCGAGGACCAGCGTCGTGAACCCACGCATGGCGATTTCGGCACCAATCGAAAGACCTTCCCGCACCACGCCGCCGGGCGAGTCAAGAAGCACAGAGACTCTGGTCGCGCCTTCTGTAAGCCGATAGAAATTCTGGGCATCACCCTCTTCGATGGGGCCCTTAATGAGAATAAGTCTCTGCCCCTCAACGAGACCTGGCAAGCTTTCCATATCCGCTGCGCTGACGTTTGTCAGGGATGACACGAACAGAATAGCAGGCGCAAAAAGACGGAATAGGTGTTTGATCATGGCTTCAAGGGGTGCGTTTTCAATTACCCAGTTGGCGCATGACGATACAAGATGATCCGCATCCGGCAAGGCTCAAAGGCAACAATGCCAATGCACCCAGCAATCAGAGAAGTGGAGCCGGATGGACCTATGGCTCCAAACCATCGCCTGCGGCCACCCTCTCCGGCGCCGGAGGCTCGCCATTGAGGTTGCGCACGCTGCTGATCAGGTGCGGATCTGCCCCCAGATCGAGCTTTCGGGGAGCGGGTGATCGAACTCCCGGCTTTCAAATGGAAAATGATTAACCTCATCAAGCTTCAAAAGACCTCTGAAGAAAAGTTCGCGTACCAGGAGCAGGCTCTTATTGAGGCAGTCGATCAGTTCAGAGACATGAATGTCGCGAAACCCAATTAGAGCAGGCCACCCGAGCCGTTGCTAGTCGGCAGCTTCAGGTGGCCTGATTAAAGTCGCTACTTGGTGCAGTCGGCCTTGAAGATGACCACCCCGGTAAATGGGTTGCTTTTAACTCTTGAGACCTTCAAGGCAAAGACTTCCCCCTCAGCTGCAATCGGGAAGATTGCCTGGTGCTCCAAGTAGGTTGAATATTGGCTCTCATTATAATGGATTGGGCTTGGAGACATTACTTTCGGGGCACCACTCAGAGACCAAAACGTCAGGTGGCCAATGTCATTAAACGGCATGCGACTGTGGTTGCGGTAGCCATAATCACCCGCGTAGTCCAAGCCGTCGACAGCGACATACTCAAAGGGATCTGCTCCCGCCGCGTTCAAAACGGTCTCATCGTATTCCCGCCTGAATTTTCCGCCAGAGTAACTGTAACGGGCAAACTGGGCACGCTCCTGGGACAACCCTCTGAATGCACTTGTGGTGAACAGCAACACTTTTCCGTTTCCTGCGAGGGCAACTTCTCCGACCAGCCATTCATATCCCTGCCCGTTGTACCCGGTATTGGGGGCAGCCTGATAGGCCCAGATTGTCTGTATCAGCTTCCACGTGCCGGACGTTTTTCTGTAGACGGCAACCCCTTTCCCCCCAGGGACACTCTTGTCGATGATCCGGACTGTAACCACGTCGCCCTGCTCATTTACGGTCATCCCTCCCGGTCGGTAATCGAAGACGCCCACATCACTTTCTGCCTGAGGGCTGACGTCCTTCCCGTCAACGAATTTTTCCAACGACCAGTCCCCATTGGCCGGTGTTGACATGACGTAGTAACCCTTTGTGTGATGGCGGGGCGCATAAACGCCAGTTGAGCCATCTCCGCTGATAACCAAATGACCCCACGCTTGCCCATTCTCTTTTGGCAGGAAAGAGGCTTGTCCACTGCCTGTTCGCTTCCAGCCGGACCCGTTGTTGCGGTAGGTTTCATGCCCGGCGTTCAGCTTCAAAAGCCTCAACTCTCGGCTATCCGCGGTGAACGCCATGCTGCTTACACCCCCCATCGTTCCGGCAGGCAAGCTGAATGAATCAACTACCGAGAAATTGCCTCCGCTATCTCGTTTTAGAAAACGCAAGGTGTTACCGCCGCCCGAATGCACAGCAGCGATATACTCACCGCTCGGCGAGATTGTGTGCTGGACGTACCCAACAAGCATTTGCGCCTCAACGTAGTTGCGATCATCCGGCGCGCAGCTGCATTCCTCAATCACGAGGTTTGCATGCTCATTTCTAAGGAAGGAGTTTTTGCCAACGGCCCATTCCGTGCTGGACCGCACCGGGATCATCACGGTGCTTTGCCCCTGGTTCTTGACGATCTTGCAGAAACCATGCCGGTCGATCCGCTCAGACTGCTGACGCGCGATGGACACCGTACCGTCCTGACTTGCCGCGGCGGCAGCGCCTGCGGAAAGCGCAAATATCAGCGCCCCCGCAATCATTGAAAACAACCTCATCTCCACCTCCAAACATGAGAAATCCGCATTTTCTACAACCCATAGTAGCGTAGATTGCGAAAATCTAAACATAGTAGCGTTTTTCAGCTCCCCTTACTTAGCGTCAACCTGTGCGCATCATGCTGAATTCCGATGCCCTGCAGATGTGAATTTCCCTTTTGAAATATGCGAATTTCTATTATCCTGATGTCAAATTATCTCATGAGAATGTGTAGAATGCCTGACTGGATCGTGCCCGAAGCCATCGAAATCCCGTGGAAGACCTTCTCTGGCGGGGAATGCATTTGGCAGATTGACGAAAATGATGACTGGAAATTCACATATTTTGTCATGAAGCACCCCCACACTGGGAAGTGGGTGAGCAACCTCAGCGAAGGGGTGGACCACGAGACCCCGGCCAGCGCGGTTCTGGAGGTCAAGCAGCATTTCACGCGCTGCATCAACCGCTGCCTCGCGTCGCGCCCTCTGGAGGAGTTCCTGGACGAACTGAAGCCCGGTCTCATCGAGGCCATGGGAAGCGAACAGGCGGCCGCTGTAACGGAGGCACTGAAGGTCGAGGCGGCCGGTGCGGCCAGTTTCCAGGTTCGGGAGTTGCCCTGGCTCATGACGCGAGCAGGCAACATGATCACACGCGGCGGCCGGGAGTTCCCCTGGCCATTCACCTACCTGGCCGTTCGGAAGGCCGATCACTGGAAGCTCGACGATGGCGAGCCGCGAGCAACGCGCTCAGAGACGCAGCTGGACGCGCAGCGCCATTTCGAAGCGCGGATCTCCCGGCTCACCACCGGCCCGCTGGAGCACGAAATGCGCGGCCAGCTGATCGAAGCGGCCAAGGAGGGCCTTGAAAGCCTGCTTGCTGCTATCCAGCAGACCTATGGTCTAAAACTAGAAAAGCTCGCGCCCGGGCTGGATGTGACGGCCTCCTGAAAGCAGCGGGGCGGAACTTATTCGGCCCGCCTGCCCTGCGCAGCGTGCCAGCTGCGGTACCCGCAGGAACGCGCTACGGCTTCCAGGTGCGCGATGTGGCCTTGCGCCACGCCTTTGATCAACCTCTCCTCAAGGCGTTTGATGACACTCAGTACGTGATCGGACAACACCTGTGGAGGTGACACGCTGAACTCGTAGTCTCCTTCAATCGGGATTGTCTCTCCGTTCAGGGCCAGCAAGCCCTCCCCCTCCCGCATCGACCGGCAGCTCACGGCAGCATTCTGACTGCAAGCATCACGCATTTGGATGTAACAGTCTTCGCTCGAGACCTCTGGCAAGCAAGCCGCCGGGATGCGCAAACACGTGATCATCGCGTAGCTTCCCAAGCTGCTGAGTGAATTTCTCATTCCCCCCAAGAAATTGATGGTTCCATGAGATAGAAGCACTTCGTCAATAATGAAAAACGCCCCCTTCGGCAGACGGCTCATGACATGGGGATAAAGGTGATCAAAAGCAGCAGCCGCTTCCGTAGTAAGTTTGGTCAAGACGGGGATGAGAATGATCAGGCAGGCAATGCTTCCATCCTCCAAACTGGCATCAATCAGCGCCTGCAGATCGACACTTTGGTCAAATTCGATCTCACGCAAATCAATGACCCTGACGTCTGCCTTGTGCCAACGCTGGACGACTCTGGCGTCCGCGGTAATCATCACAATCCGGCGCCCATTACGCGCCGCAGAACGTGACGCACCATGCACCAGCTCGTTCTTGCCGGACCCGCAGCACCCGCTTACCCAGGTGAGTGGCGCATCAACGGAGATCCGCCCCTTGAGGTTGCTGCGGTTGTTCACCTCGAAGACGCCTGTCGCGTCTTCACAGAGAGCCTGGCGGATCGCTATGGCCGCGCGATCAGGCCGGGCGGGTTCTGCTTGCAGACACCGGGCCGCGCACTTGATGGCGTTATTGGAAAGGGTCAGTTTACCCCGATTGAAGTAGGTCATCGGAAGCCTATTTTCGTCCTGCTGTACTGGTCCCGGCGGGCGATCGGACTGTCTCTAAGGCTTCAGTTCGCATCGGTGCTCGATGGCCAAGCTGCAAACGGGAGCTCCCGGGGACCGGCTGTCTGGCCTGAGCCAATCCAAAATAGCAAAACGTGGCTCTCGAGGGAAACATTTTCGCACTTCAATTTTCTCATTCTCCACCCGCCTTACATGGAGGGCGCAGGCTCCTCTTCGGAAGCGAAGCTGGTCTCGCGCAGAACAGTCCCGTCAAAAGCCTGAATGCTCAGCGCATCGAAATCCAGTCTCTCAGGCCAGGAGCGCAACAAACGCGCGACGCCTTTGTCTTCATCAGTCACCTCCTCATCCAGTCGCATGGCCGAGGACACGCGAAACAGCTCCTCAAGCTCCCCTTCATTCTCCGAGTAGCGCAGCACCCGATCATGATTGCCGTAGGTGCCGATCAGCTGCGCACCAGGCAGCGGCGGGCGATCATCCAGCTGAATACGCTCCGGAAAGCTGCCCGGAAGGACCGTGTCCATAGCCACGGCGATCGCACAGCCCCGGTCCCGAAACGCAAGCAGGAGTTCGATCGCCAGCCTCACCTCAAGGGGGCTGTCGGCCGCGCGCGAAAAGCGTTCGTGGTCGATGATCAGGCGGACCACATCATGCAGTCTTTGATCATCCGCGCCTTCCAGCCAGGTCAGCGGATCCGGACTTTCCCCGGGCTTGGCGATCTCCGAAGGACGCAGATCCACCAAGGGGTCAAGGCGCCTGGCCAGTGCCGGAATGCAGCGGTAAATGGTCCACTCTTCGGTGCTCCACGGCACGCCCCCCTTGAAGAGACCGCTATCGGCGAGGGTTCGGCAGGCCTGGAGAAGCTCCTGGGCCATCTCTTTGCGCCCAAGCTCCTGGAAGGCCGCGGTGCGTTCCCTCTTCCTGCGCATTTCGGCGCGGGTTTTCGGTGAGAGAATTTTTCGAAAGTCCATGTGTCGCGCCCTCTTGATGCCTCGATTGCGGAGAATGGTTCAGAAAAGAGCTGTTTGCCGCGCCGCCCTTACATGGCGGGCGCAGGCTCGGACTCGGCGGTGAATTCGCGTTCACGCAGAACCGTGCCGTCATACGCCTGAATGCTGAGTGTCTCGAAGTCGAGCTCACTGACGGAAACCCTCCGCATACGCTGTGCAAAGGCCTCATCCTCTTCGGACAGCTCTTCGCCCAACCGCAAAGACTCGGCCACCCGGAAACCCTGCTCAAGCTCAGCTACCGCCTCGGCGTATTGGATCACCTGGTCATAGCCACTGGAATAGGAGGCAATCAGCTGCACACCAGGCAGCGGCTCGCGCTCATCCGCCTCGGTCCGCTCCGGAAAGCTGCCCGGAATGACCGTATCCATTGCCACGGCGATATCGCAGCCCTGCGAGCGGGGATCGAGCAAAGCTTCGGCTGCGGCCTTCACCGTCTCAGGACCGTCGTAGGCGCGCCGTAAGCTGGCGTTGGCGATGATCGATTTGATCGAGCTCAGCAACTTTTCATCATCGCCATCTTCGATCCAGGTGAGCGGGTCACGCTTCTCCTCAGGTTTGGCGATCTCGTCGGCACGCAGCTCGAGCGCCGGATCCAGCCGCTTGGCCAGTGCCGGAATGCAGCGGTAGATCGCCCATTCATCATAGCTCCAGTCAGGCGAGCTATGGAAAAGGCCGCTGTCAGCCAGCGCGCGGCTCGAAGCAATGAGCGATGCGGCCATGCCGGCGCGGTCCTGTGCCTGGAACGCCATGCGCCGCTCTCGGCGCTCCTGAATTTCCATCCGGGATTTCGGGGAGATGATTTTGCGCAAGTCTACCATGAGGACACCCTCTTTCTTTGATTTTCACATGCCCAAACCGGGCGTCTCTTCGTTTCTTGGCTCCCGGCCGAGCATCGCTGCCGCCTTCTCGTGGATCTGACGGCCGAGATCGTCATTGGCCATTGCAAAGCGCTCCATGATGGCCTCCAGCTCCTCCTCGCCAAACCGCGGAGCAGCAGGTTTTGGCGGGTAGATGCGGGCCATGATCTTCCGTTGCTCGCTGTATGGAGGCGCAGATCTCTGGCGATGCTTCATCATCTCGTCTGAATGCTTAAACGTCAGCTCGATCCCGGAAACGCCCTCATCAACAAGACGCGCCTCAATCTGGCGGGACACCCGCAGCTCATCATCCCAGTCCCAGATATTGTCCGGCCAGATATCCCGCGCCGTCAGGCGCCGGTTGTGCAGCGCAACCATGTGATCACTCCTGAACCAGCATGGGCGCCTGCTCGGCAACCTCTGGCTCAAACTCCATATCGGCGAGCATGTCGGTCTCGATGTAGCTCTCGTAGGACCAGTCGTTCTCCTGATCATCCATGTCCAGAAACGGGTCCTCGCCGTGCCGCCACAAGATCCGACCAGAGGACATCGTCGTCTCATCCCAGTCCTGCGCATTGCATTTGATGAGATGCGGAGCGATCCGGAACATGGCCTTTTCCAGCGCAGGATGCACCTTCAGCATCTCGCTTTCATAGCGCATGGAAATCCCCATCCCCGTGTCGCCGCAGTCGAAATCCACGACCAGGCTGCGGCCATACTGCTTCATGGCCACCCCCATGGCCTGAAATAGATCCGAGGGCGTGTGAACGTCGAACATCAAGGCCATTTCGCGGTCGACAGACTGGTACTTCTCGCGCTTCACTTTCGCTTCCGCGAAGATCAGATCGACCTCCGCCTCGGTCACCTGCCGGAAGCCATCAGGAATTTCCGGACCGGTCCCTTCCGGGAACCACTTGATGCACCGGATCTTCGGATCCTTCAGGACTTCCTCAAAGTCCGGCGCCGAAACGATAACATTGTCCAGCTCGCCATCCGGGCGCACTGTCCAGCAGAAGCCAAAGGCGCGTAGCGCAGCCAGTAAAAGGGTCGATTGCTGCCCGTCCTTTTCGATTTTCACAGAGCTGGCCATGCCAAATTCACGTGACAGCATCTCCTCCGGATGGACCGGGAACGCAATGGCATTGATGCGCGCCTGATCGGCTGTATTGGCAACCTTCGGGCGACTGAAGCCTTTGGCCTGAGGCTGGATCCAGCCCTCCGGTTGATTGCGCCCTGAGAATGAAAAGCCAGTGGGCCGTTCAAAAGGAAATCCCATCGGGCTGACCGCCCCGAATTCTTGCCCAATGGCCCGATATGCCTTCATGCCGGCCAGGTACTCCGCGCGCCACTGCTCCATGAGCTCCTTGGGCCGACCTTCTTCAGCAATAAGATAAACCCTTTTCATTACGTGATCCTCGTGAATTCTGGCCTGATATGCGTGTTTAAGAAACGATGCTCTCACGGTGCGAAAAAGGCAATTACCGCATTGCGCGTATCTACCGCCTTGTCCTATTCAGTCTAGGGTGTCGGCATCTCTGCTCCCGCCTGATCCCGCGGCGGAGCTGGCTGCGGTGGATGGTTCATCCACTCCCTGGATGCGGTAATGAGACCGCAGGGTACAGAAACCTGTTTGCCGCCTTCAAGAACCGTGCATTTAGCCTTGGGAAGCCAGAGCCGTTCTCCGTCAGAGAACTCCACCAGCAGCCCCTTGCCGCTCCTGCTGACACCCAAGGCTGTCCCGATCTTCCTGGCCACGCCGGCCAGTTCAAAGAGCAGCCCGCTGCGGGCTGAGCGCAGCTCTGCGATTGTCTCCCTGCCAACGCCTTTGAGGCGGGCTGCTTTGCGCCTCATCGCAGACCCTCCCTGACACATTGATGCTATCGAAAGCGGTCACACCATCAAAGTCACCATGGCCTTGACTTGGGTCGATGAAGGCTATCTCAACTTGAGAAACTACTCTGAAAGGTGTGGGGTAATGTCTCGTTTGTTCTTAGTTCGATTAACTATCGTGCTTTTTTTGCAATCCTTTGCCATATCGGCGGCAGCCTCTACGGCGGTTTGTGAATCATTAGCTCAAAAAGCAGTGGAGGAGTTTACCTCTTTCGGAGAACACAATCTGCAACGCGCAACCGAGAGCGTGCATACCATTGTGATTTCCTACCCGGACCATGTTGTGGGCCGAGTAATTATCAGCTTTATGGACTTTTCGCCGACGGCCAATAGAGAATTACTTGAAATAGTTTCAGTAAAGCTCTTTGAGCGCAGTCCATATGGGCAGCCCGGCGATGATCGGGTAGTGCAGTTACGACAATCGGGCATAGCCGATCCAGAGAATGGAGTATCACACATGTCTCGTATACCCGTAAATAAATCAGAGCTTATTGTGATTTCGGATTGGAGTGCCGTACGCACTTGTGCGGTCCAGATTACAATCATGTCTTACGAGGATAAATTGGAAACCGAGTCGGCCATTTTTTCAATATCTGAAGCACTTCGGAGGCGGTAAGTGCTTTCTTAAATTTCAGTGTCTGCCAACTGACCAATGTGGGCAGTGGCCCGACACAAATCTCCTTTTGCGTGCATCCTTACCGCAACACCTGAAAGCCCGAAGACGGTGTTCACCGGCTCGCGGCCGTAGTGTACCGCGGCTTCTCAGGGCGCGGCCACATCTTGCGGGCCGAGCCGCATACCGGCCTCGATCGCCTGAACGGACTGGATCTTGTGGCAGCTACATACGATCAGGAACATGAAAGTCGCATCGAACTTGTGCATGCCAGCGGTGACGATCGGTGTGAATTCCTGGGCCTTTCGCCGCAGGAGGGTGTCGCCGGTACTGCCGGTGCGCTCGAACTCATCCCCCTCCATCATAATTTGGAGGCGCTCATCCTCCGTCAGCTGCTCTACCAAAGAGTCCAACGGGGTGCGATTGAAGGTAAACGCGTTGCTTGTCATGCTGGTTTCCAGTTCAATTCAGATCGGCTGTGCATGCAATCTTGCATTTGCGAAAAAAAATATTCAATCAGCATTTCTCGTTGCGATGTGCGAAAAAATGTTCGATGCTTCCCAAACGGCGCCCGCCTGCCCGCCCCGCCTTATGGCGCGCGCGAAATGTGAAGACACGAAGGCCAGCATCCATGCACCAGTCTCTTGCCCGCCGGGACCAGAATGTGACGCGCGTGTGGGCCCGCCCGGGTGATGGCGCGCTAAAGGGTACCGCTCTTGGCATGCCGCGCAAGGGTGCGGGGCATGATAAGCGAAAACCTTTTCACTTTTCGAAATTCCAGACGATCCTTTCCGCACGCCAATATGGAGAACCCTCATGTCCCAAAGCGCTATTCAGACGCTCATCGCGCAGATCAAGGCTGTGGCCGCCGCGCAGCCCAATCCGGCGAACTTCCTAAAAGACCTTCAGAGCGGCATCGAGGAGATCCCGGGCGCCTATGTCGCCTTCTGCACCCGGGATCTGACTTGGCTCGACGGCTACCTTGAAGGCCGCGGCGACATCAGCACCGAAAACCGGCAGCATGCGCTGTTCAGCGCCTCATCGCGGCACGAGGAGGGTTACGCAAGTCAGGACGGCATCTCGGCGAGCATGGATCTGTGGTTGGACCAGCATTACCCGGTTCAGGACCAGGAAGTTGAGCCATGAGCAGTGTAGAAGATCAGGCCCTTCGCTCCGACATCCAACATTGTGCGGCACGGTCCGCCTCGCTGCTCGAGTTTATCGACAACTTGCTGGACGATGGCATCAGCACGCAGCCGCGGATGAAAGCCGGCTTGGGTATGATCACCCTGCGCTTTCAGCGGGGAGAAACCTCACTGACCCGCAGCGAGGCGGGCATCCGCCTCGAAGGCCCGTTGAGTTACACCGTAACTCACCACGATCATATCCTGCGCTACATGGAGCACGCTCACAGACGCGGAGAGCCGCAGGAGAAGATCCTGGACGAGGCGGCTGAGCTGCGGTTACCCATCCAGACAGCGGAGCCGCCAGAACTTCCATCCCTGCAATTCATGGGCCGATTGCAAAAAATCGCAACCTTGGCCGAGGACTGCCCCGACGAAACGCTGCGCGGCCTGACCCTCGGCTACGACGCCTGGTGCCACAAGACGGAAGAGGATCTGCGTAAATCGCTGGGCGAGGAGGTTATTCCCGGGATTGAGGCGCTGGACGAACCCCATCGCCTTGCAGCCCTGCGCTGGTCCTGCCGGATCCAGGCGGTCGAGCGGATGGGATATGGCATCAGCACTCCCCAGGAGACCGCCCTGCGCCGCCAGCAGGCCATTTTGCGCCACATCGGCCAACCCCCGGAAGCCTCCGCGGAAGATGCCGCACCGACCCCGTAACCCATAGGGGCGGCGGCAGGGAATTGCCGCTGCCAACTGCAAGCCTATCAACACATGGAGCCCTGAGTGACCCCGACACCGACCGCGAAGGACATCGAGAACGCCCTGCAGTCCATCATCTCGGAAACAAAGACCGGAACAAGTCTTCACGGCGCGGACGCGCCGCTTGAGGTCTATGCCTGCCATCTGCAGAAGGAGGTTATCGAACCGCTGTGGAAAGCGCGCGCCGATGCCGGGCTCCTCGCGCCGATCGATGACCTGGGTCATGATGCGCCCCTCACCGCGGCCTGGAACCGGGCCTTGCGGGGTGAGAGCCGTCAATTCGATTTCCGCCTTCTCGCGAAGATCTTCATCGACACAGCGATCAAAGGGCACAAACAGGCCATCGCGATGATCCTGCAGGATCAATATGAGGCGCTCAACGCATCAATCATCGAGAAGATTCCGGGCTATCTGACCGGCCAAGGCATGCCCATGAGCACCACGGCAAGCCTGCGCTCATGGGTGGATGGCACCTACCTGCGTCTGCGGCTGGAGGGGTTCACGCCCGTTCTGCTGAACAAGGATGGCTCCGCTTTGGCCGCGCCCAAGAATATCCCTGCCCCTGTGAACGTGGTCTTCGACAACGAGAAGAGCCCGTTCGAAATCTACGGCCTGATGTCCTTTCAAGGCGACGGTATCGATCACGATGAGGGCAACAAGGCATGGTCCGCCTGGCAAAAAATGGCCAAGGAATGCGGCCTTCTGGCGGAGGGCTATTGGGACAGTATGCTGTCTCTTTCGCTGCGCGCCGCTCTTTCAACCCAAAGAATGGGCATCACCTGGCAGAACCTGCGCCAGGATGAGAGCATCTCCGTTGAGGCAGCGCCTGACGGGGTGATCGTTTATCGAGGGGCTGTCGCCGGGTTGAAGCAGCTGTTTGACGAAGGCCAGTTCCACTGCGGCCCCCGCAGCGCATTTGAAAAAATGCTCATCAAGGGCGGTTTTTCAAAAGCCGGTGCCGGAGACTACCTGGATCGGCTGGCGAACACCTCATCGGCCTTTCGCGCGACAATCCCGGCAGGCGCCCGCATGCGTTTCAACAGCGACGCCGAAACGCTTTATGCGTTCGACATTCAAGCGGATGAAACTGTCACTGTCCGCGATCCCTCTCAGGCCTTGCCAATTCTTGCAGCCGGAAGCTTTGCAATGCCGGATATGACAAGCCATCGCGACCGGCATCATCAGACCGCGGCGGAGGATACCCCAGCCCCGGCCGGCGCAGCAGCCAAGGAGTTCCAGCCATGAAGACCGAACCGCACCCCCTCACTCCAGAGGCACAGATCCGCACGGCCAGGTCCGCCTATATCGGCACCCTCCCGGAAGGCGCCGTTGAAGCCCAATCCATGGTCCAGATCAGCAACCGGTTCACCCTGCGGATCACGGACCTGCTCAGCGTCGAGTGCGCCTACGACATGAACCTGTTCGGGCAAACCTTTCAGGACGCCCCAGACTATCAGCCAGCACCGGACATCCGTTATGTGACGGTTCGTGCCTCTCTTGATGCTGCGCACCGCAGCCAGGAAGCTGTAACGCTCCATATCCCGGACTGGAATGCCGCTTGCGGCGAAGTGCGCCCGGATCTGAACGAAATCACCCGCCGCCTGGCGCACCGTGCGGCATGCCCGGAAACGGAGTTCCCGATCGCGGAACGTGTCACAGCCGGTGAAAACGACAGCCAGCGCGATGTCCGCCACGCCATCCACCAGCGCAGGAGCGAGGCAATCGGCTGGCTGCTCGGGCAGGTCAAGGACGGCAGGGTCGCCATTGATCCGGCCATGATCCGGGTGGAACTGGACAGCAGCATCTTTGATGGGCATGGGACGCTGCTCGCCTGCCGTCTGTGGCTGGGCCAGGATGATCTGCAGGCCTTTGCGAAACATCATGGCGAGGACTGCCTGCTTCGCGCGCTGACCAGCGGCAGCCTTTTCATGAACGGAGACGCCCTGATGAGCGGCGCCCGCTATTCGGAGGAAAAGGCGCTGAAGATCTGCGATCGCGTCATGGGACGGGAAACCGCCAGGTTTGGCTTCAGGCCGATGGTCGCCTGGAGCCCGGCCGCCTTTGAAGCCACAATCAGCCCGCATGTAGCGAACGAGCCTTTTGCAGCGTGCCCGGAGCTGATCCACGGCAAAAAGCCCGGCCTGCTGATGCTGGAGACGCTGATGGATCTTCAGCTCCCTGCTCCGTCCAGGGCCGATGCCGACGATGCGGAGCTCAACTGAGATGCGGGCAACTAAGCAGGAACGGCGCCGCCACAAGCTCGAACAGCTCATTCCCCATCTGGCCCTGCTGGACATCGAGGCCTCCGATGGCGGGCCGGAGGCTTGGCCGGTCGAAATCGGCTGCGCTGCGATCGTTCGCTCCCCCGACGCCGAAGGCGGCTATGAGGCCCTCGCCCACGGGAGCCTGATCCGGCCGCATAAGAGCTGGGACCAGGCGATCTGGAGCCCCTATGCGCAGGCCATCCACGGCATTGCGCGGGAGAGCCTTGAAGATGCGCCAGCAGCGCAGTCGGTGGCCCGCAGCATGCTGGAGATCCTCAGCGTGCCAGGCACCGTCGTGGTCAGTGACAGCCCGCGCAACGATCAGCCCTGGCTCGACCGCCTGATGGCCACATGCGGCGCCGCGGGCCAGATCCGGATCATCTCGATCTGGGAAGCGCTCAACGGGCGGACTGAGCAGGAAAACATCGCCCGGATGAAAGATTGGCTCAAAGCCAATAAGGGCCCGCACCGGGCCGCCGCGGACGCCAGGCGCCTGGCGCAGGCGGTCATTGAATGCCACCTGCAGCCGGCAGCCGAAGCGGAGGGTCCAAGCATCTGCGGGCCCTGATCGCACCTGAATCTTCAGCCCTGCCCTTTCCGCACCTTGGCAAGATGGGCTTCCTTGCTCCGTTGATAGGATGGGGCCGCAAGCGGATGATCTGGCGAAAGCCTCCAGCGCGCCCGGTAGGCGGCCTCATCAAGGCCATGCTCCATCTTAAGGTGGCGCTTGAGCAAAACCTTTGCTTCGCCGCATTCCAGGCACACGACCACGTTGTCTCGGACGCTTTCCTCAATGGGGACAGCCGGGAGCCAGGGGTTTAAATTGTGGGTCTTCTGGGTCATTCCGGGATCCTTTCAAAGCAGTTTCCCGGCAGGTAACTTTGACATCCCACGGCTGTCAACGGGCGGCCAAGGGATCTCAAATTTCTATATTTTTCAGCATTTTGGCGGCTATTCTTGCTAAATGCCCAATTACCAAGAACAGCCGCGCGGAAGACAAGAATAGCATCGGCTCAGTACAAGAATAGAGGGCCGGCTATTCTTGCGGCGCGCTCGGGTGCGAAATCTTTCGGACGTTGCGTCACTTTCTGCCTGAAATACACCCGCCCTACTTCAGCCAGGTATCAATGCCGTGGAAACTGCAGCCATAGGAAAAGTCCCTCCCGGTTGCCTCCTGGAAAACAACCCTTTCTACTTCCGTCGAAGCTGCCGCAGACAAGGCGCTCTGCCACGTGATCATTTCTGCCAAAAGCGGTTCGAAGAACTCATCCAGGAAATCGGGGGTCGCACGCACATGGATCGTTGTCCGTTTCTCTCCCTTGTACCGCAGCATCTCCAAATCCAGAATGCGCCCCAGCCGAAGCGCCATCTCTCTCTGAGAGGACGTATCGAATGAAAGCTTCTGCGGTTCAGCTGCAGTGTTTTGTGCTTTGGCCCTCTTTGCCGCCTGAATAGCTGAGGACGTCAGTTTCCGAAGCTCTGCGGTTTCAGACTTGAAGCTGCTCAGCATTGCCGAAAGCCCAAGACCGATTTTCGGTCTTGTTTCAGCTGCTGAAGGGGAAGGGTGAGGCTCGTTATTCTGCCTCGCGGCTGCTTTGCTTCTTCGGCGTTGCTCGCCTTTACTAACCCTGGTCATTCTAGGTCCTGAATCCAGTTATTTCGCTTTGCTGATCCGTTATGGATGAATGAGAGGCACAGGTCTACTCAGGCGGGCTTCCACACCTTGTCAAAAGCCCCTTCCAGATTCACGCCCAACCGTGCGGCGCTTTCGAGGACGCTCTTCCTGAGCGGCTCATTGCGCTGCAGCAGCCGCTGGAAACGGACCTCTTCAAGCTCGAACACGGTGCCATGTGTGAGGGCTCGGATTTCCGCCCGCCGCGGCGCCTTGGCGAGCAAGGAGATATGGCCGAACAGGTCCCCCTGCCCGAGGCGGTAATCACCGGTCTTGCCGGACACCTCCACCGCCCCGGATCCGATCAGGAATACTTTCGCAGGCGCGCCGTCTTTGGCTTGCAGAACCTCCCCCGGCTCGACGTGGCGCACATGCAGAGCGCGTGAAAGGCGTTTGATCTCCGCGTCATCCATGTCCCGGAAGATCTCCAGACGGCGCAGGAGAGCGCCCTTCTGGATTCCCATGTCGAGCCTGGGGCGGCGGCTGAGCGCCTTACGGTCCCGGGCGATCCGCTCCGTCAGGGTTTTGTGGACCTCCGGAACAATCAGGCTGTCAGCGAGCAGCGTTTCATACTCCTTTTCCTCCAGCCGCAATGCCATCCGCCGGACCCATCGGCGGCCGACGTCCTCGGCATATTGCGGATACTGCAGGCTCAGCCCTTCAAGAAGCGCATTCACCTTCTCCTGCCTCTGAGACAGGATCTCATGCAGGATTTCAGTGACCCGCTTTCCATGGATGCGCCGGATGCGCCCGTCCACAAAGCGGTGCAGATCCTCCAGGATCACACGCTGCGCGATCAGGACCTCGATGCGCTCCGCGGTGATGGCGGCCAGCATGCCGGAGAGCCGCAACCGCCGGTGCAGGAATGCAGCAAGCCGCAGGCGCCGCCCGTCCCCCAGCGAAATCCGCGCCGCTGCGCGATACCCCGGCCGGCCGCCGGTACGCGTCATTTCGATGATGCGCGCGCAATCCTGCGTGAGCCGCATTTGCAGCTCAGAGCCAATGCGCCCATCTCTGACGCCTTCAGCGACAAGATCCCGCTCATGCCCCGCCAGGGCAATCAGCCCGAGTGCAATCCGTTCGCGGTCGAGCACCTTGTTGGCCTCCTCCGCGCGCTCAACGGCAGCTTGGGTCAGCTCCCCAAGCCGCTTGGCCTCGGAGCGGATGATTTCGTGATCGACGCCGCGATCCCGCACCTCGTTGGACACCTCCTCGCGGACATCCTGCAGCGCAACCGCGATGACCTGATCCGAGAGGGCCTGATCGATTGGTTGAAGCCGGTCGAGCCCCAGGCCGCGGATCAAAGGCCGCAAGGTCAGCCCCTGAATCACAAACACCGAGAGTACGTAGCCGGTGGCCACGATGCCGGCCATCCGCTTGATCTCCGCCGGGACCGCAATCGCTTCGGTCACAGCCAGCGCCAGCGCCAGCGTCACCGCTCCGCGCAGCCCGCCCCAAAGAATTGTCACCCGGTACGGCGCGGGGATGGGCGGGGAAAGCTTTGCTGCTGTCAGAACCGGCAGCACGCCCCACAATACGGCCGCACGGGAGACAAGCGCCGCCAGCATGGCAGCGCCAATCAGGCAGATGTCCGTCCAGACGGCCGTCTCCAGCAGCCTGGGGATCAAGAGCGCCGCCAAAAGGAAAATCAGCGCCCCTGCCCAGTGAGCCATCAAGGACCAGGCATCCGTGATCTGCCTCCACACCGCCGGCGCAATGCGCCGCTGCCCCATCAGGTTCAGCACCAGACCGGATGCAAATGCCGCGATCACGCCGGAGTATCCAATGGCTTCCGCCAGCAGGAACGCGGTGAACGGAATGGCCACAGACATGGTGATCTGGGCAGTCGGCCAGCCGGACATCCAAGCCATTACCGGCACGACAAGACGCGCCACCGCCCAGCCGCAAGCAAGGCCGCCGAACATCATCAAGGGCACTTGGACCGCGACTTCCAGCGGCTCTGGGTTGGGAACGCCCGCGGTCACAAAGGCCAGAAAAAACGAAAAGAGCGCGATCGCGGTCGCATCGTTGAGCAGCGACTCCCCCTGGATGATGCGGACCAGCCGCGGCGGCGCCGAGATCGAGCGGAAAATGTCGATCACCGCGCTGGGGTCGGTCGTCGAGATGATGGCCCCGATCAGCAGGCAGCCATAGATGCCGATACTGCTGAAAGGCGTCAGCGCCACGCCCACGGTCAGGGTGGCCAGGATGACCGCCAGGATCGCCATCACCATGATTGGCAGGCTGTCCTCAAGCATCCGGCGGATATCAAGGCTGAGCGCCGCCTGGAAAATCAACACCGGCAAGAAGACGGACAGGAAGAGGTTCGAAGGAATACGCAGCTCCAGCACCCGCCGGAGCTCCCATTCCATGAGCGCCGCAGCCGGGCTTTGCTGCACAGCAAGAGCCCCCAAACCGAGACCGGCGCCCATCATGCACAGCACAATCGCCAATGGCAGACGCAGTCGCGCCGCCAAAGGTTCAGCGGCCGAAATTGCAAAGAAGAGACCCGCAACCAGCCCGATAAGGATTGTCATGTCCATGAAGAGTTCAGCCTTTGCCCGTCAGGGTCTGCAACCAGGTAATCAATGCCCCCGAAAAGAAGGACAGAAGTGCCAAGATCACCAGACCGGAAAGAAGGGAAGTCGAAAATGAACCGATGATGATCGGGAGCACCGTTGCGATGAAAAAAGCCCCCGCCAGTGCCGGGATTGCCATCGTCCTGACCCTTGGGAGAACGCAAGCCAGCGCAATGACTGGATAGATGAACAGCCCCCGGCTGTCCTCTTGCCAGTAGAAGAACGCAAGCTTCAGTTTTCGCATGAAGTTCCCTTCGATGAAAAACTGCGTGATGCCCTCGATGTCAAAAGGCAAAAGGGCCCGGTGAACGGCGTGAAACGAGGGCACTACCCCCACCCGGAGATTGATCACCTCCTGCGATGGCGCAAAAAGGGCAAAGGTCTCCAGGATTTGACCGCCCAGGAAAAACGCCGCCGCCGCGGCGCCCGCAGCAAAGCTGACAATCTGGGTATTTTCTCCTTGCCGCCAGGATCGCATGATCCGGCGGATCGCCGCACCAAGGAATGCCCCGGTGACGAAGAGGAGAAAAAGGTACAAAGGCAGAATGGCCCAGTACCCTTCCGGCATCCCGATCTGGACCAGCTTCTTTTGAAGCGTGACATCCGGCATCGGCTGGAAGAGGACCAGGAACCAATCAGTGAAGTTCAGCATCGCTACGGCCCCGGCAGTAAATAATCACGAGGGCATCATAGTTCTGTTTTTCGCATCGCGCTATCGGCGAATGAATGAACTCCAATATTTTCTTAGGGCGATGAGGCCCGCGCTTACAGCTGCATGCCTTCATCTTCCATGAGCGAGGAGACGTCAAAAGAGGCAGTCTGACTGCAGATCTCTTCGCCATGGGCGACCCAGAAAGATGCCATGAAACGGACCGCTTCCATGCGGTTCACGCTTTCCCCGGTGTCTTGATCCAGGACCACCTCGTCATCGAATGCATCACGCGCTTCAACGAAGGCCTTTCGCAGCACAAGGCCCATGCTGGGACCCTTGCCCTCATCGACAGGAAGCCTGGTCGTCTCATCCATCGGATATGCGCCTTCGAAAGGCAGGCTGGCACCCAAACCAGGACGATCATACTTTTCCGCAAGGTCTTCCCAGTTGTTGGCCCAGAAGTCCTCGGCCTCCGTGACCGCCTGAAGATCAAAGTGACCTTCGATCTGCGCCTCGCCAACCATCTGCATGACCGCCTCAAAGGCATTTACAAGTCTCATGGTGCTCTCCCGATCCGCTCCACGCTCAGATTTTCACATTCTCCTGAAAATGTGCAGCATACTTGTCCAGCAGCTTGACGCCAGCATGCTTGTCCGGAGCGAATTCCGGGAAGGTTTCGCTGAAGCTGCGCACTTCGCCCTCCTCATCTTCAATCTCAAAGAGATGCGCGCGTTCGGGGAAGAGGACACCATAGTCGGCAACGCCCGCTTCAGCATTGCGCGGCTGATCCCACCAGACCCCCATTACGAAGGGCCTCTTCGGCAGCACCACCTCCCTCGCGTACAGCAAAACTGCCGCATCAAACCACTGCAACGGATCTGGCCAGTTCTGGACGCCGCCGAGCCGCGCCATCGCCCGGCGCGTGAGCACAAAGCTGTCTTCACAGTCGGTTGCTCCGGCGCCATCCATTGCGGCTGCAATTTCTTGCTCCAGCGTCCGGCCCACCTTCGCTGCCGCTTCAGCCCGGTTCAGGGATTTGAACTCGGAAAAGTCCCCGGCGTCTTCGTCGTACCAAGTGACCGACCAGACTTGCGCAGGCTCCATGTACCGCTTCATCCGCATCCAGGCTGTGAGCTCGTCGATATCACTTCCGTTGAAACTCATGACATCGATCCACTCGGCCGGAGGGTATTCCAAAACGTACTCGGGTCCGTTCAGGCCTTTGATCGAACGCCACAGTTCAGGACATGTCGACACCGCGACACCAGGCCCATCCACGGATGGCTTTCGCTCATCACTGCCCCTCGCCAGATGGCCGATATGGCTGACGATTGGGATCTTCCTGGTCGTGATATAGGGCATGGAAATCTCCTAGCGGTAATATTTTCGCATATCCTTACCATGCTGAAAGCAGCTTCTCTATCTATTTTTTCGCAGACGCACCGTAGCCTTCCCCGAGGCAGACAGGAGCTGAACGACATGGACATTCCTCAGGGGCGCAATCCTGATGCGGTGATGGCCGCATTGGCTGAATGCAGCACATTCGATGACATTCGCCAGCGCGGTATCTTCTTCCATGGCACATGTGAGGCGATCGAGGGCCCACTCCGGGCTGGGGACTACGACAATGTGTTCTGGATGGCAGAGACCCCGTCCGTTGCCCAATCCTACATCCCCGCATCCGGTGTGACCGCATGGATCTCCGCCCCGCGCGCCTACGAACGGGATGACCACCTGCGCCCGACCCGCGGCGTCAGTCATGCCATGAATTGGGCACTTCAGCGGTCGGGTGCGAAACTTGAAGACATGGATGTGACATGGGACGGCCAGCGTGCGCATTCCTGGCGCATACCTCCCGGCTGGCCAACTGAAGGAGACTACGAAGACTACCTCATTTCGCTGGGGTACAGCGCCAATGACTACGGGATCTACGAGGTCTCGGAAACCTTCGGTCGCAATGGTCCAGAGATTATGCCGGCGGATTGGAAAATGCCTGGGCTATTGATCATTGCCCTCGCAGAAGACATCCAGGTGGAAACACCGGATTGGTCGGAAGGGGCCTTCAGTTACGCGCCGCATAATCGTGTGGCCGACTTCGAACGCTTCGCGCAAAAGGGATATGAGGCGTTCCGAATGCAGGACGCGCTTCAATCCAAGTTCCACGGCAACGTAGGGCACACGGCTATCGGCATTCTGCCGGCAGGGCTTGAAAAGTTATCCTGGATAGCAATCCCAGCAACCCGCCACGATTCCCCTGACGCCAGAGCCTTTCAAAAACCGGAGACCGAGGACTTCTTGACGTTTGCCAGCAAATCGCTCCCGGAGTGGAGAAGGTCTCTCTCACCCCGGGAGTGGGAACTTGAAATCAGCTAACAGCCAGATCTTCAGGCGTTTTTCCGGCCTGCAACGCGTCCTGGAACCATTGCGGCCGCCGACCGCGACCGGTCCATGTCTCAGCTGGGTTTTCAGGGTTAATGTATTTCGGAGCGACTTTGGCTTTTCCTTTCCGGTTCGACTTCAATTCGAACAAGTCCTCCAATGAAAAGCCATACTCTTCGGCCGCCTCCTGGACTGCCTTCAGCGCGGCTGTCCGCATCCGAGCATCATAGTCTTGGATGGCCTTCTCGACATCCTTTTGAAGCTGCTCAAGCTCAGAACGGTTCAAAGACGTAAGATCGATGTTTGTGCTCATCTCATTTCTCGCAAAGTAGTCAATTGACAATTGATAACCATCATTCAAAACGAAATACAAGCCGATAACGGCAGGAATGAGAGCCGGTTTCAATGCGGAAGGTTCACCCGTCCAATATTTGCGAAAAATGTTGTTGCAGCAATATCCGGCCAGAAATATGATCCCCCCATCCATTGCAGGAGAAACAGATTGTATTCGAAATCCATCACCAAGACGGCGACCCCGTCCCCATCCCCGGAGGCCGTGTCCCAGGAAATCGGCGCCATGATTTCCGGTATGAAAACGCGGCTCTCGACGCTCTATGCTGAAGCTTCAGCAGATGACCCCTTGGCTTTTGCTGACGAAATGCAGCCCATTCTGGCGAACCGCCGTGACATTGAAATCAGCATGCAGCGGGCGTGCGATAGCCTGATGGCGGCCGCTGGCGCCTATGAAACGATGATTGCCGCGGTGAATGCGAAAATCGCACCCGCACCGGTGGCGGCGGCTCCGGCGGCTCCGGCAGCTCTCGCAGCCGAGGGCACGGCACAGACTTCCCTGTTTTGTGATACCGTCAAAGCGTCGGGCATCGCGCAGGGCACCCGTTACAGCCAGAAAATTGGTGACGACCTGACCGCGAACGCAATCCTGCACGCGGATGGCCGGATGACAATTCTGGCCGGGAGCGCCATCAGCACAGCCGTTGAAGGGGCGACCAAGATCAAAAACTCGAGCTATCGCCAGGAGCGCATGATGGCGCTGAATGCGAGTAGGCCTTGCGAACATCCGGATACCCGTATCCTGATCAGGAATGTCACCGTACAGTCGGCGGCCAGCGCGGCCACAATCCTGAACGGATCAACCCGGGCCGCCTCAACTTGGCGAGCGGACGACGGCTCCAAGGCCCCGAAAACCCGCGGCTTCGAAGAGGAAACTCGCAGCCAAATCCGCAATTGGGTGAACAAGCACGTTCCGGACATGGTTGAGGAATTTACGGACGAATTCTGCAACAAACGGCACCGCATCCTCTTCCGCGCGCCTCATCGTAAAGCCAAGCTTGCGAAAAGAGAATGCGGTCGCTACTCCCTGACCGCCACGCGCCTGCGCAGAATGGCCGAAGCGGATCAAGTAGGATTTGTTTACTTCCTGCATGGCGAGACCTTCTACGACGTGCCTCTGGAGGCGCTTCTGAAGGTTATCGGAGACAGCGAAAACTTGACCGTTCGCCTGATCAAAGAAACGGCAAACGGGACGGATCTGGCCCTTGAGGCCAGGGGTAACAAAATTGGCAGTCGCTCAACGTTCCCGCTGTAACCCTGTTAAATTCAAAGCGGCTGCCGATCGGCAGCCGCTCTCTTTTCAAGAGGGCCATACTTGCCGGCCCCACAAGCTTGATGATTGTTCCAATGCCCAATTCCTCAACATGGCAGCAGCATGCTTCCTGCCAAGACGCGTCCGTCAACTGGAGCCGGGCGACGCCGGACGGCGGCCTTCACGAGTGCCGCTACGTGCGCCGCAGCCCGGAGTATTTCATTGCCTACCTCTCCTCCCATAGCGGGTGCCGCCACGCCTGCCGGTTCTGCCACCTGACCCAGACAGGGCAGACAATGTTCACGCCGGCGCGCATCGAGGAGCTTCAGGAGCAGCTTGACCAGGTGCTCGCCCACTATGATGCGCATGGGGAACCCGCGGGCAGGATCAACGTGAACTTCATGGCGCGCGGCGAGCCCTTGTCGAACTATGGCCTCATGAGCCGCTTTGCCGACTTCTCAAGATATGCGAAAAATGCAGCAGGCGCCCGAGACTTGGAATTGAAGATCAATATCTCAACGATCATGCCCACCGATGCGCACGATGCCGATCTTGCCGCAGCCTTTGGCGACGCTCCTGTTGTCCTGTACTGGTCCCTCTACTCTCTTGATCCCGCCTTCCGGCGGCGATGGCTTCCGCGCGCCATGGATCCGCAGGCGGCGCTGGAGCGGCTGCTCGATTGGCAGAAGCGCGCCGGCGGACGAGTGGTCCTGCATTGGGCGCTCATCGAGGGCGAAAACGATCAGGATGAAACCTTCGAGCAGATTTCAGACTTCGTGTCAGCTTCCGGGCTCGATGCCAAATTGAACCTGGTGCGCTACAACCCCTATTCCCCGCGCACCGGCGCGGAAGCTGGCGAAGAGCGCTATGCGGCCGCTCTCAAGCGGATCGGTGGCCGCATGGCTGTTGCCGGCAGCAAGGTCGTGTCGCGCGTAGGCTATGACGTGAAAGCCAGCTGCGGCATGTTCCTGGGCGGCAGCACATGACACCGGCCGAAGGGTTCATGGCAGAGCTGCAAGAGCGCCACGGGGATCCAGATCCCTATGGCGAGATTTGCTTTCCGACCTCTGACGGCGGCATCTGCCGCATTGCCGTGGCGCCATGCGGAGCGAGACAACTCTGGCTCGACAGGATCAGTGTCGATGCCCCCCTTCAGCGCCAGGGCCATGGCACCCGGATCCTGCGCCAGATTCTGGCGCTCGCCGACAAGCATGGCTGCCAGGTCGCGCTCGAAGCGTTCTGGCGCCCCGGGTCGGCCAGAGGCGGGTGGCTCATTGCCTTTTATGAAAGGCTCGGCTTCAAACCCGACGGCGGGCAGTCCGAGGATGGATATCAGGAGATGACGCGGGCCCCTCAGGTCCCGTCCCGCTCCAATACACCCGGCACATCATCACCGCGCCTCTGAGCCTTCCAGGCCTCATAGCGCCGCCCTTCCTCGGCCATCATCCGGAACGGCGACTTGTATGGCTCCAGGTCAATCGTCCGGCGGACAATGCGCGGCGGACCGGTTAGATCACAGATCCGCCGCAGTGCCTGCCATTGCTTAAAGACCATCGGCGTCATCTGATCGATGCCGATGAATGTCTTAACCAGCGTTCCGCTGGCCTCGCGCCCGGCAGCCGGGATCACCGTGTCGCAGCAGAAGACGCCATTCTCCACCGCCACCATATATGGCCCCTGATGATTGAGGAGGTTGGCCAATGACACCCATCCCGGCAATCCCCCGAGCACACCCCGAAAGTCATCGAGTGTCCGAACCCCAGCCCTTTGAACGGTGCGCTGGACCGCATGCATGCTGATCATCGCAACGGAGAATTCATTCCTGCACACCCCCTCGGGACGGTCTGGAAACATCCTGTCCTTTCCGGTGTTGAAATCGATGTAGTAGGTGCAGATGCCGATCCCGCGCTGATTGCAGTCGGTGCGCTGCGCCGCACGCAGGCAAAGGATGGACAGGTTCATGAAGTCTTTGCGCGCAACCTTATCAAGCAAAATTGGCTTGAAGGGTCTGAGCGCTTCCGAGCAATGCCTTTTGCGCTCCCGCAAAGTTCGAATAGGAGAGTTCGTTGCGGAGGTTTTATCACCCGCGGCCTTGACTTGGTCCCAGATCTGGCGCGCGTAGCCTCTGGCTAAACTGTCATCGATCTTCATGAAAGTTGGTCCGTTTCAAAGCGGGCAGATAAATTGCCGCCTCATCATATCAGCTGAAACCGGACTGGAAAGACGGGCCGGCCCGAGAGCCGGCCTGAGCGTACGGGAGCCCGCAGATCACATCGCATATTCCGGCGCCGGCTCAGACACCCCCAGCCGGAGGGCCCTCATGACATCGGCCAGCTGTTCGATCTGCGCGACCGCATCCAGCCGGGCACAATGCTCCGCCACAGCCGGGTGATTATCCTCATAGCCGTGCAATTGCTTGGCCAGGTTGATGACCGTGTAGAGGTCAGACTGTTGGCGGCGATGCCACGGCACGCTTCTGTAACCAGCTTCGCCAAAAAGATGATCCAACCGGCGCACGTCAAACGAAGAGTTCCGGAACCACACCGGAACCCAATCCGCAGCCCTCGCCCCAAGTTCGTCGTAGAGCTCCTCTGGGGTCATGACCGAGACGCCGGCAGGCGCGGGCAGCTGGCGGCCTTCGATCTGCGTCTGGCGCCAGTAGTCCCATAGCGGATCCCCGGCCCGGGTGCGGCTGGTCCAGGAAAGCGTCTCCTTGCTCTGGTGCAAGTTCCTGGCGTCAAACCCGCGGTAGTCGACCAGCGCATGGAGCGCCTCACCCACTTCCGCGACCGCGCCATCCTCATTGAGATGGATCTGGAAATCCACGCAAGCGACTTCCCAGATCTGCGCATTTTCCGACAGGGAGAGCGTTTCCGTATCGATCATACGGCCGGCGATGACACGATCCATGATTTGCCCCTCAACAGAATGCAGGTTCTGCCGCAACTTGCGGCGAGATCTCCACCACATTCGGCTCATGTTCTTCGGCAAGCATGACGTACTGGCAGGCATCGGCGAGATCATCGTCGGCTTCAATTGTAATCTCTTCACCGTATGACCGAAGATCCGTGATCTTCGGAATGCCATCATCATAGCTGCCATCCATGTGCAGTGTTCCGACTGCCCAATTGTCATCCCCGATAGCCGTCATGATCGACCTTGCACCATCGCCCTGAGCCATCAATGCAATAGTCTGCGCAGCCTGACGACCTTCGGTGATCGTGATCGAGCGGGACCGGTTGCTGCAGTTCATCCTGGCAATTTCCATGTCATTCCGTGAGGCAATGCGCTGGCTGCCGTCTTCCTGGTGATTGAGGCCCATCTCATCGTTCCACAGGTAAGGCACCGCATCGCCATCGATATCTTTGAAGTACAGCTTCACTTGCATGGCAACTCTCCATTTCTTACTCAGAGCATCTTAGTTTGGAGGCGTGAAAATCCTTAGCCCCGAAGCTTTTCCAGGTCGCAATTCACAGCTGGCCGTCCAGGGGCAAGGAGTGATCCGCCTCGGGCGCCGGAGCAATTTCCCGGGCCTGCCTATTGAGCTCACGTGCAGATGCAGCCCCGCTATCCAGCGCCTCCTGCAGGGCTGAACAGCCCTGCAGGGCGCGCTCCACCTGATCCGGGGCATATTCCCTGAGGTAGGTCAGAAGATGCGTTCTCGCGAGAGACACCCTGTCGACCTGATGAACCCGCTTTCGCTTCTCTTCCAATCGCGCTTTGCGGGCGTCGTCCAGCTCCTGAGACAAGGCTTTCACTTGCTTTTCGAGCTTCTGAACCGCTTCCGGGTTGCTTGAGAGACGCTTCTCCACCGACTTGTACGCCCTGGCGCTCGGTTTGGGTCCGGCTTCCACGGGTGCCTTCGCATCCGCATTCCGCAGCAGATTCAGCCGCAGCTTCTTGGCCGCGATGATTTCATCCACCTTGAAGCGGCGCGCATAAAGGGCCGCCTGCCGCCAGCGCTTGCCGCGATCCGGGCTGTACGTAAGCTCAGACCGCTCGATCTGTCCGTCAATATCCGCGACCTCGACCTCGCGCTCAGCAATGAACTCCTCAAGCAGGCAGATGTCGGGCTGCACCTCTTCACCCGGCTTGCATCCGGGCAGGGCCACGGCCGCGGCCACGGTGATAATACTGTTCAAGCCGGACACTTCGATCATGTCGCGGATAATACCGACGTAGTCCTCGAAGGCATTTTCCTGCGAAGGCGGCGGGTTGTCCCGGTCCCGCAGGAACTCGGCGAGATCCTCTTCGCCATCGACCTTGGCCAGCGCCCAGGCCAGACGTTCGTGAATCCGGCGCACTTCAGAATCCTCAGACATGATCCGCTCCCGCCACATCAGCCGCGATCGCATTCCCATCCATGATCCCGCGCGCGGTCTCAATCGCCTCTTCAAGCGAGGCGCAGTTCAGGATTTTCCCGCTCTTGGCGATCGAGAAATCCTCGATCCCAACCCCGATCACCGGAACACCGGCCGCCAGCGCCGCCCCGACTTCCACCCAAGCACCCTTCAGCGTCTCGCCCGGCTCCATGTAGACAATCAGCACTTCTGCGGATGTCGCCTCCGCAAGGCAGCGCGCCCAAAGGTCAGGCCAATCAAGCTTTGCATCCGGAGCGCTCTCATCGATCCAGGTCGAAATCACGGGCAGGCTTTCCCGCAGTTTCTGCCAGCGCGGACCGTGGGCCACCGCTTTCGAAGCCATGTAAATCCCGCGACGGCTGCCGACCTCGGCCGGGCGGTGCATTTCCTCGGCAAAGAAACGCACGTTGAAAGTCTGGCTGAGCGATCCGAAGCGGGCGCGCGCCGCCGCCTCATCATCAAAATGCTCCGGCCCCACGGCATCATCGGCATATGTGATCAGATACCGCCGGGGACCAGCCTTGCCCGGCGGGCAGCCTGCAGCCTCGTCGCGCGTGGGAAACCGAAGGGCAGGCTCCAGGGTCGCCCCCTCTGGGGCATCGCTCCAGAGCTCGGGCGTCCACTCGTAGCCCAGCGTCTCGCCGCTCTCCAAAACGAACTCGCAATCCTCGAAGTGACCGAGTGCCACCATCCTCCGGCCCGGATCTTGGTAATGTGTGGCAATGATCAGATGGTCACGAGGCTCCGCCCCACCCTCGGCGAATACCGGAGCGCTGTAGATGTTTTGCCAACTGACGCTGGCGGCTTTGCGCGCGCAGGACCGGGCGTGTTCCAGTTCCGCGCGCAGGCGGTTGATCTCTGCGGCCGCTTCAAGGCTCAGCTCATCCGTTTCCTGCAGCAGCCTTCGCAAGACGCCCTTTTCTCCTTGCGCTCTACGCGGTGCATTTTTTCCGCACATCGCGCACAATCGCGCCCGTTTCGGGCCGGCAAAGGCATGCCCGCATTCCTGGCAATTGCCGAAATCGGAGCTGTCTCCAATACTGGCAGCAGTCGCCCCATCCGGCGGCCGGGGCGTGCCGTCATTTCTTGTAATCCGGTGGCTGGCCACAAAGAGCTTCTGGTTCATTCGATTGTCTCCGTGCGAAACAAGCCGACCAGATCCAACCCGGCGCGATCACTTTTCATCGGGCCGCCATACAGCGAACCGCTCATTTTTTCGCAACACTCAGCCGAAGTGCTAGCACTTGCCCGCGGCCCAAGGACCGCCAGAACCGCTACGGCTTCAGCCGAAATCGCAAGACACATGGCAATTGCGAACAATGCGAGCGTGTTGCTCCTGCCGCCTTCACCCTGCCGCCCCCCGAACACACCTTTGATTGTCTTCATTTGCCGTTTTCATCCTCAGCTGAAGGGGTGCCGGATGTCCGGCCAGGCTGATTTCCCGGCGCTCCGGCGATCACCCCATCGGCGCAATCAGGATCGCCTTCGATCATCCCCCGCAGATCGCCCGGGCTGACACAAAGCTGCTCCAACCGGCCCGGCTGGGCTGGCGCCCCGGTAAACTTTGGCTTTGCCGCTTGTTTTGCCCGGATCTTGTCCACCTTGGTCCAGACCCTGGCAAGCTCCCGTTCGGCTTCGGCATGCATGTCCAGATCAGCCGCCAAGCAGAGCGCTGCCAGCGTGACCATGACACCCCCGGCTTCCTGATGCAGCTCGCCAACCGGCCGGTCAAAGACGTAGTCAACCAGCTGAATGGCCTCGGACCGCGTGCAGCCATTGGCTTGGACGAGCTCAAGCGCCTCTTCCAGGAAGCGGTGGTTGCGCTCTTGGCGATCCTTACTGATCTTCTCGCCAAAACACTCCAGCAGCCAAGGCTGCACCCGATGCTGAAAGTCCGCAGCCGCGGCCGCAAGACCGGGCTGGCCAGTCAGCCCCCCATTGCTTTTCGGCATGGGGCTTTCTGCCGCCTGCCGCCCCATCAGGTCATAGCAGGGCTTGCACGCGGGCGCCCGCTTCGGCCCCAAGAACGCATGGCCGCAGCTGCGGCACTGACCGGTGTAGTCCGTACATGGCCAATTGCGCGCGTCATGACCAGGAATGCCGCAATGGATCCGCTCTCCCGCAGCGTCTTCAAGGTGGTAGGGGCCCTTCATAAGTCCCTCATTGCTCTTGCGAAGCACCTCGATTGCCGCCTTGATGTCACTTGCGGCGCTACCATCCAGGGACCTGCGATTGGGATGCGCTTCATCCTCGCACAAGACCTCCACCGCCCGGTCGCAGGCGATAAAGAATTTCGCAGGCTTCGACACAAGATCCTCGCTCAAGGCGCCAGCCTGCTGAAGCAGCGCCAAAGACCGGCCGCTCATCTGTGCGATCTCCCTACCGCCCTCATTGGCCGCAACCAGGACCCAAGGGCGTTTTTTATCACGGCCGTCATGGTGCGCTGCCAGTTCAATCGGCTCCACCTGATTACCCGCCGCAAGCGGCTCAGGGTCGCCAAAAATGAAGCGGATCGCATTACACCCCGCCACGATGCCGCGAGCATCCTCTTCCGAAACAGAGAAAAGCGGTTCGTAATCGGTTCCGGACAGGTCATGGGTGCGCAGCACCAGCATGAGGCGGCGCTGCGGGTCTCCGAACGGGCGAAACCCGAGGCTTTGGTACAGATTCATCTTTGTGGCTCCTCAGTATGTTCCGTTAAGCACACGGTTGTATCCGCGCTTCGAGAGGTAGATGTTGACTTCCAGCTTCAAATTCTTGCGGCACCAGGGATTGCGGACATCCGTATCCATCGGGTCGATCCGCCGCAGCAGGTGGTTGCCGCTGTGCCTGTCCTGACCGCCCCAGGCGTGCAGCACATCAGGGATTTGCTCTTTTGGGAGACCCGTCAGCAGCATGATGTCGTCAAGGTGCCTCGGCGCCAAAGCCGCGCGATAGGTGGCCTTTGCCCCCGTCAGGAAGCAGCGCCATGTCCTCCCGTCCCACTCTGCCAGGCAGTTAGCCTCCCCCCAGCCGTAGACGCTGAAGTGATCAAAGACATCCTCATTGCCGATCTCGCCAAACGCCATCAGCCGCCTGCGGTAGCCCCCGGGCAGCTCTTCCGGCTCACCCGGCCCTGCGGCGACCAGCGCCAGGAGCGACTTTGAATTCGCATGGATCGCGCCGCTGTACCATTTCAGGACCGCATCCTTGCGCTCTGCAAACTCATCGTCCGCACATTTCTGGATGCAGGCGGCCATGTTCTGACGGGCGATGAAGAGCCGGTCTTTCCGCAGCTCGTCTTCCGACCCGAAATCCGCCTCCGAGAAACCCGACAGCTGGTACATCTTCGGCTGATCCCAAAATGGCAGCCGCTCAAAGTCCTGCTGCTTCATGGCGTGAATACCGCCCGGCAGTGCCACCGCATTCTTGGCAATAGCCTTCAGGGGCCCGTCTTCTTGATCCGTCTTAGGGAGGAACAGGATCTCATCGTGTTTGCGAGCCCAGGTGTTCAAAACCTCATGCGGCACACGGTCTTTGTAGCGCTCCTCAAGCCAGCTGTTGAAGGATTCCGGGGCGTAATCCGTCTGCTCGGCCATCGCCGCAGCGGTCACCTCTTCCAGCCGCACATCCTCAAGCTCAATCGGCCTGTAGTCCTGAGCCGCCGGCAGCTGAGTGCCAGCCTCATCGGTCACCAGCAATTGGCGGTGCTGGATCATGGCTCCGGTGTAGCTGAGCTCGGGTGCGCGCCAGGACTGGGTCCAGAAGCGGTCCGCGATGAGCGAAAGCATCATCGTTACCCAGATGGCTTGGGCCGGGGGCAGCTCGCCGATCTCCATGAGCGGCACAAGGTTCAGCCCCGCTGCGACCGGTGCAGTTTCGCGCTCGAAAACCACGTCCCCCTTGTCATCAAGGCTTGTCGGAATGAGCTGATAGGGAAAGTGATTCGCATTTTCGCGAGCCGCATAGTCGCGCGCAAGGCCGCGCCCGCCCCGGGATGAATGCACATCCTCCTGCCCCGGATATACCGGCTTGGACCGATCGGTGAACAGGATGACGTTGCCGCCGTTGCGCAACACAAACGAGAAGTAGCTGCGGTTGGGGTGAGATGCATCCCGCATCAGCACGAGGCCGACACCGGACATCGGCATATCCCGGGCAGCCGCAAGCAAATCGTTGACAGACCAGGCCATGTGGACGTGCCGGATCGCCTGAGGGTGAGCGCTGTCCGCCTCCCCTTCGAGAAACTGATAGGCATGCAACGTCTCGAGAGAACGCAGAGCATCCCGGCGCAGAAACGGGATGGCATCCTGACTTTCGACCATCTCGATCACATCTGGCCGGTCGGCGCCATAGCGCTTCAGCCCGCTGATGACACGGGCGCGGAACTGTGCCGCAATCTCCGCGGCCCGCTCGGACTGAACGATGGAAAAGAGGTTTTCCGCATCCCGCAGGAAACCGGTTGCCGCATCGTAGTCCTTCATGATCTCCGCTGCCGTAAACGTCTTGTCTTCCAGGTAGAAACGCAGAAACACTTCAAGCAGCAGGTATGCGGTTGTTCCCTCCGGATCGAGATCCAGGGCCTCTTTGAGCATCCGGTTCATACCGCCGATGCCCAGGGTTCCAAAACTGTAACCCGTCTCATCCATGCGAACCCCGGTCAGTGCCTCCCAGCGGGTCACCGCGTCTCCGACGATCTCACGCACCGGACGGTCGTCATCAATTTGCGCTTCAGGCTGCATGGGCCGCCTCCCGCCGCTTGCGGCTGTTGAAGAAAAACGCCAATGCCACGCTGTTCAGCGCCAGTGCAGCCGTCCATGCTTCAGGCGCAGCGGAGTGGATCAGGATTCCAGCAGCAAGAAAGAAAAACGGCGCGATCGCTTCGAGAAGCATGGCTTGGCTCCAGATGATGAGAAATTGTTTTTCGCAAACTATTTCTAGTCTGTTTTTCGCAAACTCGCAAGCGTATTAATTCCACTCACAGGCTGGCACCGGGCTCAGTCCGGCCGACGGGATGCCCTGCGCGCAGAAATTTCAGAGACGACATCCTGAACCTCTCCCCTGCTGATCTGCCTTCCGCGGCGGCCATAGCACACCGGGCAAGGCTTGAAGCGCATGGGGGAGACAGTCGCTAGCCGCTTCCCGGTCCCTGAGCAGCACCAGCAGATCTCGACCACAACAGGGCGCACGGACCCAACGAGCCTCATGGCTCTGCACTCTCCGGCTCACAGGCCGCAATCGGGTCCGGCAGCTTGTCGCCCGAGACCTCCGCAAAGACCCGCCTGATTGCCTGAAAATCACGAACCCCCAGCCAGTCCTTGATCCGCTCCCCCATCAGGCTGAGCACAATGTCGCCACCGTCTTCCCCGACCCCCAGTCGTGCAAACGGCTCCATAGCCCGGATCAGCTCAGTTCGATCAGGCGCGATGCCTGTCTCGCACACCGAGGCGTCCCTTCTGCTGCAATTGGCGGCAAAGGTACGGCGGAATGCACCCGGCACATCCACATCCTCCAAAACCCGGGCCTGCGCCCTATCCGCTGCTGCCAGAGCCTGATCCCGTGCGGCGCCTGGCGGCAGGCCCTCCAGCTCTTTACGCAAACCTGCGAACGCGGTGCCGGCCGCTGCAGCCGAATAGGCATCACCTTTTGAAGGCACCTCAGAGACATCGATGTGAGCTTCACCAGCGGCAATTGCATCCTGCGCCCGACGGGCATCGCCGAAGGTTAGCGCCGGCCCGCGCCCGCCCTCCAGCGACTTGCTGATGACGGCGTCATGAGGTGCGCAGCTCGCCCCGGGGATGTCCATGAACTCTGCCAGGGGCCGCAAGGCCTCCGCCAGCCGCTTGAGAGCGGCCGTATCGAGGGGCTTCTGAGACCGGGCATTGATTGCGGACGCGACCGATCTTGCCTTGGCCTCGTTGGCGACTTCCAGCCGGATGCCGTCAATATCCAGAACCCATACGGGGTCCACCGGAACGCTGGTCCCGTCATCCCAGGAGATCCTCTCCTCCTCGGAAACGAAAACCGGCTCCGGCAAGGAGAGCGTGCGCAGCAAAGTCACGGGATGCGCCCCGCGCTCATGCAGCATCATCGCCAGCGTCGCCAGGTCAACCAGGTTCCCTTCGTTCGTTTTTCCCAAATGACCGGCAAACATTGATGCCAAGCGCTCGATCGGACACAGCTTCGGGTCCTGCCAGCCATCGCGGCCCTTCGCCCGGGACCGGGCCAGCTTGCGCCGCATCTCCTCGGCAAATCGCGCAACAGCGCGCTCATCGACTTGCTCCTGCGTCAGGCCTTCATGTTCGATCGTCATGCTTTTCAAGGCTCCAATTCGGCTGTCCGGGACCAGGTGAGGCGGTCATTGATTTCATCCACGGCATCCAGAAAACGCCGGTTGACGCCAAGCGGGTTCCGGTCGAGATCCCCCAGCTCCGTAACAACGAACCAGCAGCGCTCATCATTTCGCATTGGCTCGAACCTGCCCGCGGCAATCATCTCCCGGAAGCCCGCAAGCCCGCGCCGGAACAAGGATTGCTTCAGAATGAATTCGGCTTCCGTTCGGGCATGGATGTCCTCGATATGAACATGCGTTGAGCCGATGAGATCGCTCGAGGTGGACCAGGCACCAATCGGCCGGTTGCTGGGCGGACATGCGAGGTCCACAAGCCGCATCCCCTCTACCAGCCGGTCCAGACCGGCCACTTCGCCGTTGCCGCTCCATCGGCTGGTCATGACAACCATATCGTTCGACTGCTCCCCAAAGGAGCCGAAAAGCTTTCCGCAAACCCCCATGCCGGTGGGACGGGGGCGCCACCAGATCCGATCTGCAAAGCCCAGCAAGGTCAGCCTCAGGCGCAGAGGCCACCCCACCGCCGGCATCGCCCCGCGGACTTCCGCGGCAAACGCCCGAAAAGCTGGGCCGCGCATGTCCTCACCGGACAGCTTCACCCCGAACTCGCCGAGGTGAGACGCATCGATCTGATCGGCATGCGCGTTGAGTGCGACATCGACCCAGGGATCGCGGCACCTGCGTTCAAGATTGCGATCTGCGGCCGCCTCGTTGATGACCTCGTGCAGCTCGTCGCACCATGCCCTCAGGGCATCATCCAGGGGGCTAGCTTGTGCGTCTGTTTTTCGCATACCCTAAGCGCTCCGCATTTCCGATGGCCGATCGCTTTGGGAGCGACGGTCCCTCAGCATGTACTGAAGGGCCAAGGATACAGGGGTCGGGATCCGGGTCGCACCCGACATCCACCTTGTCACGGTGCCTCGGCTCACTCCAAGCGCCTCAGACACGCGGCTCTGCCAGCCGACCTTATCGCCATAGAGAGCCGTTCCGATACGGCGCAGTTGCGCCGGCGAAAGATGGCGGATCATTCGGTCCGCCTGCGGCTTTCCGCCCTCCTGCATACGCCATAGCCTCCTGTTGAATTTCAGCACCGAGCATAGCCACGCCCGGCCAGCCGCACAATACGTTTTTCGCATCTGCGGAAACCTGTGGCTGCAACGGAAGCGCAACAGGGAGAAACAGGTGATGGTTACGGTGTTTTGTGATTTAATTCAGCAGTTTAAGCACCTTGTAACGTCGTAACGCCTGTTTCGGCGAGGGAATGTATATATGGATTGAGTGTTTATACAGGAGTCTCTCTCTTCTTCTTTATATATAACTATCTATAGTGTTACAGATATAGATATACAGAATTAACAGAGCAAAATCAGCCACTTACGACCGAAACTTCACCTGTAACGCATATGTATCGGTGATACAACGTTGATTTTAAAGAACAATTGGGGAGTCGAGTGCGGGCTGAAACAGCCCCTGCCCGCCTTGGTGGGCCGGAATGCCCTCCCCGGCGCATTGCAATAAAGTAAAATAATCGCGTGAATTCAGCGGCGTAACCGAACAACGTTGCAATTCGAGCCTCTCTGGCAGCCAAAATGAGCCTCTACGAGCCATCTGCGCGGCATCAGCGGTCAGCGGCACACCGGGCGGGCTAGCCGGCCGCAGCGAGCAACCTTGCCATGAGGCCGATCTCCGATGTAGTTGCTGTGGCATGAAGGACTGGCCGGTTACGATCCCCAAAGACCTCAGAGAAGCGCTGGACACGTTCAGCTCAAACGAATGGCTTACCCCATTGCGCACCTGGGCAGAGGCCCACGGCCTGCAGCTGGCGGGGGCGCGCCTTTCAGAGCTGGAGCAAAAATGCGCTGAGCTGGAGCGCTGGAGATGGCCAGCCAGCCACCAGGACCGGTGGATCCTGATCAGGGAATGGCTGATCTGTGAAGGGTTTCACCCGCCCGCCGACCTGCCGCTTGAGAGCGAGATCCCAAGCTGCCGCAGCGGGCATTGAATCCGCTCGTCTCAGCTGCAAAGGAAGAGAGGGGCTTGGCGCGCCGGGCGGGTGAGCTGCATTTACATGGCCATCTCGGAGCTGGGATCTTCCGACGCCCTTTCCATGTGATGGGCCTCAATCTCCGCTTCCGTGGACGGCCTGTGGTAAGCGTAGCGAACCAGCTTGCCCACCAGTTCGGGCTTTCCCCATTTGGCAAATTTGCGATCCGCCATGAACGGCGTCCCCAAACGTTCCACGGTCACATGCTTGCCCTTAACCTCAAGAATTTGCGTCTCGCAGACATCATCAGATGCCAGAACAAGGATACGCTGCTGACGTGCAGCGGGCTTCTTGCCCGTCTTGCGCTGACCGCCCTCGCCAGCCGTGGCCGCCTCTCGGGCCCGCCTCTTCTCATGGCGGTCCGCGGGGAGAAGCGCATCAATCTTGCACAGAGCATGATAGATATCCTGGTGGCGAATGATCCGCGCCGTCCAGCCCTTCGTTTCCGGTACGAAATAGGCGGTCTTCACAGAGCGCATGATATCGGGCGCCTGCGGGTGATAGGGGAAGGCGATGTGGTAGAAGCGCCCGGTTTTGACTGCATAGACGTCCTCTGCGACATCAATCCGTTCAGGCTCCTGTCCGATCGGCATGAATTTCATGGGGTATCTCTCCTTGTTTGCAGCCAAGCTATTTCGGACCCCTGAAAACCCAAAATCATATTGTTTTTCGCATACACGCCCAGCTTGCAGCAGCTACCGGTTTTTTTTCAGACGCGAGAGGCGCAACGCTGAATTTACGACAAGCAACTGTTTTTGCTAATACTTTACATCATCCACAGAGAGCCCGGCACAACCCTGAAGTATCTTTTTCGCACTTTTTTTGGTCGGAGTGCATTTTTCCTCTTTTCAACTTCACTTCCTTGCGCTAGCTTTCTCCACAGATCGAACGGGCATGATGCCCTGAACTGCTGAAACTTGGGCCCGCTGGGCGCCACCGCGAAGAAAGGAGGACATGGAATGAAACGCCACGACGCAATCGCTCTGTCGACATTGCATGCACTCCCGTCACGTTCGCGGCGCGCCATGCAAATAGTCCCTGGAAGTTCCAATTCGCAGGGGTATCTCCCGTGCGGTTGGTTTATCCAGTCCGACGCCCGCGTTTCCGGCAGCTGAGGGTCTAAAAGCCCTAAAGATCAGCAAGATAGCCGGATCGGAACGCCCAGAGCATCGGGCCTTCCCTCAACCAAACCCGGCAATCTGCACCCTTCCTTGAAGAATTGTGCTTCCGCCGGTCAGACTCAAGGCTCGATGCCCTGATCTGCGCTCTTTGACATTGCTGGCGGAAGGCCTTGCTCCCGGTAGGAATATGCGACTTGCGTCGCTGACCGATCATCCGGATGCCAAGTCGAGGCCTGAAAGATTGCACCCACCCCGTGCGGGGAGGCTCTGCGATCACATGTGTCATGTGCTGGGGCCGGCAATTCGGTCGGCCCCGGCGCATCCTTAGATTTTCTCCCAGAGCCGCGCAGCAGCGCTGTTCCGGCAGAAGATCCATTCTGTGAAAATGGAACTGTGTTTTTTCATTTTCGCGGCGGGGTGTAGCGCAGCCTGGTAGCGCGACGGTTTTGGGTACCGTAGGTCGGAGGTTCAAATCCTCTCATCCCGACCATCTTTCTGGCGGCCCGATCGGGCCGCCCTGGAGCGTTAGTCGAGTGGTTAAGACGCCTGCCTGTCACGCAGGAAATCACGGGTTCGATCCCCGTACGCTTCGCCAAATTCCTCCGCGGCCCGCACATCTGGCCGTGGAACGGTTTTCTTCCAAGATCCGGTGTCCGGGGTATGGCGCAGCCTGGTAGCGCGTCCGTCTGGGGGACGGAAGGTCGCAGGTTCAAGTCCTGCTATCCCGACCAGATCTTGCAAGCAAATCGATATCTTCAGAACGCCTCTGACAGGGGCGGCGCGACAGGAGCCCGGGGTTGATACCTTCGGGAAAGCATCGCGGTCCGACGTTGCTAGGGCGAAGCCTGGGCCGCAACACCCAGGCAGACTTAGCCTCTGTCACAGGCGTTCTGAATGAGCGGGTATGGTATAGTGGTTGTGCCCGAGCCTTCCAAGCTCGTGAGGCGAGTTCAATTCTCGCTGCCCGCTCCAAAACATCATGGCGATGGTTTTCTGGTGAGCCTGGGCGCCCCCGGAGGGCCGGCTCGGCGTCAGAGGGCGAAACCAATGGGGACTGACGCCCCTTGGCAGACCCAGGCCCCACAGAAAGCCATTGCCGGCGGTTTCGGCCGCCATGCGACGGTAGCTCAGTTGGTAGAGCACCTGGTTGAAGCCCAGGGTGTCGGTGGTTCGAAACCATCCCGTCGCACCAGAAAACAGCGCATTCGCGCCTACCGGGGTCGGCCGCCCGGCAAAACTGGCCGACGAAATTCGCAAATATGTGCGGGTGTGGTGGAATTGGTAGACACACCAGATTTAGGTTCTGGCGGAGTAATCCATGGGGGTTCGAGACCCTCCACCCGTACCATAAACGCCAGCCTTCGGGCAGCGCTTCCTTAGCTCAGTTGGAATAGAGCGCCGCGCTACGGACGCGGAGGCCGGGAGTTCGAGTCTCTCAGGAAGCTCCAATACCCGCCGCCCAGGGTCAAGGGAACCGGTGGTGCCGGGACGGGACGGTAACGTGGCGGATTGCAAATCCGTAGCCTCTTCGTGAGACCCGGTTCGACTCCGGGCGGCACCTCCAGAACATGATCTCCGGCGCGGGGCCAGAAAAGGCACCCCGGAGATCGCAAGACAGCTTTGCCGGCAGTGAGCCCGGCGCCTCTGCAGAGGGCGCGCGGACGAGAAGCTCAGATGTGCGCGCATTCCGGGTCGCTCCGGCTGCCGGCTCCAAATTCGTGGTTTTTTGACGGGGCCCCACCCTTGCCCGGCACGGTAAGGGGTGGGTGCCGCCTTGGGGGCTTCGTCAAAAGATCACGGGCCTTTAGCTCAGTTGGGAGAGCGCCTGCTTTGCAAGCAGGATGTCGCCGGTTCGAGCCCGGCAAGGTCCACCAAATTCCTGAAGGATGCGGGCGTGTGCAAAGCGTTCGCATCGGGGCGAGGGCCGGTGAATGCCATAGGTAGCCGGCCAAGCGGAGGATCCAGGCAAGGATCATGGCGTGCCCGGTCGCGCCCTCGCCCGCAAATGAGCCTGTAGCTCCCCTCTGTTGATCTTGAGATCAACAGAGGGCAGAGCTTCAGGAGAAGCATAAGGCCATCTGGCCTCATGGTGCTGTAGCTCAGTGGTAGAGCGCCGGACTCATAATCCGATTGTCGTTGGTTCGAATCCGACCATGCACCACCAGCTTCGCGTTGAGAGCCTTGCGCTCTCCGCACATCCTACGCCCCTGTGCGAAAGGCCGGGGCCAGCCGGTCCCATCCGGGACGCCCCGACGATCCGCAAGGTATGGGGAAGCAGGGTTCCATCCCTTCGCCGGCGATTGCGGCAGTAGCTCAGTTCCTCTCATCGTTGCCGGCCAATGCCGGAACGACTGTCGGGCGAGCTGCTCCGCGGCCTGCACTGCAGGTCAGATGCGGCAGTAGCTCAGGGGTAGAGCGATACCTTGCCAAGGTATAGGTCGCGGGTTCGATACCCGCCTGCCGCTCCAGAATACACGGAATGCCGAAATGGCCGGGGTCACGCGGATCCTGCCCGGACGGTGGCCGGAAGGACAACTCGAGGAAAAACAGTGTTAGACCCGGCAGGGCATCCAGCGCCTTCGGACAGCGCCTTCCGGTCAATATTTTGCGGCCGCATCTCACGGAGGGATGGCAGAGTGGTCGAATGCACCGCCTTGGAAAGGCGGCGGGCCTTTACGGGTCCCGCCGGTTCGAATCCGGCTCCCTCCGCCAAACATGTGGAATCTTGCCAGAGATCGATCGGTGTGCCGCCACGACGCGGACGGTGCCGACATCTGGCCCTCGGGCGGATCAACCGCGGTCAAGCCTTCTGCGAGGAAAAAGAAATGAGGGTGAGCTCTTGGCGTCCGCTTTCACTAGGAGAGGCGCCAGCCAATTTCCACTCTTCCCGGGCAGGTGGCAGAGTGGTCGAATGCACCGGTTTCGAAAACCGGCGAACCTGAAAGGGTTCCGGGGGTTCAAATCCCTTCCTGCCCGCCAATACCATGCCCGGACGGCCTTATCAGGCCAGTGCCGACTCATGGAGGCATAGCAAATTTGCGGGCCCGCGGTTTCATCACAGCGGCCGCTGCCTTACCGGCAGCGCATGTCCGAACAGCCGGGGAAGGACCGGCGGCCTCCACCATTTTCAGAGCGACGCCGGTCCCTCCCGACCGCCGCTCAATCCGACAAGCCGGGAAATCCCGGCCGGCCGGTTTTGCCAACCGGTCGAGACCAGGGGCAACTGTCCTCCGCGCTGAAAGGCGGCGGGATCCGTGGCTGGATCACGGACATCTCCTGGTTATCAATACCCGCGTAAAGCGGGTTCGCTTTTGGGGCGTAGCTCAGCTGGTAGAGGTGAGCGCAGGTCCTGTCCTGTTCATTCCACTCATTGGGGCGTAGCTCAGCTGGTAGAGCAACGGTTTTTGGTACCGGAGGTCGGACGTTCGAACCGTCCCGCCCCAGCCAGGAATGAACAGGACAGGATCGGGGCTTTGAGAGGGAACCGAAGGCGCGAACGCTTTTGGTACCACAGGTCGCACGTTCGAACCGTGCCACCCCAGCCAATTCATTCTCCTCTGCGGCCATTTGGCCTTGGAGTTCGACCTGGCGCTTAACAGCGCTGAACACCTGGGTGGCTGGCCGAGTGGTCGAAGGCGGCAGTCTTGAAAACTGATGGGCGTGAAAGCGTCCCGGGGGTTCGAATCCCTCGCCACCCGCCACTTACGAACAAAAGTGGGAACTGTGGAAGCGATCGCTTCGCCGCTCACTATGGCTCTCTCAAATTGTGACCTGCGACCCAATATCGTAATTTGATCAACACCTACTTTGATCTCGTCAATGATCGCCCGAAGGAAGCCCCGCTTTCCGGCAATTGATTGCTTCGCAAGGGCCTCCTGGATCCCGGAAATAAATGTTGAAACCTTCTGATGGCTGACGCGAGCGTCCGGAGTGAGTTCTGCGGCGACCTGATCCCGTTCCCTTTGGGCGCGAAGGTGATGTTCCTTCGTTGACAGGAACCTTTGCTTGAAGTCTTCTTCAGCAAGGTCCACCAGCCCGTGCCGGATCATGTCGTACAAGGCGTCGAGGCTCTTCTTGGCCGCGTGTACTTCGGTGTCACGAGTTGCCAGCCGCTCCGCTTGATCTTCTTCGGCTTTCTCTTGGCGTGTGCGCAAAGGGTCGAGGAGTGCATTCGCTTTCTCGGAAGTAAGCAGGTCTTCTCGAACATGCTGAAGAACCAGCTCGTCAAGTGCGCCCATGGGTACACGGTGACCTTGGCAACCTGACTTACCCGTACGCATATGATTGGAACAGGAGTAGTAGCGATAGCGACCACCCTTTCCTGTTTGCGTGGTCATCCCGTTGCCGCAATGCGGACACGTAACGAGACCCGTTAGGAGGACATCGCCGGTCACGACTCTCGGCGGTGTCTTCTTCGGGTTCCTGGCATCAAGGAAATCGCGCAACTGCAGAAATTCATCTTCAGATACGATGGCCGGCACCTGCAGCGGGATTTCCACACCTCCATTTTCACCGCTGCGGAACGTAAACTCGCCCGTATATGTCCGATCGGTAAGGTGGCGATGAACGCCGCTCACGCCCCATTTGTTGCCTCTTCTCGTGCGATATCCTCTTTCATTTAGCCAGCATACGATTGCCTTGATACCCATGGGGCCGGAAGACCCGTCACCCTTGAGGGCAAGATCGAACATGCGACGCACCACGCTTGCATCGCGTTCATCAATCACCAAACCTTTTTTCCGGGTCTTTCCACGCCGTTCGACTTCTACAACTTTGTACCCGAAGGGTGTGCTGCCGCCGTTCCAGTAACCTTGCAGGGCGTTTTCGTGGAGGCTGCGCCTGACATGTTTTGCTGTCTCCAGTGATTGATATTCATCGAAAATAGCCAGGATGCGCCGCATCAAATTACCTTCAGGGCTTTCATCGGTTTGCTGAGTCAGGCTGACCACACGAACACCTCGTTTGGCCAACGATCTGATGTAGAGTTCGCCGACGACCTGATCCCGGAAGAAACGGCTGTATGAGTGAACGACAATAAGTTCACACTCAAGCCCGCCGTAAAGGATGGCATCGACCATGGCTTGAAAGCCTGGCCGCTTGTCGGTTGTGCCACTCTTGGCGTCTTTGAACTCACCGACGATGCTGTAAGCGCTATGCTTGCAATATGCCTTGAGCTGTTTGCGCTGATCTGGAATGGAAAGATCTTTTTGGGCCTGCTTGCCTGTCGAAACTCTCAGATAAATAACGGCGCGGCTGCCTGGTGAGGCGACAAACTGCTTTTGCACGGCAATACCCTTCCATGGAATCGCGTTCGAGGCGAAAAATGTGTGCTGGATCGGCTCCAACAATAGCCAGTGTACGAATCAAGGTTCAAGCGAATGTTCGCGTTTGTTCCCATTGAGCTCTTAGCGCTGGATACTTTTTCTTGGTGCATTTCAATTTGAACGCACCAAGAAAAAGCTCCAGGCTCAGTGCTTCAACGCGCGCGTGCGTTGGCCGAAATCACGAGATCCGAAGAGCAAAAATCTAAAAAAAACAGCTTGTTGTGGGGCTTGAACGGCTTGTAGTCTGAGGCCAACTAATTGGTGCACAACGGCGATGCCAATGTGTCCATCTCTTGAGCAGGGTTCTTCCTGCACTGAGGCCTGCCGATCGGTCGGTCTCATTAGTCAACAGCGAACCGGCTTCGGCTGGAACGCCAAAGCTATGGAGATGAGGCACAATGTCTGAATACACACATGATCTGTCGAAAGACGCGCTTTCGGCGGGCGCGAGGACGCAGAAAAGCCGTTTCAGGGAAACGTCCAGGTTTTTTGTCGTGAACGAACTCAAGTCGGTTCGGTTCGTGACAGAACAGGAAATCCGCGCGCTCGAAACCTTTTACCAAAAGGATATGAGTGATCTGCTGAATGACAAGAAAGGAGGGACGTAAATGAGTTATCCCTTCGGCCAAGACTTCCCTGGTACCCAGCTTAACGCGATCCTTTACGCCAGAGTGTCATCAGCCGAGCAGGCTAAATCGGATCTATCCATTCCTGATCAGATGGAGAGCATGCGAAAACACTGTCGACAGGCGGGGATCACTGTCGCGCATGAGTTCTCTGATGCCCGTTCTGGACGTTCATTGGATGGGCGTTCTCTGGGTGAGATATTGGACATAATCAAGTCCGGTACTGTGACGATCAATCTGCTGATCGTGCATTCTTTCAGTCGTTTGGCACGGGAATCCTACGAAGCTGAATGGCTGTAAACGGCGGAGCAATACTCGGCCACGGTAGCGGCGGTATTGTGCTGTCGCGGGCGGCCTAAAAGTCGTCCACTTTTGCCCTTTCGGTTTTCGGGAGGGCTTGGGGATATACACCGTGGACTTGTATTTGAAGGTGCGTCACGCTCATTTTCAGGATGGCTTGAGCGGACGCCAGATTGCCCGGGATTTTGGCATCAGCCGGGACAGCGTTGCAAAGATGCTGGCCTATTCGGAGCCGCCCGGGTATCGCCGGGTGGCGCCGATCCGACGGCCGAAGCTTGATCCATTCACGGATCAGATCGATCAATGGCTTGCGGAGGACAAGGCCCGGCCACGCAAGCAGCGCCACACAGCCAAGCGGGTTTTTGAGCGGCTGCGCGACGAATGCGGGTTTGATGGTGGCTACACCATCGTGAAGGATTACGTGCGCCACCGGAAGCGGACTGGCAGGGAGATGTTCGTGCCGCTGAGCCATCCCCCGGGACATGCACAAGCGGATTTTGGTGAAGCGCTTGTGGTGATTGGCGGCGTTGAGCAGAAGGCGCACTTCTTCGCCTTTGATCTGCCGCAGAGCGATGCGTGTTTTCTCCGGGCCTATCCTGCAGCGACCACCGAGGCTTGGCTGGATGGGCATGTGCATGCCTTTGCATTCTTTGGGGCGGTTCCCCTGTCGATCCTCTATGACAATGACCGCTGCCTGGTGGCGAAGATCATGCCAGACGGCACCCGGCAAAGAACTCAACGGTTCAGCGCAATGCTGTCGCATTATGTGATCGATGATCGCTATGGACGTCCGGGCAAGGGGAACGACAAGGGCGCTGTGGAGGGACTGGTAGGTTATGGACGGCGCAACTTCATGGTGCCGATCCCGCGCTTTGCTGACTGGGATGCGTTCAACGATTATCTTGAAGAGCAATGCCGCAAACGGCAGGCCGACATTCTGCGCGGCCACAAGATCAGCATTGGCGAGCGGCTGGAAGCGGATCTTGCTGCGATGCGCACCCTGCCAACCGCGCCCTTTGAAGCTTGTGATCTGCAAAGCGGCCAGGTCACGTCGACATCGGTGGTGCGGTATCGCGGTAACGACTACTCGGTACCGGTCACCTATGGCCACCGCGCGGTCTGGATCAAGGGCTTCGTGACCCGCGTCGTTATCGGCAGCAGTACCGAGGTGATCGCCGATCATCCCCGCTCTTATGACAGCGGCGACATGGTGTTCGACCCGCTGCATTACCTGCCACTGATCGAGCGCAAGATCATGTCCTTCGATCAGGCTGCGCCCCTGCAGGGTTGGGAACTGCCTGAAGCCTTCGCCACGCTCCGACGATTACTGGAAGCGCGCCAGGGAAAGGCGGGCAAAAGGGAGTATGTGCAGGTCCTGCGCCTGCTGGAACGGTTCGAGTTGGAGGTACTGCACCTGGCCGTCAAAGACGCCCTGCGAATGGGTGCGGTCAGCTTCGACGCGATCAAGCACCTTGTCCTGTGCAGGGTCGAGCGAAGGCCCCCGAGGCTGGATCTTGATGTCTATCCGTTCCTGCCCAGAACCAACATCGCCACTACCTCGGCTGCGTCCTACATGCGCCTTCTGGCAGGAGGTGAGGCATGACGAACGCCCCCGAACTGCTGCTCGCCCACCACCTCAAAACCCTGCGACTGCCGACCTTCCTGCGCGAACACGACAAGCAGGCGCGCATCTGTGCGGCCGAGGGCGTGGATCATGTGCGCTACCTGGCCCGGCTGACCGAGCTGGAACTGATCGACCGGGAGCGGCGCATGGTGGAACGCCGGATCAAGGCAGCAAAGTTCCCGGCGGTCAAAAGCCTGGACAGCTTCGACTTCACAGCCATCCCATCACTGAACAAGATGATGGTGCTGGAACTGGCGCGCTGCGAATGGATCGAGCGCAAGGAGAACGTCATCGCGCTCGGCCCGTCGGGAACCGGCAAGACCCATGTCGCCCTCGGGCTGGGGCTGGCCGCCTGCCAGAAAGGATTACCTGTCGCCTTTGTCACCGCCGCAGCCCTCGTTCACGAGATGCTGGAGGCCCGCGACGAGAAACGCCTCCTGCAGCTTCAGCGCAAACTTGCCAAGGTCAAACTGCTGATCATTGACGAGTTGGGCTTCGTCCCCTTGAGCAAAACCGGCGCCGAGCTTCTATTCGAGCTGATCTCTCAGCGATACGAGCGCGGCTCAACCCTGATCACAAGCAATCTCCCGTTCGAAGAATGGACAGAAACCTTCGGAACCGAACGCCTGACCGGAGCCCTGCTGGACAGGCTGACCCACCACGTAAATATCTTGGAGATGAACGGCGAAAGCTACCGCCTCAATCAAAGCCGCGCACGTATCGCCGACGTCCAAAACTGATCCTCAAAGAATTGGCCTGGCGGCCAATGCGCCTTGGACCGTGCTTGCTATTTGGGGGCCGCAAGCTCCAAGGCGCAAATCCCAAACTGGCCGACTTTTGCTCCGCCCCAGTGGCCGGGTTTTGGTCCGCCGTTGACACCCTCGAACAGAGTGTATTCATGCCCTGAAGCATCCAGCGCCCTGCGCAACGCATCTTCGGCGCGGTCCCAGCTCTCCTCGCTGCCGATCCGGTTTTCCGGCCGGGTGGAGAGTTTGATGCGTACATCCTTAAAGCCGAAGTCACGGTAGATGGACAGAACCAGGTCGTTGACCTTGAGGCACTCTTCGGTCAGTTGCTCAGGCGTGCAGTAGATGTGGGCGTCATCCTGGGTAAAGCTGCGCACACGCAGAAGCCCGTGCAGCGCGCCGGAGGGCTCGTAGCGATGCACTTTACCGAATTCGGCCAATTTCAGCGGCAGATCGCGGTAGCTTTTGGTGCCTTGTCCGTAGATCAGCATGTGGCCGGGGCAGTTCATCGGCTTCAGTGCATAGTCGCGGTCATCCTCGGTTTGCGCCAGGAACATGTTGGCGCGGTAGTTTTGCCAATGGCCCGAGGTCTCCCACAACGCGCGGTCCATGATGTCGGGTGAGTTCACTTCCAGATACCCGGCCGCCTCCTGCCGGTCGCGCATATAGCCGATCAAGGTCTGGAACAGGCGCCAACCGTTCGGATGCCAGAAGATCGAGCCCGGCGCGACCTCTTCGAAATGGAACAGGTCCATCTCGCGCCCCAGCCGCCGGTGGTCGCGTTTCTCCGCCTCGGCCATCATGGTCAGATGTGCGTCCAGATCAACCTTTGAGGCGAAGGCCACGCCATAGATCCGGCTGAGCATCGGGTTTTGGGCATCACCGCGCCAATAGGCCCCGGCAACCCGTGTCAGTTTGAAGGCAGCACCGGCGTCGCCCGTGTGGCGCATATGCGGACCGCGGCAGAGATCCAGCCAATCACCCTGCCGGTAGATGGTCACCGGCTCGCCCTCTGGGATCGCATCCAGCAGAGCCAGCTTATAGCGCTCGCCTGCAGCTTCGAAATGGGCACGCGCCTGGTCGCGGGTCCAGGTCTCGCACAAAAAAGGCGTGCGGCTTGCGATGATCTCACGCATCTTGGCTTCGATCACCGGCAGATCTTCGGGGGTGAAGGGCGTCTCCCGTTCGAAGTCGTAGTAGAAACCATGTTCGATTGCCGGGCCGATAGCTGTCCGGGTTCCGGGCCAGAGCGTTTGTACCGCTTCGGCCAGCACATGAGCCAGATCATGGCGGATCAGCTCCAGCGCACGCGGGTCATCGCGGGACACAAGCTCAACTGCAGCGCCATCAGGGAGAGCCGCCGACAGATCGGTCAAATACCCGTCGACCGAGGCTGCAACGGTGCGTTTGGCCAGACTGGGGCTGATTGCGGCGGCCAGGTCGGCAGCAGTCGCACCATCGGTCAGCACGCGGGCAGCCCCGTCAGGCAAGTGAACATGGATCATAGTGATTGCTTCCTGGGTCTTGCGGGCAGTGCCGGGGGATGTCCTGGCCCGCCCATGGGTTGCAGCGCTTCATCGGCGCGAAGCATTGGTGGAAAACAAGCGCAGGGTCACAAGGCCGCCGCGCTCAGAGTGTGAACGGTTATGCCCTGGGTCTCGCCCCCTTCATTTGGACGCATGCGCAGCATGGCCAGGCTTTGTTCGAGATACTCCTGCGCGAAATCCCGGGCGATCACGACAACGCGGCTGGTATGGTCGCCTGCCGACCAGCCCCTCAGTGGTACGGGAGGTTCGAAAATGTGCTGGACGCCATGAAAGACAAAGGGCGTCGGCACATCCTTGATATGGACAATGCCCTTCAGCCGCAGAATGTCCGCGCCACGCAAAGCGATGAGCGCATCCAGCCAGAAATCAAAAACGCTGGCTGGGATCGGCGTATCGATTGTCACCGATGCAGTAACGATCCTGCTGTCCGTCGCATGGTGCGATGGGCCTCCGATTTCCAGCACCGGCTCCTGTTGCGGCAGGCTGAACCCGGAAATCCCCGCCAAAGGATCTGCCGGTGCAGCGGCGTTAGGCGCCGCCAGCCAGTCGAGGACATCGCTGCGTGATGTCTCCTGGCCCAAGGCGCTGAGCCCGAACAACGCCCCTGAGGGGACGGCTCCATGCTCGGCCTCGATCCGCCGGGCGCCGGGGTTCAGCCGGTCAAGCCGCCGGGCCAGCGCCCGCTTGGCAGCCCGGTTGGCCAGATCCCGCTTGGTCAGTACAATCCGGTCGGCCATGGCAACCTGTGCCTGCGCCTCGGCGTGCTGATTCAGCGTATCCTCGCCCAGAACGGAATCGACAGCGGTCACGATGCCATCCAATGCAAAACTGGCGGCCAATTCCTTGTCGATCAGCAAAGTGTGGTGGACCGGACCCGGATCCGCCAGCCCGGTGGTTTCAATCACCACGCGGTCAAACGCCAGTTCCCCTTGGGAGCGGCGGTTCAGCAGGGACATCAGCGTCCTCGACAGATCCCCGCGGATCGAGCAGCAGATGCAGCCGGCTGCCATCAGAACCACATCTTCGGCAGCCTCTTCGATCAGGTCATGGTCCAGGCCGGCATCGCCAAATTCATTGACAACAACCGCGATACGGCCCGCTGCGGGATCATGCAGCAGCCGGTTCAAAAGCGTGGTTTTTCCCGCGCCCAGAAAGCCGGTGAGCAAGGTGACAGGGGTCTGGCTTTGCATGTCGTGCCGCTCTTTCTGGTTGCGAAGCATGAATGGCCATGGTGTTATAAGATAACATAACAGAAAACAAGGTATCCAAGTGGACAAAATTCGTTTCGCCCCCCGCCTATCGGTCGAGGAAGTCGAAGAGGGCTGCGTGCTGGCACCCAAGTTCGGTCCCGACGGGCTAATACCCTGCATCACCACTGACGCGGACAGCAGCGAGGTTCTGATGCTTGGCTGGATGACTGCAGAGGCCCTGCGGCTGACGTTGGAGACCGGCGAGGCGCATTACTTCAGCCGCGCCCGTCAAACTCTCTGGCGCAAGGGAGCAACGTCTGGCTTGGTCCAGCAGGTTGTCGAAGCGCGTATCGATGACGACCAGGACGCCATCTGGCTGCGTGTGGCAGTTGCAGGCTCTGGTGCTTCCTGCCATGTGGGCTACAGGTCCTGTTTTTACCGGGCTATACCGACTGGAAGCGCAGCGGGTGCCCTGCTGGTTTTCATGGAAGACCAAAAGAGTTTTGATCCGGTTGCCACCTATGGCGATGCAGCGAACCCGACACAGCTGTGAGTTTTGCCGCCCAAATCAAAGGGAAGGCAACCACACTGTGGCATATCCAGCGCGTAAAGCACTTGGTGCGTGATATGGCCGGTGCCGGGCAGCTTGCCCTGATTACCGTTGTCGAAATGGACTGCGACGATCCCGGATGTCCGGGGCCGACCACCCATGTCACCATCCTTGGTGTGGATTTGACCCGCCGGGTCGTCACTGTCCATTTACCGGTTCATGCGATCCGGGCTGCACATCTATCGCTACTCCGGGCCTAAGGCCCGGAAGTGATTTCCAAAGGCTGCGGGTCTGCTTGTCTTGAAAAAACTGGGCTCTCGCTGTGCTTGACAAAGAATTTACTTTCGGCCTACATCGCAACCGTTCTGGTCCGGCTGGGAAACCACCCGGTTAATAGGGAACACGGTGAGGTGTAGCCAACAGGCGCCGAATCCGTGACTGCCCCCGCAACTGTGAGCGGAGAGCACTGCTGCAACAAGCCACTGCCCCAAGGGGTGGGAAGGCGTAGCAAGGCCTCGACCCGCGAGTCAGGAGACCTGCCAGGATGATCACCCTGTCCGGGTGCGGGGCGCGCCAAGGACAACGGACTTCCGTAGTGGTGGCATTTTCACCGTCTGCGGAGGCAGTGCCTCTCAAAGACTCCAAATTTTAATTTCTGCCCAATTTGGGCGGATGCTTGGCTTGTGGGCGCTCCCATAGGCCGTGAGGAAAAACTATGAGCAAGGTACGCCTGTCCTTGGCCGCGGCTTTGGCCGCTTCTCCAGCCCTGGCGATAGCCCAGGACTTCGAAATCACAGATCTGGGAGAAATCATCGTCTCTGGCGGCTTCACCCCGGTGGAAGCACAGAAATACGGTCGCTCGGTCTCGGTCCTGACCAGCGAAGAAATCAAAGAGCGCGGCATCACCACGGTCCAAAATGCCCTGCGGGCCATTCCCGGCCTGATGGTGAACGGTTCGGGTGACAGCTTTACCCAGGTTCGCATCCGCGGTGGCGAAGCCAATCATACTCTGATCCTGATTGATGGTATCGAAGCCTCCGGTGGGGACAGCGAGTATATCCTGTCGGGGCTGGATACTGCCAATATTGAGCGCATCGAGGTCCTGCGCGGCCCGCAATCGGTGTTCTATGGCTCCAATGCCTCGGCTGGGGTGATCAATATCATTACCAAGACTGGCGAAATTGGCACTGAATATGGCGGCAGTGCGGAGTATGGCACCGATGGCTACCGTGCTTCGGCACGTGTCTCGACACGAACTGAGCGTGGCGGCCTCTCCTTCAGTTTGGCTCATGACGAAGACGATGGTTACGACACTTCTGGTGACGGTGGTGAGGAAGACGGCATTCGTCGAACCACACTGCAACTGAAGGGGGACTATCTGGTTACGGACCACTTCCAACTTGGTTTTAATGTACGCACCTCAGAAGAACATTACGACAGTGATAGCACATCATGGAGCGCAACCGATCCGGCTGGCTATGTGGTGGATGATCCGACGCAATATGCCGACAGAGAGGAGCGTCTGGCACAGTTTTTTGCTGAACTGGATACACTGGGTGGACGTTTGAAGCATCGCCTGGCGTTCGAGCGTACAGACTATGACAGTGCCCGAAACGGCGGGGCTGCGACCGAAACAAAAACGGAAGCCGCCAAATATCTTCTGAGCTTTGGCCTGAATGGACAGCCTGCCGATGACGCCGATCATCTGCTCAACGCAATTCTGGAATGGGAAGAGGATTCCAGCAGCAGCAATCCTCTTTATGCGCGTAGAACCAACTCGATCGCCCTGGAATACCGTGGCAGCTTTGCAAATGGCCTGGACCTGCAACTCGGCGTGCGGCGCGACAATAACAGTGCTTTTGAAGATGCGACCAGTTGGAACGCCAGCGCCTCTTATACCTTTGCCGGTAGCGGCATACGTTTGCATGGCTCGGCGGGGACCGGTATCGTGAACCCCTCTTATTTCGAACTTTTCGCTAACTCGACTTTTGGTACCACGACCTATCTTGGCAATCCGAACCTTAAACCGGAAGAGAACCGCAGCTTCGACATCGGCGTCGAAGTGCCCTTCCTTCAGGGGCGCGGGCTGGTTGATGTCACCTACTTTGACGAAACCCTGACCGGCGAGATCGAAAACTATGTGGTGAACGCCACTACCAGGTCCTATCGCAACCAGGCCGGAGACAGTGATCGCAAAGGTATTGAACTCACCGCCAGCCTCGACGCCACCGAAAATCTCGACTTGCGCCTGTCCTATACCTACCTGGACGCGACCAATCCTGATGGCTCTGTCGAAATCCGCCGCCCGGAGCATGAGCTACTGCTCAGCGCAACCCTGCAGACTTTCCAGGGGCGCGGCTCGGTGACGGCTGATATGCGTCATATTGCGGGCAATTGGGACAGCCAGTTCTTTGGCTCCTATTCCACAGTGGAATTGCCCAATTACACCACGGTGGATCTGTCGGCGCAGTATGAGTTGAACAGCAACGTGGTGCTGACTGGTCGTATCACCAACCTGTTTGACGAGGAATATGCCGATGTCTGGGGCTATGCCAAACGTGGCCGGGCTGCCTATGTCGGCATAAGAGCTTCCTTCTGATCCATGCGCAGATTGTCCGGCATAGTACTTGCCCTGTTGTGGGCTACGACCGGTGCCTTTGCCGGGCCGTCTCGCGTGGTTTCGATGAACCTATGTACCGATCAGCTGGCAATGCTTTTGGCCGCACCTGGCCAGTTGATCTCTGTCTCCTATATCGCGCGGGATACCCGCGCCTCGGCCATGGTTGACGAGGCCATGGCTTATCCAATCAATCATGGCAGGGCAGAGGAGATTTATCTGCTCAAGCCGGATCTGGTGATTGCTGGCGCGTTTTCCACCCGGGCCACCACCGAAATGCTGCGGCGTTTGGGGGTGCCGGTGGTGGTGTTTCAACCTGCCGACTCCCTGACTGATGTACGCGACCGGATCCTGCAGATGGGCAAAGCTTTGGGGCGCGAAAGGGCGGCCCGCGCATTGCTGGCCGAATATGACGGTCAATTGGCGCAGTTGCAGGTGGCCATGGGCGCCCGCCCGCGCGCTGCGCTTTATTCGGCCAACAACTACACGACCGGTCCAAAGTCTCTGGCTGGTCAGATACTCGAGGCCGCGGGCCTGACCAATATCGCGGCCGAGCTGGGCTATGCCCGATCCGGCAAAATGCCTTTGGAAGTTCTGGCCCTGGCCGAGCCCGATCTGCTGGTCGGAACTGTGCCTTATCCCCGCGCCTCGCGTAGCGAAGATAATTTGGCCCATCCCGTGGTAAAGCAGCTGGCCTCGCGCAGCGGGGCCGGGCAGATGCGCGATGCGGATTGGGTCTGCGGCACTCCGCATGTGCTGCGCACCGTGCAAAGCCTGGAGGAGGAACGCCGCCGATTTGTTGAAAAGGAAGGCCAGCCATGACCCGCCTGATGCTTATCCTGTCCGCCGCCGTTGTGGCGCTGTTCTTGATCTCACTGACCGTGGGACCGGCGGATGTGGCCGTGGGCGAAAGCCTGGCAGCGCTGTTCGATCACAGCTATGGCCCTCTGACGCTGGTGATGCGGGAAATCCGACTGCCGCGATCCATCCTGGCGGTGTTGATCGGCGCCGGGCTGGGATTGGCCGGTGCGGCAATGCAGGGCTATCTGCGCAACCCGCTGGCGGAACCGGGGCTGATCGGCGTGTCGTCTTCGGCCGCTTTGGGGGCGGTGCTGGCAATCAATACTGGGCTGGCGGCAACGCTGAGCATGGGCCTGCCATTCGCTGCGCTGGCGGGGGCGCTGATCGGCGTCTTTCTGGTGATGGCGCTGGCGGGGCCGCAGGGCGGGTCACTGTCACTGATCTTGGCGGGGATCGCCATTTCGGCCATGGCAGGGGCGCTGACCTCGCTGGTGCTGAACCTGTCGCCCAACCCCTTTGCGGCCAATGAAATCGTGTTCTGGATGATGGGGTCGCTGGCGGATCGGTCGATGGTACATGTAGGGCTGGTGCTACCCTTTGCCCTGGTCGGAGCCGTCATCCTGCTGACCCTTGCGCGCGGTTTGGACGCGCTGACCCTGGGCGAAGACGCAGCGCAAACCATGGGGATGAACCTGAATCGGCTGCGGCTATTTCTGGTTCTGGGCACCGCCAGCATTGTCGGTGGCGCGACCGCAGTGGCGGGCGCTGTCAGCTTTATCGGGCTGGTGGTGCCGCATATCCTGCGGCCCTTTGTGGCGGGGCAACCGTCGCGGTTGCTCTGGGCCTCTGCGTTGGGCGGTGCGGTCATGTTGCAGATGGCCGATATCGCGGTGCGGGTGATCCTGCCGTCGCGTGACCTGAAACTGGGTGTGGTGACCGCTTTGGTCGGCGCGCCACTTTTCCTGCATCTGATCTATAAGACACGGAAAGGCCTGGCATGAGCGCGCTTTCCATCGAAAACCTGTCCGTCACCCTGCGCGGTCGCCCGGTTCTGCGCGATGTGTCGTTCCAGATCCAGGCCGGAGAGTTCGTGGGCCTGCTGGGCCCCAATGGCACCGGCAAGACCAGCCTGATGCGCGCCGCGCTGGGGCTGATTTCCTGCGCCGGGCGCAGTTCGCTGGCCGAACTCAGCGCGGCTGATCGCGCCCAGGTCGTGGCCTGGATGCCGCAATCGCGCGAGATCGCCTGGCCGCTCCCGGTGGAACGGCTGGTGGCGCTGGGACGTCTGCCGCATCTGCCGCAGGGGGTGCGCCTGCCGCCTGCCGATCAGGCACTGGTGGATCGGGCCATCGCGCGAATGGGCTTGGATTCGTTCCGCGCACGCGCCGCTTCGCGTCTGTCGGGGGGCGAACAGGCCCGTGCCCTGATTGCCCGCGCGTTGGCGCAGGACACTCCTTTGTTGATGGCGGATGAGCCTGCGGCTGGGCTGGACCCGGCGCATCAGATCTCGACCATGGAGGTCTTTGCCTCGCTCGCGGCCGAGGGCCGATCTGCTTTGGTGTCCCTGCATGATCTGGGCCTGGCCGCGCGCCATTGCACAAGGCTGATCCTGCTGGCCGAATGCGGCATTCTCGCCGATGGTCCACCTGCGGAGGTGTTGACACCCGACCTGATGGCCCGGGCCTTTGGCATTTCAGTCTGGCACGAAACCACGGCACAAGGGTCGGTGTTTCAGCCGTTGGAGGTGCTGTGAAGGGCATGGTGACACTGGAACGCCCCTGGATCGAATTCAATCTGGGCGCGGACATGCAGGTGCTGAGCTGGGCCGTGAACCGCCCCGGTTTGGTGACTGCCCGTCGGATCTTGTGGCGTGAGGTCCGCAACAGCGACCTGCCGCGCGATCTGGATGTGACCGAGTGGTTTGTGGGTAAGCTTTCCGCGCGCGGTTGCGATGATGCGGTCGCCTTTCTCACGTCGCGCGATGTTCGACACTATTGCGAAGCCTCTGCGGAGGTGGAGGGCATCCAAACCCATGCGGTGGCGACAGTGGGTCTGTCAAATGCCGAACGGGTTGGCAGCCGGATGGATTATTCCCACCGCACCTGGGGCACCATCAATGTTGCCCTGCGCTTGTCCCAAGGCCTGACGCACGCCGGGCTGATCGAGGCGATGAGCATCGCCGTCCAGGCCCGCACCGCAGCCGTGATGGAGGCAGACATCGACCTGCCTTCAGGAACCGCAACCGGCACCGGAACCGATTGTGTTGCGGTGGCGGCTCCTACCGGCGCGACCTCTTATGCCGGATTGCACACCGCAACCGGCGAAGCGATCGGCAAAGCCGTCTACCAGGCCGTCCACGCGGGCGCCCTGGAATGGAATTCAATCAATAGGAGGGCAGCTGATGCCTGAACTTCAACAGGTGCTGAAAGACGCACTGATGCAGGAGGACTGCGGCTGGAACATGGGGTCATTTGGCGCCATTGGCGAGTTTCACCATGTTTACGGCGACCCGCTACCACAGGAACATGCTGGCTTGGTGCAGGTTACCAGCCGTGGTGGTGTCAGGATCGACACCCTCGAAGGGGTGCGCCCGGTGGCCTATGAGATGCTCAGCCCCAAACCCCACCGCTGGAGCCAAGCGGTTTCGCTGTGCCTGCCGCAGGAAGACGCGGCCATGTACCAGCGCTCCGTGCTGACCGCTCTTGGTCCTGACGAAAATGCCCTGCGTGACGAGGATCGTGGTGCCTGGCTGTTCGACATGGGCCTGGGCCAGTTTCAGGCTGATTTCTGCATCCGCACCGCTGACCCGGAGCTGCTGGAGGTTCTGAACGAACACGCCGGCCGATCACTGTTTGAACAGGGCAACCCCGCGATGGGTGCGATTTTGAAAGCGCATCCGCACCGGGTGGTTCTAACCCGTATTGGCCGGGTCGAGGTCTATCAGATGATTGGCGGTCCCGACACGGGCGGCAAATCCCCCGAAGGGCCGCACACCCACGTGCTGCCGAAACTGCTGAAGGCGGAGCGCACACATTCCGCCAACACACCCATCCCCGAGGGCTGGGTGCCCTGCTGCGGCGTGCATCCGGAAAACCCGGTCATTGGCCGGTTGGGCGAGGACAAAACCTTTAGCCGCAACGCCTTTGACGCCTTTCAGGTCCTGCTGGGGGAATGGGGTGCGGAAACCTACAGTCAGGGCAAGCAGGCGGTCTGGGACCTGTTGAAAGCGGAAACCCCGACAGAGGAAGCCGCTGAACCTACAACCCGCGAGGGCCGTGCAGGCTGGCGCAACGGTATCCGGCAATGGCGAGTACTGCATGGGCCGGACCAGCTGAGCCAGGCTTATGCCGAGCGCTTTGATCGCGGAGCTGAGCAAGCCGACCCGGAAAATCCGGGCCACTGAAACGGTAAAGTCTGACGGAGGCCGCGATGTCCCTTGCCCCCCTTTTTGAGTTCATGTCACGCGGCGGCCCTGCTTTGTGGGTGATTGCTGCCCTTTCGGTGCTGACCTTGGCCCTGTTTTTCTGGCGGGTGATTGCGCTTGCCCGGGCAGGTGCGTGGCGCACACCGCTGGCTGAGTCATTGATCGCAGAGTGGGGCAGGGGCCGCAGTCCCGGTGCCATTGTCGCCCGGACCCCTCTGGATCGTGTTACGCTGACGGCGATTCAGGCGCTTCAAACCCCGAGCTATGGTGCAGAGGTTGCAGAACGGGAAACCACTCGAATCGCCAAGGCTGAACTGGCCGGGCTGCGTCAGGGGTTGCGCCCGCTTGAGCTGATTGCCGCCATTGCGCCCCTGGTGGGGCTGCTTGGAACCGTTTTGGGTATGATCGGTGCGTTTAAGGCATTGCAGGAAAGTGGTAGCGGGGCGGATCCTTCGGTGCTGGCCGGAGGCATCTGGGAGGCCCTGCTGACCACCGCCGCAGGTATGGCAGTGGCCATTCCCGCCTCGGCGCTGGCATCCTGGATCGAAGGCCTGGCCGAACGTCAACAGGCCTGGATGGAGGACGCAGCCACCCGCGTGTTCACCCTGCCAACGGGCCGCGTACCCATACAACAGGCTGCGGAATGACGCTGGTCTTTGGAACACCGCGCGCAAAAAAGCGCATCAGCCTTGCGCCGATGATCGACGTGGTGTTCCTGCTTTTGGTCTTCTTCATGCTGGCCTCGCAATTCGGGCGCGACCAGGTGGTGCCGCTGGCGACTGGGGATGCGGGCAATGTCTATCAGGGGCCACCCCGACTGGTCCGAGTAACGGCTGAGGGGCTTTGGCTGAACGGGCTGCCCGTGGCGGCGGACGGGCTGGCCGAACGCCTGCAATCCCTGACCAGTGATATGTCGGATGCGATTGTCCTGCAGCCCGATGCAGGCGCCTCGCTGCAGCACTTGATGGATGCCGCCGGACTTTTGACAGGGGCGGGCTTTACCGGGCTTGTGGTGATGGAGTGAGCGGCATGGATTTTTCATCCCCCAAGACGCGGCAGGCAGGCGAACCGATCCTTCCCATGATCAACGTCGTCTTCCTGCTGCTGATCTTTTTCCTGTTGTCTTCGGAGATCGCACCGCGTGCGCCTTTTATGGTGACCCCGCCGCAGCTGGAAGATGGCGCGCCTTCAGCACCCAAAGCGGTGTTGTTCATAGCCGCCGATGGCCGGCTGCATTTCTCGGACGCCGGGACTGGCGATGCGATGGCTGTTATTGCAGCACGGGCGCCCGTGCTTGAAACCCTGACACTAAGAGCGGATGCCAAAGTGCCCGCCCGCGACGTCGCCGCGCTGATTGCCAGACTGCGCGATGCAGGCATCACGGCTGTTTCGTTAACGGGGACCGGATCATGATCCGGCGCGCGCTGTTCCCGGTCTGCCTGATTGTTGCGGCTGCGCTACATGCAGCACCCTTTCTGTTGATGCGTGACGACGGTACACGTGCCGCAGGCACCGGCAGCAACGGGGCCGGGCAGGTGACGCTTACCGCTGCCTCTGCCGAGCTGGCGCAACAGGTCTCGGACTGGACACGTCCGCCCGAGATCCACGCGCCAGCCGGCCTCCAGGCACAGGTCGTACCCGCGATGCAGTCCTTGCCGACACCTGTCACAACGCGCGTGCAGAGCCCCGTTCCGACACGGCTGGGCCTGCCTGTCCTGGCCGCCGGGGCTGTTGCTGACAGCGCCCCGGCGCAACCTGCGCCACCACCACCGCCTGCGTCGCCGCCCCAGCCTCGGAAGGTACAACAAACACCGCCACCACCACCTGCACCGGCGGCCCCAGCACCGTCACCCGCGTCCCCGGCAGAAAACGTTCAGGAGAGAGCAGCCGGGACGGGCAAGTCCCAGGCCAAAGGGGATGGCGGCCCGGACGCGGCCACGACAGGCGATCCCGGTCGCGCAACCAGCCTCAAGAACCGCTGGGGCGCTGCGATCATCGCGCGCGTCGAACGCCAGAAACGGCAGCCTCGCCGGGGCGCCAAGGGAACGACCAGGCTCAGGTTGACAGTGTCCTCTGCGGGTAGACTGGTCGCCGTGTCGATTGCGAAAAGCTCGGGAAATGCGGAATTGGATCAAGCCGCATTGCGCGCAGTCAGGAAAGCTCGCATGCCCCGCGCACCAAAGGCCCTTCCATCCGGAGACTACAAATTCTCCTTCCGGATGACATTCGCGGGCTAATGACAGTACATTTTTGCATGTCGTCAAGGGGCCCCGAGCAACTTCCTTGCAACTGGTCCAACTGGTCCAATTTTCACTCCGACCAATGCCAAGAATACTCAGACTGGGGAAGTGACGAAAAGGACCGCGTCGATCTCATGATCTGGGGCAATATCCATGGATTCGGCTTGGGTTCGGAAGACCGGTTGGGGTGGATCTGGCTGGTTAAGTTCAAGAAACCAGAAAGAAATTCATACAAAGATGGTTATGTCATCGGTCGGCAGATGAACAAATACATGGATCAGCTCAAAGAAGAAAGAACCCTGTCATACAACTGCGAACCAATCGTGCTTTCCAAGGATGTAGCCTTCCATTGCTATAGCATTTCCGACCTCGTAGGGACATAAAAACTGACACACAGGGATGGAATTGCTCGCCAAGTGGAGAGGCAAGTTCAACTTCCAGGTGGTCAGTTCCACGGATCAATTGAGCTCATTGCGTGGAAGGAACTCGTTAGAGTTGCGAAGGTTCTAAATCAGAATTTCCTTGAAGCTGCGAGCCTTCCATTCGACGAGAAAGGAGATCCCTTCTTTCCCGTCCGAGAGAGAGCCACCTCAGAAGCTGCTGAGTAATCGAAGGCTCGCCCATCCGCACAAATCCTATGGAAAGTGAAGATAGCTACCTTTTTCCGTTTGAACGACCATGAACCACCCACAAGAACGCCTTGTCGACTGCATTCGAGGCTTGCTTATGGTTTACGCCTGTTTTGGCAATAACAAGTTCAACAATTCTGCCCCTGGGAAAGGTCTCACGGTCTTTGCATTGACCAGAGGAAAATGATTGCACAAGATTCTCAGCCAACCGCCGCTGTGGCGAGAGAGAGTTCAGTCTTGGATCGGACCAGCTGAAAGGTCCTTTAATAACAATGACATACCAGTTCTCACTTTTGTCCCATTCGGCCCGCCACAATTAAGCTCCTCTGGATGTTGAGTTTTTCTCCATCCAGAGAAAGCTGCATCGAATACCCTGGCCGCCCGCCTGACCGTACCGGGAGGTAAGAGCAGAGGTCGTTAATCTCATGACGCCAGGCACAAGACCCTTGGGGGGTTAGCTCAGCTGGTAGAGCGTCTCGTTTACACCGAGAATGTCGGCGGTTCGATCCCGTCACCCCTCACCATGGACGGTTAGCTCAGTTGGTAGAGCGCGGAACTTTTAATTCTGAGGTCCAGGGTTCGATCCCCTGACCGTTCACCACCTATTTTGCCGGTAGAGAGCCATGCGCTATCCCGGCCATATCTTGCGGTAGCTTAAACACCCCCAGGGGTGAGAAAGAGCCCCTCACGGCGTGAGGGAAGTCCGGGTGAGATCCCCGGCCGCATGCCAATTTCAGGCACCCGCTCAGGCGCCGCGCTCGAGGCCGTGAGTGTCGCGTGCCGAGACATCTCTGCGGCGGCCTCGAGCCGCCGACGTGGATGATACCCCAGAAATGCTCCGGCATGGCGCAGTTGGTTAGCGCGCCTGATTGTGGATCAGGAGGTCCCCAGTTCAAGTCTGGGTGCCGGGCCCATTTCTTTTTCGCCCTTCGCTTTTTCACGGTTCCGGCTCACCCTTCAGCGGATGAACTCAATATGGAAAGGTCGCGAAACATGCCACTGGCTGAAAAACTTACTGCGGGTGACTGGCAGCACGATGAAGGTGCTGATCGGGTAGAAAACATCGTAGCTTACGACCCCAAGATCAGCGAAGCCCTTCCGCGGCTTGCGTTGCGCTTCATTTCTGAAAAGGGGTTGTCTGAAGAATTCGCGGACGTGCTGGAGGAGATCCAGAGCATCGAAGCAGAGAGCAACGACCCGGCCCCATGAGGCCGCCGTTCTCTTGACCGTAGCTCAGCCTGGTAGAGCAACCCTGAATGGCGGGGTGGTCGCGGGTTCAAATCCCGCCGGTCAGGTACTTTTGGCGACAGCCTGCCCATAGGCACTGCGCGCCTTGAGGGGGTAGCCCCTCCACTTCCCAGTAGCTCAATGGTAGAGCGTCCGACTGTTAATCGGCAGGTTGAAGGTTCGAGTCCTTCCTGGGGAGCCAAATTCCTCTAATTTTCTTATGCATAGCTCATGCTGCAGGCCACTGAATGTGACCTGAATTACAGAGAAAAATTGAGTTGCAGGTAAGTTTTCGCAAACCACTTAACAAGCTTACGGAATACTGAAAATGTGGAAACTTGCATATGGGCTCGCGCTCGGATTGAGCCTGATTGGCGGTGTGGCGTCCGCTGAGCGCATCAAGCCCAATGAGGGGCGCCGCGTGGAAGCGCACGGGGTATGCCGCATGGTTACCAATACAGGTGACAGCGCTATCATGGTGCCAACCAACAACGCAGCTGAATGGTCGGTTGGCCAGTTCGCCTTCCTAAACAATCATCATAGCAACCTTGAGCTTGCTGCTTGCACCTGCCCTGCCGATGAGCGGAACTATGCCCAGACGCAGATTATTCCGGCACTGACGCGAAGCGCGGTCACGCAAGATGCGAAATTCATTGCAGGTGTTTACACAGGAGGCAGCAAGCACGAACTGCAAATTCACACCGCATCTGCCCCAGGCAAGCCTTACACGTTGAGCCAGGCCCTCAAACTTCCTGATGGTAACTTGGGGGGCGTAGTCGCCATGGCATTTAGCGATGATGGCCAATACTTGAAGGTCGTCATGAATGATGCCCGACACAGAACCTACAAGAAGAACGGCACTTCATGGGCGCTGCACCATCAAGGCGACATTCGCGGCAGTGCATACGCTTCGGGAATCCCGCAAGGGCGCGGGCATATGTCGATCAATAAAGACGGTACGGTCGTCGCCTTCGAGGCTCCGGATCGGAAGATGCACATCCTCAATGCACCGCATTCCGGTGATTGGAGGATTCAAGCCGAAATCGACACCAGGGGCGCTCCTGGCTTTGATCGACATGTGAGTACCTTGCACCCCTATGGTCCGACGCCTCCCACACTGAACGGGGCGGGAGACACCCTGATGTGGTACTACACCGTTCTTCACTATGGCGCGCATGTGCAGGCTGCCGCAGTCTACACCAAGGCGTCGGATGGGACCTGGTCGCTGGCACGGTATTTTGCACCATGGCAGTTCACCGCTGAGGATGGCGAAAACATCTACCGGGATAGGCTTAATGCCGCGTGGTACTGGTATGAGATGTCAGGCGATGGCAAGACGATTGTTGTCAGTACCCGCCGGGGCGGCACGTATGGCTTTTACGACAAGCCGCATACCGGAAACCAGCGCTGGCGGTCGAAGTCTTCCATTCGCGTCTACCGCAAAAGCGGCCCTGACTTCAACCTGGTCAGCAGATTTGCACGGGACGGGGTCGATGACTACAACCGCTATCCTCAACAATGCTGTGTCGTGAGGGGCGTCAGCTATGACGGGAAGTACATCTGGGAATCCCGCAATCCAAGTGGCAACTCCCTGCAAGTCAACAGGCGCCAGTTCTGGTCGATCGAAGGAACACAGCACAAACCCCTGAAGCCTGGCCTCCTTTATGCCCCTGGCCCTGCTAATGTTGGGTGGATTGAGGATCTGCAAGCCCCTGTGCAGAAAGGCCTTGTTGCTGAAGGAGAGGTTGCCGTGATCACTGACCGGAGCGGGAATACGGTCGTATTCGGTGTCAATTCATGTGCGCCCTGACCGGGCAGCAATCGCCGGTATAGCTCAGCAGGTAGAGCAGCGGATTTGTAATCCGCGGGTCCCGGGTTCGACCCCTGGTGCCGGCACCATTTCCCGCGGTCTGCGCTTTACGTGCAGGCCGCGGTATCGACCCTGCCGCCGAACGGCTGTCGGGCTATCGAGGCTTCGGCCGCTGAGCCAGCATAGCAGATCAGCGGCCCCTCACCCCATGCGGAGCGGGAGCAGGATGGTAATGCAGCGGATTGCTAATCCGTAGGGCCTTCACGGGCTCACCGGGTTCGACTCCCGGTCGCTCCGCCACCATTTCGAGACGGGTTGCAGCGCTGCAGTTGAAGTGCTCCCCGATATGATAGAACTTCCATGGTCGCGCTCTTGTATGGGCGTCGAAGGGTTCGAATCCCTCCGGTCCCTGACGGGGCCGCGGGCGGGCGGTCCGCGCCGGGTCATGGGAAGCCGCGCAGTGCCCTCGGGCCTGCGCGGAAGTATTACGCCAGGGTGCTGGCAACCGATATCAGGCACGTTTTTTCGCGCACGCATGTTAGCCTCTGCTGAAGCAATAAACAGAGGCGATCATGTCGAACCACGCAAAACTCAGCCACTTCATCGTATATCCTGTAAAGGGAACCGAGCGCTGCTCTCCCGGCGAACATGATGCCTGGGCGATCGACGGCGCGCGCGACGGCGCCCCTGATCTTCAAGCAGGCGTTGTGGGTCCGGACCGCGAGGTCAGCCAGGTCCTGGCAGGGCTTCTGAACGCCTACCCGGACATGGAGGGGCGTGTCTCGGTCCGCTGGATCGATGAGGCGGGCGCCACGCAGGAGACCAGTGCCGGAACTCCGGATGACGTCATGGATGAATTGATGGAGATCGTTAGCGATGAAACGCCGGACGATGCGCCAAACACTGATGAGCATCCGCTGGAGGAAGCCCGCAGCTTTCTTCTCGAACTGTCTGACCTGGGACAGGACGGCCCGGAGCCCTGATGGCTCCCTCCTGTCGGCAGCAGCTGGAATTGTCCTTGTAACTCAGCTGGATAGAGTGCCGCATTCCTAGTGCGGAAGTCGGGGGTTCGACTCCTCCCAGGGACGCCAAAATCACCGCGGCTATCCAGGCCGCACCATAGGGGTATAGCTCAGCTGGTAGAGCAACGGTCTCCAAAACCGTAGGTCGCGGGTTCGAACCCTGCTGCCCCTGCCAAACTCAAGATCTGAATTTTACCGTGGGCCGGATGCCGCAATGGTGTGGCAGCGGACTGTAACTCCGTGGCGGAAACGCGGCCGGGTTCGATCCCCGGGCGGCCCACCATTAAATTCAGACACACCCCGGCTGGAAGTCCAGCTGGCAATAGAATTGGTCATGTAGCTCAGGGGTAGAGCATTCGCCTGATAAGCGAAAGGTCGGAAGTTCGAGACTTCCCATGACCACCATTCTCCCGCCCGGCCCATTCCCGGTTCCGGCCTGGCGCGGAATGAAGAACCGGGTGCTTCCCGGTTGGGCGTCGGCCGGGACCAAGACAACGGTGAGCCCAAGCGGCAAACCGTAGGGCGCCCCGCATTTCAGATTTGGCCCTTGATGGCCTTCCAGAATTTCGTGCAGCTCCGGCAGAGCGCCGTCCGCGGAGGACGGAGGCCGCCTGTAAGCCCCAGCGCGAGCCGAAAGTAGAGAGCCCACCCGGGATGCCTCTCGAAACCGGTGCAAACAGGCCGCGAAATACAGTTTGGCAGCCCCGCCAAGGGCCGGGTTGCCTCGGGGCGCGTTCCGGCGCGCCCTGCCCCATTTGCCTCTGTAGCTTAATGGTAGAGCAAGGCGCTCATAACGCCCAGGTCCCTGGTTCAATTCCAGGCAGAGGCCCCAAACACTTCGCGCATGTCGGCGCTCTCAGCGCCGTGCGCGGAAGTAATGGGCCAGACGAACACCCTCCCGGCGGGAAATTCCGCCGACACGCCTGCATAGCTCAGCTGGATAGAGCGCCGCCCTCCGAAGGCGGAGGTCCTTGGTTCAAGTCCAAGTGCAGGCACCAGAATACTGGAATGCCCAAGGCCCGCTGTGTGCCTTGGGCTGGCGGACCGGCGACCTTGCGATGATCCGTTCAGCGCAGGCGCTCCGCGTGACCCGCGAGGCACCCCTCGCGGTTGATAGCGCGGCCGCCCACAAATCGCCCGCCAGAGCGCGGGGCCAGCATGCAGCGCGGTTCAAGTCCGCAAACGGGGCAGGAGCGATCCTGTCAGCCGTGCAGGAGCAAGAGGGCTGGCACTTGCCCAGGTGGTGGAATGGTAGACACGTCGTCTTGAGGGGGCGATGGCCGACTGGCCGTGCGGGTTCGAGTCCCGTCCTGGGCACCAATTTCTTCATCCTTGGCGCGCGGGCCGGCGCATTCGAGCCCCGCCATGGAAACAAATGACACAAAGTGCGGGTGTGGTGGAATGGTAGACACGCTGGCTTCAAACCCCAGTGCCTTCGTGCGTACGAGTTCAAGTCTCGTCACCCGTACCACAAATCTTCAGGCTACTCGATACAAATGGCAATTGAGTGTCACCATCAGAAAAATTCAGATAAACATCTTGCCGCCATTTCAGAAAAACCAGAGGTTGCATCGAAGATCCCAATTTTCTGAGGACATGATGTTAAAGTTTATTGCATCTACGTGCCTGGCGCTCTCATTAGCCGGATGCGTTGAAACCCAACAAACCAGTATGACTGGCCCAGCTGGTCAGACCATTTCCGTTGCAAAATGCAGTAAAAACGCGGCAGGCTGCTACGAGAAGGCTGCGGAGACCTGCTCCGGCCCTTATCAAGTCTTGGACAGCTACAGCAAGGCTGGTGGGCTTGTTGCTGATGTAATTCCTGGGCCAGTCACATGGTACTACATGACCTATCAATGCGGCCCCACAGATGGGCGCATGCCTACCTTTCCATTCAGAGGTCCGGAGATCACACCACAAGATATCAACCTGATACCTAACCGCAGCTATCAGGCCCCGACGACAACGACCTGTAATCGCATAGGGAACTCGGTGACCTGCAACTCATACTGACCGAAGTGATGGTCACTGGGACCAATTCGAATTTGGCAGCCGCCCGCGGGTAGCGCCAATTCCCGGTGCCCTGCAGGCGGCTGCCTGCGCGAAGGGGCATACGGTGCGCCCGGAGTGCTGGGGGCCCTGGCCCCTGGCGGGCATTCGCCCTTCAGATGAATTTCTGGAGGGCGAGATCTTCGCCGGACTAGCTCAGATGGTAGAGCAACCGCTTCGTAAGCGGTGGGTCGTGGGTTCAAGTCCCTCGTCCGGCACCACCATATTTGGTTCCACCTGACACAGGCATGTCTGTGCCAGGAGGGCAGATCGGCAGCGTGGAAAGCAGACACGCCCATTATGTAAACGCACTGGTGAAGGCTGGCTGAGCTGGAGGATGTCCTCCTCCGGCGAGAGACCGTCGAGGGATAATCGGGAGTGGACGCCCGTGCAAAGCCCTAAGCGCCGCGAACTGACGGGTTAGCGCTCGGTTGAGGAGCGTTGGAGATGTCGAAAAATGCCAGAGCCGGAGTAGCGACCGGCCCGATCTGATTCATTGCCATCCAGAGGATGGCTTCCGGCCTGGCATGGCCCAGCAGCTGGGCGGAACAGCCCGCTCCCATTCATGTGGACAACCTATGAGAGCCACGTGACCGGCGCTCAGTTTTTCGCATACAGTTTGACAACCTTGATAATCATCGAACGGGTATCGACATGGATTGGGCGCCGCTGCTGCTGACGGGGCTGGCCTTTGCGGCCATTCCGGAAGACGATAAGAAAATGCACTTCGCCGCGGGTGCGGCCATCGCCAAGACCAGCGAGCAGGTCTTCGAGCTGACCCCTCTGCAAGCTTGCGGCGTGGCCCTCGCGGCTGGCGTTGCCAAGGAGGCGTATGACCGCAGTTTCGGCGGGAACGTCGAAGGCGCAGATGCGCTGGCCACAATGGGCGGCTGCATGATCACCTTCCGGTTCTGAAAATCTCATTAAGGAACCGGGGTATCGACCCGCGCAACCCCAACAGAACAGACTTCATAGGAGAGCGCCGCGACGTCCCGTGAAGTCTTGCCGAGTCCGCACGCGCTCTGCGGATGAGGTACCAAATTCGAGATCCCGGGCGGGACGCCGCCCGAGCGCGCCATTTCCCGGCAGCCCTGAGTGTACATTAGGGGCTGTTGAGCGGAGGGCTCGCGGGATCAGTGTAGCTCAGCCAGGTAGAGCAGCGGAGAGAATCCGCGTGTCGCAGGTTCAAATCCTGCCACATCGAAGGCCCGACGGGGCCGCCCCAATGACCGGCACCAAGACTGAAAGGAGGTCCGCCATGTAGGAAACAACCTGCAAGGAGACCCGATATGGCGCATTACAAGCGTCGCCGCCCCCGCACGAAAGGGTGCGGCCATTATTCCGCCCACGCCATCCTGCGGCGCCTGGGCATCACGTTTGAAGAGGATCACCGCTGGAGTAAGCGCAATCCGCGCTACTGGGACAAGGTTTTCCATATCCGCCCGGCGCGCAGCCGGACGCGCGCTCAGGAGCACGCAATTCTGCGCGGTGAGGATCCCGACAACATGGTCTGGCCGACCGGCCGGAAGCCCCACGTCTACTACTGGTGAGGGGCAATCAAGATGAGCATGCGGTCCCCGAGCCGGGGGACTGCACCGCCATACCGCGCTTGGCCCGTCGCGGTTTACAAGTCCCGCGCGCAGGCGTTGATAACCGGTGCGGGGGTAAGATGCTGCGGGGTCCATCCCGCGGCCGCTAACGGGCCGCCAATTCCTCCTGTCCAGGCGGCACAGCGCGGCGCTGGATCCAGCGCCATTTGAACCATTCCTTCTGGAGAGACCGCCATGTCAGACTCGCTACTTGATCGGCCCGCTTTCAAAGCGGCCGTCTTTGCCCGCGACAACCATGCCTGCGTGATCTGTGGCGCGCCTGCGGATGCCGCGCATCACATCCTGGAGCGAAAACTGTTCAGGGATGGGGGCTACTACCTCTCTAACGGCGCCTCGCTCTGCCCCGATTGCCACTACGAGGCCGAAAAGACGACGCTCAGCGTAGAGGAGGTCCGCGCCGCTTGCCGCATCAACAATCCGGCTCTGCCGCCCGGGTTCTCCGCGAAAGCCGCCTACGACAAATGGGGCAACGAGATCCACTCGGACGGGACGCGCAGCCGCGGCCCGCTCTTCAATGACCCCGGCGCCAGGAAGATCCTCACGGAAGCCGGGATCCTCTACGACGGCACCTTTGGCTTCGGCTGAGCGCCGTTGCGGCGAACAGCTGCTTGCCGCATGCTGGCCTGGCGCCAGCATAGCAACGCAGACCTTCAATTTCGCGAACGGCCATTCAAAAGGAGTTTCCCATGAGCCTGCTCGAAAAAATCCGCGCTGACGCGCTTGCAGCGCGCAAGGCCAAGGCGCCCGAAGCGGGCGGCCTTGTGACCCTGATCGGCGAAATCGACACCAAGACCAAGAGCTTCAACCCGGCGCGCAAGATGACCGATGAAGAAGTCGTGGGGGTCGTAAAGAAGTTCCTCAAGAACATCGGTGAGACGCTGTCTCACGCCGAAGGCCGCGCTGACGGCAAGATCCTGGCCGAGAAGGCCGCCCTCGAACAGTATCTGCCCGCGCAGATGTCTGATGAAGAGCTGCGGGCCTTCGCTGAAGCCAAAGCTGCCGAAGGCATGAACATGGGTCAGATCATGGGCGCGCTGAAAGCGGAACGCGGCGGCCAGTATGACGGCAAGAAGGCCTCGGGCATCGTGAAGGCTGCCCTGGCGGGATGATTCATTGGATCGTCTCCCGGCAAGCGGCCTTCCGGCTTGCCGGGCTGAGGACCGGCCGAAGGAACCTTCTTGAGGCGATCCCGGCTTCTGGCGGCATCTTGTCGATTGCAGAGTGGGACGGCATTGAGGCCGTCCTGCCCTCCGAGGCTGGCACCGCGGGCCAGCAGGTGGCCGTCTATGGCGGCCATCCTTTCCTGGAAGCGGTAAAGCGGCAGAGGCCGGAATGGTCTGGCGGGATCTTCCACGATCCGGACCTCCTCTCCAGCCAAGCCGTGATCCGCGCGATCGGTCCGTTGGCGCTGAACTCTCACTCCAGCCTGATGTGCTTGAGAGAGGCTCGGGAAATGGTGCTGGCGGGGGAAAGCCTGTTCCTGCGCCCGGACCGCGCAGACAAGGCCTTTGCCGGACGGGTGTTCACTCGGAAAGATCTTGATCTGCTGCCGGATGATCTGGACCTCGCGGTCATTGCCTCCGCGCCCCGGGAGATCTTTGCGGAATACCGCTTCGTTGTCGTGGACCGTGAGGTCGTGACAGGCTCGCAATACGCCCGCGCCGGGAAGCTCGATGTCCGTGTGGATGTCGATCCTGCCTGCAGGGCGGTCGCGAAACAGGCCGCATGCCTTTACGCACCGGTTCCGGCCTATGTCTGCGATGTCGCGGAAACCCGTGACGGGCCCAGGGTGGTGGAGTACAACTCCTTCAGCGCCGCCGGCCTTTATGCCTGTGACGCCTCGGCAATTGCCGATGCGCTGGCTCAGCACTTCGAACCGCCCGCAGCCTGACGGCTCCGGGCGGTCTGGCCTGCCCGGTCAGAAAACCGGGCAGCCGCTTTCCGATATCGCACCGGAATAGACCGGGTATTCCGGCTTCGGGTTCAGAATGACGTTCTGCAGACCGGTAATGCGGTACATGCAGGCATCCGACGCCGCTTTTCCGACGTCCTTGCCGTCGACGTAGATGTCGATCCAATCGTGACCCTGGTAGCCGCTGTGGCAGGGGCCGTCCTGCGGCGACGGGCCATCGCCGCAAAGATCCTCAACAATTGCGTATTTTCGCAAACGCTCGATGTAGAAACGGGTTCCGGCGGGATAGTCCATGATGCTGCGGCCGTTTTTCTTGGCATGGCCGACAGCCAGTGTGACCGGGTCGTCATAGGTGCCGGTTCCTCCTGCCTTGCGATGGATCACCGGGCGCGCAATCTGCGCGGTTCCTGGCGGAGTATTATCCCAGTAGCTGTAGCCGGTCAGGTACATCGTCCGGCGGGCTTCACCGCTCGAGGTTTCCTTCTTGACCGGCTCTGCGCTCCCGCCGCCTCCACAGGCAGTGGTGAGAGCAACCGCCGCAAATGCAGCAAGGGGTTTCGCAATCAACTTCATCATGAGTTTTCCCGCCTAATCTGACATGTGGAAACCTGAACTGTTTCTGTTTTTTCGCATAGTCGCAAAGATGCGGGCGGGATTGTTTATCCACACGAAAATGTTCCTGCCCCGTTCTATAGCAGGAACAAGTGGCGCCGGATGGCCCGGCGCTTCCGGGGATACCCTTCGGCAGGTTGGCCTAGAGGCAGCCACCCTCTAAGGAGTGACCCCCTTGCATCGCAAAAGTTGGGCCTTATCCCTGCGGCAGCCGGCCGCCACGCCGGACCTGCAGGAGAATGGTCACCGCGTCTTCCCGGGTGACGGGAAGAACCCGCTGAGAAGCGCAGGCGCCCTGCCCGGGTCGCTGTGCCTGCGCCGCGGGGGTGCTGATCCGGGAGGAGAAGACAGGTCTTTGGCGTAGCAGCACATCGAAGGCCCCGGAATATGCTGCAGTAGCTCAGTGGTAGAGCACTCGTTTGGTAAGCGAGAGGCCGGGAGTTCAACCCTCCCTTGCAGCACCAGTTTCAGGCGTTTCGGGATCCAGCGCCATGACCCTCAGAATGGGGTGTTCCAATGGTTGTACAGGTAAAGAACGATCAGCCCTATCAAACCAGGCCCGAACAAAGAGAAGGAAATGCGGCCCAGCCAATACTTGACCGCGCTGGTGGAGAACATGTCCGCCCTGGATAGCGTGTGCGGATAAATCCACCAGAAGAACACGGAGAATGCGGCGTAGCCCAAGTATACGAGCACAGTGGTAAAACTCTCCACGCCGTCCTCCTTCTATGGTCTTTGATTGCACTATGGCTCAGCGAGCCTGAAAACATCTGCTGATTGAGTGATATTGCCCCTAAGGGAGCAGCGCAAGCACTCCGGCCGCATCGATAATGCGGCCGGCATCGAATCCCGTAAGGGACGGGTGGCTCCGTAACGATCCCGCGCGCCGGCACGGTGAACGGCGCTCCCCTGCCCCTTATGGTGCAGGTATGGCTTCCGCCCCGTGAGCCCGACAATCACGGGGCAACAGTTTTCGACACATGTTCCGCCAGCCGCCTCTCTGAGAGGCCCCCTCCATTCCTGGAATGGGGTTGGGGCACAGCTGTTCCGCTCTGCAGTGGCAATGATGATATCCCAATGTGGCTTTGAGCTTCGAAGCAATAGACAGGGTTTGCGAAAATAGCATTTGCATTCCGAGGTCATTTACGGTCTACAAGATTTGAGGCGTCGCGGAGCCTCCTGCCGACCGGCAAGTCGGGAAGACACCAGGTCACCGCTTGTTATCTGAACGCCCCACTGACCCATATCCTTTCCCAAAAGGTGTGCTTGCCGGTCAGCAGACCTGAGGAACCCGGTATGGATACTATCCTTTTTGCCGCCGACGCGGCGAACACCCCTATTTCAAAACTCAAGCAGGCCGCAAAACGGCATGCCAAGGAGAGTGGCATTCAGTTGGCCGCCGCGCTCGACCTTCAAGCTGAAAAGCTGGGCTATCAGCGGTGGGATGAAGTGATCTCGAACGCCTGGACGCTCTCCCCTGCAGGCTCGCCTCAGAATGCGCATGCTGACTACCATTTGATGCACGGCCATTGTGCTGGCGGCCCCCTGCTCATCGGCTTTCCCGCTGAAGAGGTCAGATCGGCGAACAAACTGCCGGAATTCGCCTCATTACATAGGGTTAAAGGAAAGGGCAGAAGCGAGCACACGCTGGTGTTTTACGAGATCTGCCAACTCGGGAGAAAGCTGAACCTCACAGAGAAAGACCGTGATGAGTTGCAGCCCGGCAAACCCCTCCAAGCGCAGGCACAGACTTTCCTTAGGCTGGCATTGCAGAATATGCCTAATCTTCCGGTTCTGATCGGTTTTGCACCAAAGGATGAAAGGGAGGAGGGAGATGCCAGTGGCCCTGGCTCAACGAGACCAGAGGTCCTGACCGTAAAGGACGCAATCCTTCTCGCCGCTGAAATCCCTGGCAGCAAGGATCGTTTTGAGATCGAGGTGCCTATCGCCACAGCGGCCGATGAGATTAGGGATCGTTTCAAGAGCGACGAGACATCGCACCTCTTCGGCTTCCGTCTCCAAAAGAATGGCAGTCTCCTGCTTCGCCGCGCCAGGGTTATTGATGAAGATGATGCATGGAATAGGCTGGCCACCGCGGCGAAGATGATCGCCTTATTGAACTGGACTGGCCTCTATCACCCGTCTGGTCGCGCCAAGTATAAGGCCGACCGTGATGCCAGCCAGATTACGACGAGCGGTATGGGGCAGGAATTCAACAGCCGTCCCTACGACCACCATCATATCCTTGTTGACCGCAAGTCCGGTCAAACTGTGGTGCTGAATCAGCCATACACTGGAAACAGTGGCATTGCGGAATTTGGCCTCCTCAACATGCTGAACGCACAATCCATAACGAAGGAAGCCCCTGAATTTGCCGGCTTGCAATGGGGCGGCAGGACATTGTTCCATGCGCTTGATGCGGGTGACGTAGACCTCGAGGCGATCGCACATGGTGCCATGACCGCGGCCCGGATGGTGCGCGAAGCTGACTTGAAGCGTGTTTCGCCCCAGAAGACAACGGTCAGGAAAAAAGCATCCACCCGCCGCGGCATCTGGATTACCCCGATCGAGAACCTCACGGTGGACCTGAGTAATGTGCCGCAGGAGGACAGGTATCTGCTTTCCGATACCCTGCCGGATATCAAGAAGCTGAAAACGCCCTACTGGAAGAACAAGATGAGGGCCTTCCAACAGGCAGAACACCTCTCTTGGGATATCCAAAACCGCTACAACTCCACTGGTGTCTCTATTGATGAAGTGGTTGCTGCGATCAGGAAATGTCCATTGGACGCCGATCTCTGGGGGTTCCTCGACATCTTCGATATCCACGAGGCAGCCAAGCTGGAAATCTTTCGGCGTGGCGTGGCGGCTGGAGAGCTGTATCTTGGAGACAGCATGATCAATGATGCCGGCTATTTCTGGGGCGTCCTGCATACTCGCCCCTACATGCGCTGCATGAATCATCTCTATCGGCTTCTGGTAAAGATGGAGCGGCCAGCAGAAGCGGTCCCGATCGGCCGGAAGATGTTGGAGCTCTGCCCGAATGACAATATCGGCATCCGGTTAACCATTGAAACCGTTGAAGCCGCTATCACCGACCGTGAGCTGGCCGAGGATCTTGCGAGGGTCTTTACCAATGAAGATTTGAGGGACGATTAAAGAGAGCGCGCACCATAGGGCGGAAACAAGTGTCCGCCCTCGCATCTTCGGCACTGTGTATCCACTCCTGCTCCCCAGGATGCACTTTCTGGCCCGGGAGGCGTCTCGCTTTTCCTTGCATCTTTCCTTTTTTCGCATAATCTTGCCTTGCCTCAATTCGAAAGTTGACCAGATGAGCTTCCAGGAACGCGGCCGGATGGCCTTCCCCGAATACACAGGCGCCCGCTGCTACATGATGCCTTTCATCCAGGGCCGCGGTGACAGTCTCCCTGAGGCCTTCGCCTCCTACCGCGAGGTTGTCGACCGCTTTGCGCTTCCTGACCAGGAAGGCGAGCTGGGCCTGATCACGATCGATGAAAGCTTCGTGGAAGCGGGAAGGTCTCAGCGCGGGTACGGCGCGGGCGACCGCACCATCCACACAGAGGCCTGCCTCAGCGGCGAAAACCTGAGCTGGGGCCCCACATGGGGGCCAAGCCCGTTTGTCCGCCTGGAGCGCAGCACCCGCGCCCTGATCGCCAACTCCCTCCCGGACACCTGCATGGTTTGGGATGTTGATGTGGAAGACACAACCCGCGACGGCGATCTCTCGGCCCGCGCCGATCAGTTCCCGCGGGAAGCCGGCCGCATGATGGATGCCGGCGAGGTTATCGAAATCGGGATCTTCACGCCCCATGAGCCGATCCGGCAAAGGCACAGCGGGCCCAGGCAGTTCTTCCGCATTGTGGGTCATGGCGTTCATGGCCGGGAAGACTACTTCACACGGAATGAGTACCTCGAGCGGATGGGCTTCCTGCACTGAGGCTGCTCGCAAAGAAGGAGGGCACATGTTCAAACTTCTGAAACGTACCCGAGCCCTGGCAGCTGGCCGGATCCCGGCCAGTGTTAAGATGGGCCAATGGACTGAAATCCACCCCTCCGCTTCGATCGGCGAGCGCGTCAGGCTCGGCAAATGGAGCAGCGTAGGTCCCGGCTCGGATATCGCTGAGGATTGCATCTTTGGCGATTGGGCAAAGGTCGGCAGCCGTGTCACTCTTGGCCGCGGGGTCCGTCTTGGCAGCCATACGATCATTCAGGATGATGTATCCGTTCCTGCTGGCACGGTCTTCGAAGACCACGACCTCGTGACCCCGGATGGCGTTATCGCGAACCGGACCGGTGGATCCATCACATCCCTCTTTTATGGCATATACCAGATCACCACCGTATCTGGCGTGTATCTGGTTCGCGAAGAGGCTTACGATCGCAGCGTTCTTGAAGACTTCCAATGGGGCCGATCCGACGACCTGGAGGATTGCAGGGTCCCAAGGCTCCCAGCCACACAGGAGGAGCGTGAAATGATGCTTCGCGATGCGGAAGCCGCCTGCCGGCGGGCCAGGTTCCGAGTGGTAGCTCAGGAAGACGATGGGGTAAGCCCTGATATGTAGCGGGACGATCGCATCGCCAAAATTTATCCCCCCACTCCCGCACGCCCCAAATTCACGAATAAGCTTGCTTTTGCTGTTTTTCGCAAATACTCTCCGCCTCAATAGGGCCTCCGGCCAAAGTACATTCGAGGATTATGCCAATGCCAATTCCGCAAATTCTTTTCTGGTTCCGCAAGGCGGTCCCCGCTCCCGAGAAGAAGAACTTCAACACCCAGACCGGTGTGCATTTCGAAGAGGTCGCCGAAATGATGGACGCCCTGAAGGGCGATGATGCCGTATCTGAAGCGAGCCTGGCCGCGGTGCGCAGCGCGCTGCATGACTTCGCAACAGATATGAAATCAGGCGCGGTCCAAGTGAGCGTTTCAGATCCGGTGGAGCTGACGGATGCGATCTGCGACCAGATCGTGACCGGTATCGGCGTCGCCCATATGGCCGCGATCGACATCGTCCCGGCTGTGCAGGAGGTTGCGGATTCCAACGACAGCAAGTTCGATGCCGATGGCAAACCGATCTTCAATGCAGACAAGAAGATCATGAAGGGGCCGAACTATTTCAAAGCCCGCCTGGGCCGTTTTGCCCAGCACGCAAGATTCCTGTCCGAGCCGGCCAAAGCCTGCTGAAGCCGGACATAGAGGACTGCGCCCCGGAGTGATCCCTGGCGCCACCCGGTCGGCTTGGCATGCCGCCGGGACATGGGGTGCAGGTCCCCGAATTCCTGCTTTGCCAACGTGTGATATCAGCCGCCGCGACGAAACTGCGGCCCGGGATCATGGTAACCCGGACACCTTCCATACCACCAGGAGACAGCGCCAGCAGAGCAAGCTCTGCGCTCCAATTCCATGTGACAGAAAGGACATTCCATGAACCAGGCTCAAATCGATGCAATCGCCGACGCCGTCCGCAGTGCCGTTCACCAGATGGGGATGGACCGCATCAAGGCCGGGGAGTTCTTCGGCATGAAACAGGCGCGCTAAGCGCCCCCTAGAGCAATGCTCCTGATCCAGAAAATGCGTCCGTAGCTCAACTGGAAGAGCAAGGAAATTCTAGTTCCAAGGCTGCGAGTTCGACCCTCGCCGGGCGCTCCATCATCCCTCCGATCAATAGAGAAAGCCGTCGCTATGAACGCAGAATTTCCCTGCCGCCTGCGCCTTCGCCCCGAATGCGAAGCGGATATCAAATCCCTCGAAGCCCTGATCGCTGACCCGCTCGGACCAGACCGGCTGGTCCTGGTGAATCCGGCGCCCGCGGACGCCAGCGAAAGCGCCAAGCTCATGCATCAGCTCGGCGGCATGGTCTGGGAGTTTGAAGCCCGCTCAGCAGATGAGGCCGCCCGTCTCATCAGTTGCATGGCCAGGGTTCCCGACGGGCACCGGATGCTGCAAACCATCGATCTGGCTGATGCCTTCACCGGAGACGCCTTCGACGGCGAAGCCGAGCGCGCCCAGAGGATCACAGCGCTCATCGGAGCCGATCATGACGATGCCCTGGAGGCTTACCGCATGTTCATGCCCGGCGTTGAGGCGTCTCCCGGCACGCCCTGATTCCGCAGAACACCCCGCCCCGCCATCCGCCGGGGCGGGATCAATTCTCTTGGTGTTTTCTTTTTTTCACATTTCATCGTTATGCTTCCGCTAACAATTCGAGCAGATCATGAAGGAAGTTCAATGCCTCTGAATACCGATATCCTCCGGGATGCAATCACCCACCGCCGGGCCTGGCTTGATGGTTTGATTGCATTCGCCAAGACCCACCCGCACCGCGCAGCCGACATTGAGGCAGCCTCGGGCGCGCTGAACTCGGCCCCCTCCGGCCCATCAGAGGCTGATGCGGTCTCGGCCGCCGCCGGCGTGGAACATGCGCTCCCGGTCATCCGTGAGGCTCTGGAGGCTCAAATTGCCCAGGCCGAACAGGAATGGGACGGCGATGACAGCAACGACGGCGGCTACTGGAAGCACGAGCTGCGCGCGCTGAACGGCCTGGCCTCCGAAATCAATAAGAATTCTGTGTCAGACACGTCTCTTGAGTTTGCGCTCTGAAACCGTTTACGGCAACGGCAGAAGCCTTCTCAAAGATATGACGGGCGCGTGTTGCGCGGGGCGAAGCGAACGGCTTCATTTCGCACACGCGCCCTTCCAATGAAGTTAGCGACCTACTCATCCGGCATCGACATGCCCAAATCAAATCGAGGGGCGGGCGCTCGATGATCTGCCCGCGTCGACCCGCGGGTCACCCTTCAAGCTCAAAAAATGCAGCTTGAAATTATTTTTCGCATCGCCTATCTATAGCACTGCAATCTCGCACCGCATGAACACGGCGGTCGGGATGGAATGGGAGGTGGAGGCACCTCTCAGCGCGTTTTCCTGAATCTCGCGTCGGCATTGGTCAGGCGTGAGACGGAAATCTCGATCAAATCGAGGAACAGATCGGGCTCAGGCCCGAGCCCTAGGATACGTAGGCCCGCCCTAAGGCGTGCCCGGCATCTGATTGGCGTCATTGAGGCGCGCTCTGCAAGCGTCCCCATCCACTGGGCGCTATACAGCGGGGTCGCTAGCCCCAAGCGGGGCATCAACACATCAATGCCCGTACGACGCGGGCGAATGCAAACCGGATCAGGCGGCGCACCGCCCGATCCGCAAGAAAAAAGGATACCCATCATGGGACTGAAACTGCATCACATCGACATTCACGGCTCGGCAGGCGAGCTGGACGGCCAGCCTTTCCGCCTGGAAGCGGATGATACCGGCTGGCGAGCGGAGATCGGCACAGGCGGCGGCGCCTGGCAGCACAAGAGCCCCCTTGCCGCTTCCGGCCGCCGGGCCGCTGCGGAAATCCGCAATCTGACGTACCAGGCGATTGCCGTGTACCGCCAGTTCCAGCGCGGCCGCACCTTGCACGCCTGACATTCCGGTCGTTCAATAAGAAAGGGCGCTGCTTGCAGCGCCCTTCTCATTTATGGCCCCGGATAGGTGCCGATCAGCGGCGGGTTGTAGGCAGTGTGCGGCCCCGTCAGACGTTGATCAGGATTGGTTCTGTCGCAACCTGTTCAGGGTCATAACCGGCCGCAAGCCTTGCCCGCATTTCCGCAGCCAGGCGACGATCGTATGCGGGATCCAATGAAAGGCGCCGCGGTACGTCCTGGCCGAAGATATGAAGTGCTAGCGTGCCATCCGCACTGACCCTTTCGATCATCGGATCCTCAGCGAAATACAGGTATGAGGTGTCCTCTCCGGGGCTCGCATACACGGGCGTGACGCAAATCAGCCTGCCGTTTTCCTCAATCACAGAATGGAAAACAAACCCATGCCCGTTCTGCCACCATCCGTGAATTGCCTTTCGACTGCCGTTCCAGTCGTTGCGCTCCATCAGGACCGCATTGTCATGGCAGCACAGATGCAGCATGCCATTCTGCTCCGCAAGCTCCCAGCGCGGGATCGGCTGGAAGTCCAGCTCGAGGATGTGGCTGAGCACTCTCTCATCATGTTCGGTGTAATGAATTTCAAGCAGGTCACATTCTGCCAGAAGTTCAGAAGCAAGGGTCGACACCCCTTTAATGCCCTGGTCCAAGCGCAAGACTCCAAATGAGCCACGATGTGGCGATGCTGTAATATGCTCTGTTGTTTTTCGCAAATAAAGCAAAATATGATGGCGATTGATGATTTTCGCATTTTCGCTGAGCGCAGGTAGGCTGCTCAAGTATCAACTGCTGGGCCGGAACCAGCAGCTAAAGAGGGACGGCTCACGCATGAAGACTTACCATCTGTTTCAATTTCACATGTCCGCAGAGCAACAGGCCCGCATGGACGCCGGCGACACGCATGTGCGGACCGCGGCCATGAAAGCAGGCCTGGGCCAAATCGGCGATGCTCTTGCGATGAATATGTACCGCCACGTGGCCAGCCTGAAAGCGCTGGATGAGGATGAAGCCTTTTTGAAGGCCCGAGCCAAGGCAAAGACCAGCTGCGCCGCGGGCGATCGCTTCGAGGATCAGGGAAAGGGCACCCGCGAAACCGGGGTCGGGGACATTGTCATTGATGTCGAGGACGGAGACGCGTGGGTGCGGGCACCTTCGGCATGGGAAAACCTCAGCTGGGATCGGTGCGCGAAGTTTTTCATGATGGCGCATGAGCTTGAGCTCACAGACCCGGAGCCGGAGGACACCTCTCTGGAGCCAGCTCTGTAAACCCGGCGCCGCTGTGACACCGGAGATCATCTTCATGCTCGCGGCGATTGTTCCGGCCGCAGTCGGCTGCCTCATGCGGAAACTCCCTTGGGCCGTTCCTGCCGCTCTCGCGACGGCCGCCGCGGGACTCGCCGGCTATTTGCTCTGGCTTGCCCCCGATGCGGGGCTTGCAGGCATTGGCCTGGCCATAATCGCGGTCTGCGCGCCCGCGCCCGCTGCCATCGCCCTGCTCACTGGATACTGGCTCGGCCGTGCTTTGTCCGTGCGGGGGCCGCGCAGCACAAATGACCTTGCCGGACCACGGTCGAGCTAGTTTTCCCTTTTCTCGCAAAACCAGACGTGTTAGCCAGCCGCAACATTATTCGCATTTCTCCAGGCGGGATCAGGAATGTCTCATCAGAAACGCCTTGTGGTCTTCAGTGGCGCCGGTCTTTCGGCCGACAGCGGCATCTCCACATTCCGGGGTGAGGATGGCACTTGGGCCAGCCACAGCCTGGATGATGTGTGCAACATCCGCAGCTGGAAGCGCAATTTCGACCTGGTCCATCGGTTCTACAATGATCTCCGGACCGGCCTGCAAGCGGTGCAGCCGAACGCCATGCACAAGCTGCTCGCCGACTGGCAGAGACGCTTCGGCGCGGAGTTGATCACGCAAAACATCGACAATCTCCTCCAGCGCGCTGGAGCAGCAGACGTGCTCCACCTGCATGGATCCCTGCCGGAGATGAAATGTGAAGCCTGCGGGCGCATCTGGCAGATCGGGCTCCGCGAGTGGGATCAGGGCCGGGAACGCTGCACATGCAATTCGCGCAAGGGCGTGAAGCCGAACGTCATCTTCTTCGGCGAAACCGCCCCGGCATATTTGCAGCTGCGCAGGACCATGAAGGCCCTGAAACGGGATGATGTTCTGGTTGTGATCGGCACGGATGGCGCGGTGGTGCCGATCGGCTCCTTCGCTGCCGAGGCGCCCTGCCGAACATTGATCAACACCCTGGCACCCGTCCCCCAGGAGCGCTGGCGCCCGGGCATGGTCAAGCCGGAGATGTTTGACCGAACCGTGTACCGCCGCGCGGTCGAAGCGGTGGATGAAATTGATGAAATCGTGACGGCCTGGATGAAAACCAGCCCCGTCGAAAACACCTTCCCTGAGGAGTCAAAATGACCAAGAGCAATGAGAAAATTGAAGTTGGGGATTCCATCCGCCATGCGAAACGCAACTCCCGGTACCGCGTCTTCAGCCGCCTGACTGTGCCGCTTGCGGATTTGCAGGACGAGGCCCGGATGTGGCTCAGCGAAACGGATGGTTCCTCCCCTGAAGAACGCGGGCTGAAACTGCAGCCCATTGGTTCAATCGATCCTGCCCGTACGGAACGGTTCCGCTTGAATGTAATGGTGCAAATCGATGAAGAAACCCGGTTGCAGCAGGCAGCGAGCGGGCAGTCCGAAATTGATGTCTACGCTTACATGAGCCTGGATCACGCAGGCCAAAACTTCGTGCGGCCGGTCTGCGAGTTTACGGACAGCAGATTTTACTGCCTTTCGGATGACCATCCGGCTTCGTGGACGGTCCAGTCCCTTTTCCCTTCCGAGCAGCGGCAGGTTTTTGAGGATTTCAAGGCGGTGAAATTGGGCGCTGATGCGGAGGGTACTCTCCTCGAGGCAGTAGTGCGCGGCTATTCGGGCAAACTGGAACCCAGCTCCGTGGATAGGACAATGATTGCCGCTCATCTCTCTGAAGAATTTGCCGGAATGGGCATCGCGGACAAGTTCTACCACGAGTTCAGCCCCGAGGAAACACTCGCGATCGAGGAACTGTGCGACCTGCAGGATCTTAGCCCGAGCGCCGTCGTGCGTCAGGCCTTGCGCCTGTATCAGTCGCAAGTGAAGGGGCCTCTGCCCGGACCTGTCACGGGTTGCATGGGCGACTGACACGACCAGCCGGACGCCTCTCCATGGCGGGCGTCCGGCTTTAACTTCCTGACGCATCCGTCTATTCGGCTTCACAAAAGTCCGAATCGAGGGATGACCATGCCAGCCTGCGCGAACTGCGACGCCCCAGAAGCCGCCTCCTTCTCAGATGGCCGGCTCATTGATGGCGGGTACGGGCAATTCGATGAGATCAGTCTGGTCTGGCTCGATCGCAGCGCAGCCGTTGAGGGCGCGCTGTGTGATGCATGCCTCGAAAGCCTTCTGACCCAATCGGCCATCGAAATCTACGATGAGCCGGGCATGTTCGAGGCGGGGCGCCGCCCCGGCCTGGCCGCATACCAGGCGCTTTTTGAGGCCGGCGCGGACCGCATTCGGCACAGCTTCCATGATCTCAACGGAACAAGGGTGTATGCCAGCCGCCCCCTGGGCGGCGATGGCTGGAAGGCCATAATTGAGCTGCGCGCGCAGCTCTGCAATGACGACACCTTCAGCGAAGTTGCCCAGCGTGAACACAAACAGCCCGGCATCCTGGCGCTGCGCACTGGTGAGGCTCACGCGATCTCCGCCATTGCCCTGGGGTATGGGGAAGAGGATCCGGGCTTTAAACAGGCTGCGGCGCAATGGGCGGCACGCCGCGTAGAGGTCGATGAAAAAATAGAGCGCAACCGACAGAGCCTGCTTGGACCCATGATGTAGGGATGCTTCCTCATCTCCACAGAAACGCAATCCTTAGATTCCATAAGTGTTGAGATGCAGTAGGTCAGTATCCGGATCGATACTATATGTAGGGGTAGTTCGTGATGGGGAAGAACTACGGCTTTGTGGCCTCCTTCCCAAGCGGTCAGGCTGCCTTAGTCTTGCCGTAGCGATCCTTCACATCGGCAATCGCGGCCGTCAGCTGCGCAATCTCAATATCGATCGCGGCTATAGCCGCATCCAATTCCTTCTTCCTGGATCTGAAATGACGCTCATTCAATCCTTCTTGCCGCAACCGCCGCAGGCGCTTTTCATCATCGAAAGCAGCTTTAAGACCTTCTTTGGCGGGTTTAATCTGCAACTCATAAATGCCTGAGATCTTGTGCTTCAAGGAGCGGATTTCAGAGGAGATGTTATCGCGGCGGCGCTCCAGGCTCTCCTTCTGAGACACAGTTTGCTCAAGACCGAACCAGCCAAGGACGCTATCGTCCTTAATTTTGCGCCCTTTATTCCCGAAGAAGCTCTTTGAACTTCGATGCCAGCTATCGAGGCTTGCGCGAACATCTTTCATTTCATCGTGCAAGGACGATTTGCGTTCGCGCAGTGGGTTCAGAATTTCATAGGCTGTGTTCTTTGCCTTTTGGTGCTTTCGAACCTCCGCCCTGAAGTCTCTGGTGAAAAGAGCCGCATCAGCAATGGCTTGTGCTCGCGCTTGTTGCGCTTCGGTGTATCGCGCTTTCGCGGACACGAGCTCTTCTTCGAGGGGGGCTATGTGCTTCGAATGATACCTTCGCCACGGTTTGCCGAGTTTCCAGACACCCCAGAACACTGCAAGCAGCCCTAAAAAAACAAATGCCGCTGGCATCGCTCTACTCCAAATTACTTAACTATATGCTCAGCATATGTGTTTCTGGACATGTTTTGAAGTCAGCCCATTTACCTGTTCACGCGTTTTTCTTGGATCCAACGGCCCCCAATACAATATGCTGGAACCAGTCTACAGCCGCCCCAGCCGAGCCCTGAGCTTCCACACGCACTCAGGCCCCACCCCTGCGGCGGTAGGCAATATTTTTCGCAGCAACCCTTTTTCAGTATGCGAAAATATATTAGAGTTCCTTCTTAACACCTTAGAGCAACCGCGTTCATCAAATAGGATATCTCGGCATGAGCAAGAAATTCGGAACCGTACTGATCGCTGGCGGCGTCGTATTGATCGGTGCCATTGGCGCCGCGGCGCTGCTCTCCCCTTCAACGCACGCTGACGACAAGCCCTATGTGCGGATCCAGCCGCCAGAACCTGTCGCACCCCGTGCGAAGGACTACACCGCGCAGGTGATTGACCAATGCCTTTCGTCGACCGACCTGTCGTACCAGGAGTGCGCCGAGATCGCACCGGAGGTGACTGAGGACCTGGTAAGCATCCGGCCCCACCCTTCTCAAAATATTTGCGAAAACGAATATGGAGTCGGTGCATGCCATCAAGACGGCGCCGGTATGTTCCTGCCGATCGCCGCCATGCTGATCGCGACCGAGCTCGTCGATGAGGTCGGCGACTACTACGAGAAGAAGACCCGGGCAGGCCACACGGGCGTGCAGCCCATTCGCACCGGCAAGCCTGCAGCTTCGGATGGATCCGCGAAGAGCTGGTCCGCCGCCTCGGCGTCCAAGCCAGCGGCTCTTTCCAAGCCCGAACCGAAGACGATGCCCGCAACAGGCGGCTCAACCGAGAACTGGGCGGCGACATCGCGCAGCGTGCCCGCAACCGCCCCGGCCTCAAAGCCGGTAAGCCTCTCAAAGCCCGCTCCGGCCGCAGCGCAGAAACCCGCGGCCTCCCCGATCGCCCCAGGCGCGGCCAAAGCTGCCGCCGCAGGCGGCTCTGCAGATACCTGGGCAGCGACATCGCGCAGCGTGCCCGCAATCGCTCCGGCCACAAAGCCGGTGAGTCTTTCAAAGCCCGCTCCGGTCGCAGCGGCGAAACCCGCCCCCACGACTGTGCCTGCCGCTTCGCCTTCCGCAGTGCCTGTTCAGAAGAGCGCTCCGAAACCGCAGAAGCCTGCGGTCAAAAGCGCGCCCTCTCAACGCCTGCGCGCCACGCCGAAACGGCAGAGTTCTTCGAGGAGCTCAACGAGAAAGTCTGGCGGCAGCAGCAGCCGCAGGCGGCGCTAAATGCGCGCCAAAGCCTGAACCAGGGGCCAGCCACCAGGCTGGCCTTTTATTTTGGGCAGGGCGCCAGGCGGCGCAGATATATCGAATGAACGGAAAGCGGTACCAGGAGGTTATGATGCGTATCGGGAATGTGGAGAAAGAACTTCTGAAAAAGGCGCTGCTGGATGGCAGGCTGACAGGGATGGCCCGCGCAAGGCGCGCCGAGCGCGATGCACTCGAGCGGCTTCAATCCAAAGGGCTAATGCATGAAGCGGGTGGTATCTGGTTTCCTACCGGCGCCGCGCAAGAGCTGATGTCCTGAACGCCCGCGAAGGTCGCGAGCGGTCCTGGGAGCCCCTGCAAACAAGAACGGGCGGCCAAATCTCTCCGGCCGCCCGTTTCAGCTCTTCGAAGCCCCTTAGGCTGCCGCGGGCAGTCTGCCCAGAGACTGCTGGAACGCCTGGAAACCGATCCGCTCTGACGCAATGTAGTGCAGCTGCATTCCGGTCAGGTCATGATCGTCAGGCAAATGGAACACATGGGCCTTCTGTTCCCGGCAGCGCGTTCCCACGAAGACGGCGCCCAGCCGGTCGAAGGCGGCCTTGGCCTCCCCGGCCGTGATCTTCAGGGCGCCCGCATCCAGCGCGAAAATCGTGCTATTGACCTGAGCGGAGGACAGATCAGTCAGAGCTTCCGCGGAACCGGGGTCCTGAACCTCCCGCACCAGAATGCCAACCGATTGGCTGACTTCACAGACCGCGCCGGTATGGGCGCGCAGCAGTTCTGCCTTCTCCTCGTCATCAAAATGCGCGACCAAATGCAGGTCTTCATTCAGGGCCGCGACAGCCATACCCGCGGCCAGGGTCATGTCATCGTTGTCCGCATAAACGAGCACGTTTCTGGCGTTCTGAACACCGGCCCGGAGCAGGTCTTCCTTGCTGGACAGAGATTCAGCGCGCACGAAGGAGATTTGGCTGTGATCGATGTTCACATCCTGCCGCGCAACGAGGATGAGGGGGCCGCAGCGCTTATTCCCCGCCTTGATCTCATCGATCATCTTGCGGGTCCGCACCGGGTGATATCCAATCAGGACGGTCGCGCCCTGAACGTCGCTGTAATCGCCGTTACCGTTCATTCGTTTTCTCCAGATCTGCGCAAATGCAATGCCGACTTTCGCAAGCATCAGCGGGGTAATCGTCAAGCTGCCAGGCACCAGCCACAGTGCGACCACCATTTTTCCCCAGCTGGTCAGAGGCGATAGGTCACCGTAACCAAAGGTCGAGATTGAAACCATATAGTAGTAGATGAACTCCACCGCCGGGGTGAGATGGCCCTCGCCCGCGAGCCAGAGACCGGCCCAAGTGAAAGCGGCGTGAATAGAAAACATGGCCAGCAGAACCTGCCAGCGCATCTCTGCGGCCATTACATAGAGCCGCAGCACCAACTGATTGATCATTCCCTCACCCAATTTGCGAAAATTATTTTCATAATATTTCAACCGGTCCCAGGCGTGTCAATCATATTGTTTTTCGCATCTACTTGTTCCCGGCGGACTTGCCGGGAACCCAGCGGAAGTTCCGCAAGGTGCTGAGGGCATAGATGCCCCCGCAGCAAATCAAGACGCTCCACAGGATGGATTCTTGAAGAATGCCGGCCGCGGCGGCGAAGAAAAACGGCCCGCTCAGGAGGCCGCGCAGGTCGCGTTTGAGCCTTGCACCGCATTTGGGGCAATCGAATTGCCCTGGCTTCAGCTGCCCGCCACAAATCCCGCATCCGATCATGCTCGTCTCCAATAAAAAGGCTTTCCCGGGCGTCGCCGGATTGTTCCGCACCTCAAATCTACCACCGTTCAGCCTGAAGCAGGAACGCCAGGCTGCGTGGAAATTGTGGATAACTGAATAGATTTCTTCTTCTTTTCGCAGGCCCGTGCTGAACTGAAGGGGCAACAGCAAGGAGGTACGCCATGCGCAATATCCTTTCCTCCACCCTCAGCACGCGGGGCATGTCCTTTGACCGCCTCCGCTCCGGGCCCAGGGAGGGCTCTGAGCTGAACGGCCTCTGTTGCGGCTGGGAGATCCCCCGCCTCGACCCGGGATAATCTCCGATCCGGGCCCGCCGGGCCATGACCCCTGCGATCTCTGATCGCATGAAAAAGGCCGCGTCATCTGGCGCGGCCATCGCTATCCGGAAGCTTACGCAAGAAATGCGAATAATTTATTTGCATGCCAGTGGAAAATCGTGCAACTGTCCCGGCCATGGGACGGGCAGCATTGTTCGAGATGCCTGGCCAAGCACATTGATTGAATAGAGACTGACATGCCTGATTACTGCCAGCGCACGGATTCCCTGCGCTCTGTCGCTTCTGCATTTCCAGCCGACTCCATCCCTGCCCCGTCAAAAGGCGAACCGCGCAGCTGTGCGAAAAACCGCAGGGCGGGTGATGGGCTGCATCAAACAGCAGGTATCGTCAAAAACTACTGCGCTCCTCTGATTGAGCACCTGAACCGCGGCATGACAAAGGGGCAGATCCCCCTGCCCGTCCTGGACGCCGCCTTTCTTGCCTTGGAGGCTCTCAAGGATGCAGACCTCCCTGGCGCCGGTTGGCGTGTGGTAGCGGGCCGCATCACCATGATCGAAGGATCAGGATCGCTGTATCAGAAGGGGTTCTGGCTGCAAGCCGGCGATGGCCGAATTCTGGATCTGAACCGCCCGGACCTGGACGGCGGCATCCGCGTTACCAGGGCGGAAGACAGCCTGATCGCGGAATACCGTTTTGAAAAGGCGCTTACCGACCGCAAGACCAGTCCTCTCTACCGGATCTGGAAGGGCGAATTCGAAGGTTACACCGAATTTGCCAGCCGGGCCGTCATGCGCAGCGCCTATGAGGGAATGAAGCAGGAGGTGGCTCAGGCGCTGGCCGCCTCTCTGTCCGACGGAAACGTTGACCGCCATTAGCCCTTCTGGTTTTCACGCTTTGCCGCGATCATCACTTCAATAGTTGAGGAGATCCCGCGTGAGCCCCCAGAGAAATCTCATCCCCGGCCCCTGGCCGGTCCCGGCACAGGCTGCTGAGCGCCCGGTGCGCCTGGAGCGTTCCGATGGAACCGTTCTTGATGCATTTGCGGATTTCGAAACAGCAATCCGCTACCGTGAAGAGCAGGAACTGGGAACCGAGTGGGAGATCCGGGATGCCCGCGGAGAACCCACAGACATGGACCGGATGCTCCTCCTCGGGATGGTGCTGCGGGACCATCTTCGGTCCATCTGGCGCCACAAGCAATTCGATCTGCTCCTGCATGGAGAAGTGCGAAAATTGCCCTGCGTTTCTTGCGATGGCCTGCAGGACGTCTCCGCCCTGAGCGCCGCAGCGGCCCTGAATGAGGCGGGGCATGACAACTGGCGCGCCGTCACTGGCCTTGTTCATACCGGCGGCGCCAGCACGAAACACGCCTGGCTGGAGCGCGAGGACGGGCTGATACTCGACTTTATGGCCGACAGGTTCGGCCGCGGCCCTCTGGCGCTCATTGAGCCGCACGACCGGCAAGAGGCACAATACGAAGCCGCAGGAAGCCTTGCAGAGCATGATGAATGGTCGCCTTGGACAGAAAGGCTTCCCTCGAAAATAGCCGCCATCCTCCCGGAGCCGGAACCGGATCTCGCACCCGCAATGTGACAATGCGAATAACCGTCGCGCGACGCTCTAATGCCATCTCAAAGGGTGTGTTAATGGGCTATGATCATATGGCCCTCTTAGGGGAAGCATCTGTGGTTTTAACTAACATTTTAGTTACCCGATTTGCGAAATTCGGATTGCCAAATTTGGGGGGATTGGATAGTCTCACCTCACACGCTGACAGCTTCCCATCTGCGGGTATCTACCAGCGGTTTTTTCTTGTACCCGTAGTAGCTTTTACCTGCCCCAATAACCGCGTGCCATCCGGGCCTGACGTGCGAAGAACTGATAAGGACGTTGAAATATGCTTACGACTGCCATGCATTGCGACGGAGACCAGGAGCGTATGGGATACGCAGACTTCCCTATGATCTCCCTGTTCGAAAGCAACGCATCGCGCCTTTCCGATAATCAACGGCGCTACCTGACCCTCCCCATTATCGCGGATGCTATCGACATGAACCTCTCCGACCCCGGGCTTCTCGGCGCGGTGGAGGCCCTGGTCAATGCGGGCAAAATTGAGCGGCGGGCTCATTTCGTCGATGCGCAGGACATCGTCCATGACTTCGATGCGGCAACCTATGAAGAGGCAATCCGCCAAGGAAAGTTCAGCCACCCGGACACCGGCGAGGTGATCCATGGCGTTGACTTTCTGGCCCCTTACTGGGCAGTTCCGTCAGCCGCCTCCTGATCCTCACAAGTCTCGACCCGGGGGTGCCAGATTGTCCTCATTGCCCTCGGGAGACCCGCTCAAACAGCTCTTCAGCTCAAGCACCTGCTCCTCCAGGTGCCGCACCCTGTCAAGGGCGCGGGAGAGAACGTCAACGCTCTCAGGGTTTCCGGACCCGCGGCGGTAGTTTGCATAGATTTCAAAAAAGGTCTTCTCGAACTCACTGCCCCTGAGCAAGTCGATATAATTGGCATCCCGCAATGCCTGGTCATCGGCTCGCCGGATCGCCAAGCTCCGGGCGTCGGAGAGCGCCTCTTCGAGGATCCTGCAGCGCGCCATGAGAGCGGCATCACGCGCCCCGGCCCCAATTTTGGCCGCCAGGACCTCCAGCAAACCCTCGTGCAGGATCTGGTCCTGCGCCTCCTCGGAGGCTTCGGCCCCATATTGTGAGATGGCAGCCGCGCGCACGTCTTCGAACGCCTCTTGAAGGGACGGAAAGGCACGGATCGGCAGTCCGGCCTCGCCCACAGAGGACACCGGAATTCCACGCGCCATCGCCGCACCGGCCAGCATCAGCTCATGCGGCGTCGGGCTCCTGCGTAAGATAAGCCCGCGAAATCTCTTGAGATCCGCCATATCATCAATGGGCTGCACTGTGATGCGGTTGCAGGCCTGCAGTTCCCGCGCAAAGCCGCCCTGCCTGCACCATGCATGATCCGGGTGGCCGGGTGCGGGCTGGGTGATGCCATAGGTGTGGGCGGGGAATGGCATGTGCCAAACGCCTTGCAGGATCGACTTTAGGCTTCGGGCTGCGGCCGCAAGCTCAGCTGGGTCCAGCCGCCCCTCCTCTGCAGACGCAATCAGTGGGTCAAAGATGGCCGCGGCCAGATCATCCGGCTCCTCCCGCTCATTGATTACTCCGGACCGGGCCGTTTCCATCTGGCGGATCAGCCCATCAATGAACTGCCGCGCCTTCCTGCTGCCGGTCTCGAATTCAGGCTGGCCATCGCCGCCCAGGAGGCGGGTGCAAAGTTCCTCTGCGGCTTGCCGGAAGCCATCGCCTCGCAGCTGCGCAAGAATATAAGAGAACTTCCGGGCTTCACGCATGATATGTCTTCCACGCCTCTTTCCAGGCCGCCGCCAGATCGAAGGTTTCACCTCCGACTTCAAGAACGGGGCGTGTTTCAAATTCGTGCCGGCACCGCGAGCACCGCAGCAGAAAGTAGCTTGGGCCGCCGCCGCTCGGCGGCTCGATTTCGCTCATGCGCACCCGCGCACCGCATCGTCTGCAGGCGCAGGGTGCAAAGGGCGCGCAATCCCATCGCGAGATCCCCACGATCTCCGGCGCGGGCGCGCCGCGGCGGCGGCTCTTGCGAGGCTTTGCTCGTTGCGAAGCGCTCATCGCTGCTCTCCTGGCATGCCGCCAGCGGATGGCTGCTGCCCCGTCCGCATCACGCCATCATCGGCACAGCATTGCGCCTCTCCATGAAACTGCGGACACGCTCATCAAACAGAATGTGCCGCTCCTCCACGGGCGCCGCCAGGGTCAGCCCGCTCAGCCGCGTGGCCCGGCTGAGAGCAACATAGGCCTGCCCGGGGGCAAAACTGCCTCGGGTGTCAACATGCAGACTGTCGAGCGACATGCCCTGAGAGCGGTGGATCGTAATCGCCCAGCCCGGCAGCAGCGGAAGCTGCCGGTAGGTCCCGACCACGCGGCGCTCCATAGTGCCGTCGGCCGAAGCCTCATAGCGGACATTCTCCCACTTGTGCTGGGTAACAGTGACCTCTTCACCGCTGTCGAGCTTAACGACCGCCACGGGGCGGGTCTTGCTGTCCCGCTCGCAGCGCACAAGCGTACCCGCAGATCCGTTCGTGTAACCGGCCTTCATATCATTTGCGCAGATCACCACCCTGGTGCCTGGCTTCAGCATCATCTTTGGCGGCACGCGCATCATGCGGGGATCGAATGTGTCCTTCACCTCGCCTTCGATGCGGTATCGGCCACCCGGGAGACGGTTCATTGCCTCGATGTTGATGCGCGTCGCCGCATCATTGGTTGCCACGAGGCGGGTTGCCCCTGCTTCTGGCGGCCCTACACGACTGTTGATCAGGGAGAGGTCAGGCACCTGCCCCTTGCGCATCTCATTCAGCCATGCGGCAAACTCGAGATCGTCAGCTTGGCGGTGAATGCTGGTGAGTTCGACCTCCTTGAGCCCGCTCCAATACCTGGATTGGAACGCAAAATGATTTCCGGCCCCGTAGAGTGAATCCAAAGCCTGCAGTTCATGCCTCGGGATGACCGGCGGCAGCTGGGCAAAATCCCCCACCACGATAAGCTGGTATCCCGCGAAATCCCCGAACCCGCGCGCAGCGCCGAAGAGGCGGTCGCGGATACCCTGAAAGTGGTCAATGCGCGCCATGGAGATCTCATCCAGGATGAAGCATTTTGCCAACCGGATCCGCTTCTTCACGCGGTCATCCACACGCAGATCATGGGGCGTGTGGATCTTGCCGCCCAGTCCGAAAAAGCTGTGCAGCGTCTGCCCGCCGATCATCTGCGCCGCATTGCCTGTGGTTCCCAGATGGACCGTCACACGGTTCGGATTGCGCCGGGCAAACTCCCGGATGACTTCAGACTTACCGGAACCAGCCCCTCCGGTCAGAAAGACAGATTCCCCATGCCCCATCAAATCGAGAGCCTTTTCCTGATCTGAGGAAAACTTCATTGCAGTATCCATTTTTCGCATATTGGCAACACGCTACATAGGTGGTAATAAATATTCAACTTTCTTTTTCGCATTCCGGCTGCAAGTGAGCCAGATTGCACAGCTTTTCGGGCAGGAGGCCCCAATTGTTCATCACATTCGAGGGCGGCGACGGGTCAGGTAAAACAACCCAGGTCCGCAAGCTGGCTGAATACCTTGAGATTCAGGGCATTGAAGTCGTCACCACGCGGGAACCTGGCGGCTCAATCGGGGCCGAAGAGATCCGCGCCCTGCTGCTGTCGGGCGACGTGGACCGGTGGTCGGCGGAGAGCGAGCTGCTTCTGTTCACGGCCGCGCGGCGTGACCATCTCGAAAAGACCGTATGGCCAGCGCTGAAGCGCGGCGCCGTGGTCATTTCAGACCGGTACGTCGATAGCACGCGGGTCTACCAGGGTCTGAGATCAGCCGAACTGCGCGACAAGGTGGACCGGCTGCACGATCTGATGATCGGATATGATCCGGCCCGGACCTTCATCCTGGATATCGACCCCAAGGCCGCCCTCACGCGCGGCATGGCGCGGCTTGCGAAGTCGGGCGTTGATGAGGATCGGTTTGAAAATATGGGCCTCGAGTTTCAGATGCGTCTGCGCTCGGGTTTCAAGGAAATTGCCGCGTCCGGTCCGGGCCGGTACCGGCTGATCGACGCTGCGGGCGGCGCCGATGAAGTCTTCTCCCGGATTTGCGAGAATCTTCCGCAAGACTTGCGGGATCTCTTCACCTCACCCGGCTGTGAGCCGACATGACAAAGGACAGATCATGAGCCCCAACAACCCCATCCCCGCGCCGGAGATCATTCACCCGATCCAGCTGCGCCGGCAGAAGCTCGCTGACGACTTCGGCCACATCATGTTTGGCCTGCCCGGTCCCGCGGTCAAGAAGGCGGAAGATGCAGCGATGCCTCTCGCCCAGGAGCTTTTGCCGGATGTCAGCCCAGATTTGCAGCGAGCTCTGATCCGGATCGCAGGCCTTTACACGAAGGATGCCCGGGGGGTCACGGACTTCATGGCGACACGCTATTTCGACCTTCTCGAAACCTATGCCTACGGAATTGAGCGGGACGATACCCGGGCCGAAGGCGCATCCGCGTACTGGCTGTTCCTCGCCACCAACAATCAGCTGCGGATTCTGGACCAGGTCCACATCCCGGTCCTGTCCGAGCATCTGCTCGCCAACACCCACCAGGTTCTGGCCGCGCGCAGCTTGCTGCGCATTGGCGCCCTGGTAATGGACATCGGCAAAATCGGCAACTTTGAAAAGATCCATGAGATCGTCAAAAGGTCGAAAGCGGTTGGCAAGGTCGGCTACAACCTGCCCGACCCGGAAGCCTTCACACCGCCCATCCCGCCGGCGGCTGTGACCCAGGCATCGGAACCGCCCAGTTTGCCCGCATAAATCCTCGCCCTTTCGAGGCAAACACCTCCCCTTGTTCGGGGAGGTGTTCCAGCGGGTGCTTCGCCTGCACATCAACCCACCACGAACACGATATTGTTTTTCGCATTTCTCTTGCCGGACCGCGCGTGCTCCTGTAAACATGTTTGCGAAAAACTTTAACACCGGAGATGCGAATGTCGTTTGAAACGAAAATCCAAGAAACCGAGGCTATGGTTCGGGAATCCCAGACCCTCGTCACCCGTGTCAGCGGCCAAATCGCTGAGGCCGGCAGCACCGCCGAGCTGGACATTGAGAACGCCACGCTGGAAGACGTGCATGGGCACACCGATGTGATGAACGCGAATATCGCTGATCTGATCATGGGCCTCGATGATGTGACCCAGAAATTCCAGGGCGACTTCGATGCCATGCGCTCCAAGACCATGGGGGAGAAGCTGGTCGGCTTTTTCGCCCGCGGCAAATCCGAGTCCATGCGTGCCGAACGCATCCGGGAAGCCTCGATCGACGACAAGCTGGAAGACCTCATCAGCAAGTCCAACACCATCGTCGGTCTGCTGGACAATCAGCTGAACGTGCTTCAGGATCAGAAAGACAAGGTGGAAGTCCAGCTGACGTCGACCCTGCAGCAGCGTGAAGCCGCGGTCTCAGAACTGGAAAGCACGCGCCAGCAGATCGCGGCGATGGACCCGGCCATCATCGAGCTGGAGAACAAGATCTCCGTCGAGACCGATGCGGCGGCGCGGACCCAGCTGGAAACCGAGTTGGCAAGCCAGAACAAGGCCTACAATGAGCTGGTCCAGCTGGAACAGGTGAAGCTCGCGGAGAGCCAGACCCTGGAACGCTACATCGAGAAGGGCAAGACCTGGGTCGACTCCCTGCAGAACCAGATCGCGACGCAAATGGTCCTGATCAACAAGCTGAAGACCGACACCCAGCAGCGTGTGGTTCTCTATGATGCGCTGACCAAATCGCTCAAGACCGCCCAGCAGCAGGATGTGGCCCACCGCATCAACGAGATCGGCGTGAAAACCGACCAGGAGGCCCAGGCGGCCATGGCGGGTATCGGCGCGGCCACAAACCGCCATATGGCCGACATGATGGAGGCTCACGAAGACCATATGGTGTTCGCCCGCAAGGTGCTGGAAGATAAGGCCAAGGCCGATGACCGCTTCTCCCGCCGGTTCGCGGATATCGTCGCCAAACACGACGCCAACGCCTACGGCGGCCAGTAATGGCTGAAATCGACCTCACACAAGGTTTTGCAGAGCTCGGCCAGGAGGCCGAGCTCAAGCCCTACCTGCAGCGGCTGGCAGATCTGGCCAACCGTCTGCCAGGGGCGGTCGATGAGCTCGTATCCTATGAGGACCTCACCCCCCATGAAGGCAAGGTGCTGCAAAACTTTGCCATCAGCTGGGCGCGCGGCGCGGAAGCGCTCGTGATGAAATACCTCATGTCCGGCCGTGTGGCCGGAAAGTCCGGCCACCTGACTGTCGACCGGCTCGGGTCCGGCTTGCCGATCTGGCAGGAAATGGTGACGCTTTCGCAGGACAAGGAGGCGGCGGCCGAAATCCTGACCTCGATGCGCAGCCGTGAGGAGCTTAAGGCGTCCATGCTCAAAGCCATGCTGCGCGATCAGCTGTCGCCAGCACCGCAGCAATATGCCATGAGCCAGCGCATCTATCAGGAGACGCTGGCCGAAGGGGATGTCGCCCTCCCCCGCAGCCCTCTCACATTTGACCGCCTTGAGCCTTCGGACTGCGGCCGCCAGCGCTACATGGTCGGCTGGTCCGTCATTGACGTGCAATCCAACTGTCCAGTGGTCTACACGATGCTGCTCGAAGACAGCTCCGGAGGCACTGCAGATGAAAATGATGCACGTCTTTATCGGCTTCGGGCCGCACTGCACGGGCAGTCCAACCTGGAAACCGGCCTGCTCGACATGGCCATTGGGGTTGATCACGCTGTCAGCAGCCTTCACCCCAAGAAGATCCGCCGTTTCACATTCGGCCCGTTCCTGTCGCCAGCATTCTCCGCCGCGTCCGGCCCCATGATGGACCTGTTGCGGGCCGCGGCCCCGGCTTCGGAAGAAGAGTGGGCATTGCGGATCCGGATGGAGACGGTCCGCTCGCATGGGGAATTCCAAAGCGGCGGCATTCTCAGCTCGACCCGGCGCCAGGAGTTCACCCCCTCGCCGCAGCAACGGGACGGCTACCTGATGACCACGCTGGCCTTTCAGGCAATTTGCGAAAATCATTCCGATGATTTCCGCGGCGTCCGGAAATATGTGATCACCGGCAAGAACCGGATCACCGCCCACGGCTGATCCCCGCACCCCGGCAAGACATTCAAAACGAAAGCAGACTGACATGAATCAGAATGAGATGCCCCTGTCCGAGGCAGAAATCCGGTCCCACTACAGCGCCGCAACGACGGTGCTGACATCCCTCGCCCATGCCCCCCGCATTGCCAAGCCGGTTGCTGAAGCCGCGGCGGCGCCGGCGGCCGCCCGTTCGCCGGGGATCACTGCGTCGCCGCGCCGTATGCGGTCAACAACTCCCGGCCTGGCCACCCGCGCTCCGCGCGCAGCCACCGGCACTGTCCGGCTGATCGACCGCATCTCGAGCCTGGGGGACGATGAGCTGCCCGGGCCGGTTCAGGCGGCGACGGTGCGCGCGCTGCGCCGCGCGGTTGCCATTGCCTATACCGTCGGGGATGCATTTGCGCAGCGCTGCGCGCTGGCTGAGATGAAGCAGGCCAACAAGACCGGAACGCTGCCGGCAGCAAGCCGTGCGGAATTTTCCCAGCTCCTGACCGCGGAATCTTTGATCGTGCTGTCGGTCTTCGGAAATGCCGCATCCTATCTGCTGGCCTCCAACGCGGGAGAAGCGCAGGTCGAAATCGGCCCGGTTGAGGAGATCCTGACCGACAATGCGCCTCAGGCCATTCAGGGCGCCCTGTGGGAATTGGATCAGGACATCGCGGCCTTCGCGGGCGGCGATGAGACCAAGCTCGTCCCGGTCGTTCTGGCCTACTGCGAGGCGCTCATGTCGCGTGTCCGCGATCGCGCGGCAACAACTCCGCACCTGGAAGCCTTCACCGACGCGGCATGGCGCGTTGAAGCGGATGATCTACCGATTTCCGGCTTTGACCCGGCGCGCAAGGCAAAGGGCAGCCAGCTGGTCATGGCCTTCAAAAAGCCGGAAGAGGTGATCGGCAACGCCGTTGCCAAATCGCAGGCGCTGCGCCTGTCAAAGATGCTGATGGCCTACGATTTCCAGCGCAAGCTGAACCCCTTCGCCGAGCTGGGCGGGTTCATCTTCACCTTCATGGGGGATGGGAACCCGGGCACCGGTAAGACCACGCTCATTCAGATGATGGGCGGCCTGCTGAACGATTACTGCCAGAATGCCGGCTACCCGTTCCGCTATGAGAACTTCGGCATCGATCAGATCGACAGCTACCAGGGCAAGTCCGGCCAGAACGCCAAAGCCTTCATCAACAATGTGATGGATCCGGCCGTCATCGGCTTTGGAACGGTTGACGACATCGACCAGATCGCAGGCAAGCGCGGCGACAGCCAGTCCTCCGTTGGCCAGCAGGAGGTGACCGCGGTGCTGATGGAGGCATTCGCCGGTGCGAACACCATCGTGCGCGGCAACGCGACGTTTGGCATGTTCTCGAACTATCCCGAGAACGTTGATGATGCGCTGCGCCAGCGCGCTGGCGCCCGCTTCCTGATCGATGGCCCTCAGAGCCGCGAGGACTACATCGACATCCTGACCCTGCTCCTGGGCAAGAACCACGCGATCCCGGTTGGCGATCACGACCTCTTTGCCACCCAGGAGATCTCCCGGGCCGTGAAGGCTTCCTACGATCGCCATTCGCGTCCGCAGGAAGACGCCCTGGCACAGGTGTTCGATGCCGTGACAGGGCGCGTGGGCGAGCTGGACACCCTGGAGAAGATCGGCACCTATCTGAAGGCGATCCAGGAGGCCGACGGCCGTTTCACGGGCCGCGCCATCAAGAACATCACCGACGCCGTGAAAGTCCGCGCGATGGACTTTGAACTGCCGGATGAATGGATGGAGAATCCGGAGCTGTTCCTGTTCAAGGACTATGACGCCAAGAAGGCAATGATCGAGGAACTGCGTGAGCCGATCACCACCGCAATGGTGATCCAGGAGATCAACCGCTACGCCGACAGCGAATTCCGCTACGCGGGCAAGTCCGATGAGGCGGAAATCTCCAAGATGGTTCGCAACATGGGCCTGCAGAAGAAAGCAGCAGCCCGCTTCGCCTCCTGAACGCAAGGCGAGGCGCGCATTGCGCGCCTCGCCAGCCAGGTCATCTGCCGCGCCATGGAACGGCGCGAACAAGGCGGGCCGCCGGATATCCGGCGGCCCTCTCTATTGCCGATGTGAGGCCAAGCCCTGATTAGCGCCGCGCCGCCGCTCGCCCCTCATCTGTCAGCTCCAGAAACGCCGTGAAGGTGAATTGCTCTCCATCCCCAAGGTCGATCGGCTCTTCCTCGGGGATCAGAACGAGCCCCTTGCGCACCAGCCCCATCCAGACCCGGCGGCCCGGCACCGGCATGCCCCATAGGTCCAGGCCATTGCGCTCGGGAAGGTCGTCCTCACTGATGGGACGCGCGCGACCAGTGTCAGATAAGCGCAGCGCATTCAGCGCGGCCTGCTCCATCTCGCTCAGCTTCAACTCTTGCATGGTACTTCCTGACCTCCCTCCCCGGAATACCGTATATTTTTTCGCATTTCAATTGCGGCGCACCACCCCGTCTGGTATCTTTTTCGCATATCGCGCCGCTCGCCGGCCAGAACACCTTTACTCGGAGCAATCGATGATCAGACTGATCGAACGCGGCCTCATGTTCGGTAACCTGGTCCGGGTTGAAAGCCCGGTGCAAGTTGCCCGTTACAACCGCGCCCTCAAACAGCTGACCGGCTTGCAGACCGCGCTCACGGATTTTCATATCGACATTTCAGGCTACAGCCCGGAAATCGGTGACGAACTCAACGACCGCCGGTACCTGAATCACAATGGCTGCAACCGCCAGTTCATCCTGTTGACCGTCGAGCAGAAGTCGGCGCCCTTGCTGAATGCGCATTTCTCGACCAACAGGGAAATCCTGAAGCGCTTCATCGAGGCAAACGAAGCAGCTCTGACCAGCCTGACCGCCAGAGATGCCTTTGCCGGCGAAATGGAGAACTCGGTCTTCTCGATCGATACAACGGATCACCTCCTGAACCACCGGCAGGTGGTTGTGTGCGGTGATACGACCTCAAACCACATTGCGGCGGCCGATCAGCTCAAAGGAAAAATCGCCCGGTTTGAAACCGAGCGGGATGCCTGGCGTGATGATGTGCTGATCGCTGAGATCGTCGAGCTTGCCCGGCAGACAGGAGACATCACCCGGCATCCGCTATCCTTGAAGGAATGCGAGTTTGAGACGCCGGACTATTGGACATCTCACCTGGGCGGTGCATATGTTTTTGCGAGCCTGGAGGAGCCTGTGATCATCGCTTGCGACCCGGCCCGCCTGAACTGCGACCGCAGCGCGGAGGTGATCCCCTTGGAGCACCGCAACCGGCTGGCGTCTTTCCTGGAGCAGAACGGTCTCGTCGAGAACCTGTTCGCGGCGCCGCGCGAGAAAGCGATCCGGATCCTTCGCCAGAAGATGGACTTCATCCTGATCGGCATGGCGGCCGAGACCGGCCAATTCACCGGCGGCGTCTCCCGTCGTGAGATCAACGCGCTCCCGCGCATCCTGGGGGATGCCCTGCCCTGCTCGTACCGGGCGCTGCAGGACGTCATGCACTGGGCCGAACACGGCGGCAGCTGGCCTTTCATCGAGAGCACCCACCCCGCCTATTTCTACATGCTGCGCGCAGCTCCCGGCCCGAACCGGGATCTCGTCAACATGCTTCTCTCTGAACTCTGCCCGAGGGATGTCCAGAAGATGTACATCTTCCACAAGGAGATGTTCTACGGGGCGTACCGCGGATGGGCTGATGCGAAAAAGGAGTTTGTCTCTGACTTTTTGGCGCGGTCCTACGCCATGAACAAGTCCGGGGTCCGAGAAGAACTCTTCGGCCCCGGGAGCCAAGAAGCCATCAGCAGCGAGGCCGCACAATGATTGCCCTGCTTATTGCCCTGGTAGTCGCCTACGGGGTTCGCACGCTCATGCACTATGATCTCGAGGAGCGGATCTATCTTGGCTGGAAGTTCCGGGAAGAACTGGGCTTTCCTGCCAAACTGAGCTTCGAGGAATTTACCGACCATCACACCAGGGCGGCGCGCCCGCAGACCTGGTTCATCTCTGGCCTTGCCGGCCTCTTTACGGCGGGCATTGTTCAATACCTGGCGGAACGGGCTGATCTGAGCCGCCGCGCTGTTTAAGAGGGAGATCCCTGTGAAGTTAATGAAGCCGCCCCGCGCATGGAGGCCAGTATGATCATCAGCCTGATCCGCCTGATCATCTTTGCCACAATCGGGATGTCCATCGCTTATCTGATGGCGCGCTACTACATCAGCTCCACTCTGCGTGAGGAGCTCGAGAGGGAGTGGCAGGAGCTGCCGATCGCTGTCCGCGGCCCATCCTGCGACCTTTGGGTCGGTATGCGCATGGCTCGCAGCGCGAATTCCATCCGGCTCCGCGCCTTCCTGATCGCCTTCGCGGTTCCGACACTGTCGGGGCTTGCCATCATTCTGACAATCAACTTCCTCTGAAAGGGTATTCTGTGAAAAAGATTCTGAAATGGGGTGCGCGTCTTGTCTTTGCAGCCGCCGCCGGCGTCTTTCTCCACTACACGCTCCCGCAGCATGACATCGTTCAGGTCGTGGGGACCGAGAACCGCCGGATCGACTTCGGCGAAAACTCCATGTTCTGGGCTTCGCCGGACTCCGGCACGGAGAAGCGCTCCAACCGGGATGTGTTCTTCATCCAGACCAAGCTGGCCAACGGGTCGACCATGGTCTACCGCAACGAAGACACCGGCTGGGACTGGCCGCCCTACTTCAAGTTCGACAGCCAGAACCTTCAAGCGGAAGCCGCGGGCGCGGTCTCGACCAACAGCGACCCGCAATACTATGCGATCACCCATTACGGCTGGCGGATCAAATGGTTTTCCATCTTCCCCAACGCTGTAGCCCTGAAGCCCGTTGCCGGTCCGGATGCCTATGTCGTGCCATGGGTGAGCGTTGCAATCCTAGCCATGCTGGCCGCCGCCTGCCTGGGCATGCTGGCCGTTGTGCGCCGCTTCAAACGCCGTTTCATTCAGCCCAAACTGGATGAGGCGCGGGAGTTTGCCGAGGACGGCATCGAGGGATTGAGCGCAGCAGGCGATGCAGTGGCCGGACAAGCCCGCAAAAGCCTGTTCTCCTTCACGCGTTGGATCGACACATTTAAAGGCAAGCCGCGTCTCTGACCCAAGGCGCACAATCCAATCGGAAAGCCGGGCCCTTGCGGCCCGGCTTCAGTTTGCGCAGGCGCGCAATACCGCATCTAGCTCAGCAGTTGCATCGCGGATCAGTTCGGTCGGGTCACGGCCGTCCCACGGTCGCTGATTTGCTGCGGCGAGACGTTCCGACAGGGCCGCAAGCCGGTATCCGGATCCTTCTTGGCATGGTGCCTCTGCCGCTGACGCTTCTGTAGCGTCGACAATCACTTCCACGATCGAATCCACGTGTCCGACTATGGTCTCGCTGACATCGGAACAACGCACTTCCCCGACAAAATTTCCGACGACCGCGCTGGCAGATATGCCCCCGCCCTCACGCGAGAACCTGATGAAATTTGGCCCCGACATCATCGTCAGATCGCGCCCCGCAACCGCTGCCGAATATTCGGAATGTGGTGGGAGAGCCCAAACATCCCCTTCCTCGCCGAATTGAAAGCCGTAGACGATTATGTCATCGTCGAAAGCGCAAGCCATATACGTCCTCAATTTCAATGAAGCGATATCAGGCTTTGGCGCCTCGGCGCCAGCAGGCACACTTGCGAATGATGCTGCTAGCGCGAGCCAGGACAAGGCTCTAAGGCGTTTATGAAATGGCACGCGGTCCTCCTGAGGCGCTGGGAATACTGGGTTCCAGATGACCCGCGACGCTGTGCCCTGTCAACTTCCGGTGGCACTAGGGGAAGAAAGAGCCGCCCTGCACATCCTAACGCGTCCAGAGTGGTGGGACCTGAACTGGGCTGCCAATGTTCGCAGGTGTTTTTTGAGCGATCCGAGAAATCGGCCACCAGGCCGATTGCATATGAAGACTGGAGCTTGGGCTCCAGTTTGCGAGAAATCACCATGTTGGACTTCAGCAAATCAACATCTTCCCCGTCATACAGGCGAGGCAGACGTTAAAGAGCGCGGACAGTGCCCGCGAGCAGCCGCATCGCTTCACACAGAAATTTAGCATGTGATCCCGCAGCGGGATTGGCTATGCTCGTGGGCAGCTGACGAAGGGAACACCGCATGTGCCAAGTCTTTGCCGGACAGGACCCGGCCCGCTACGCCTCGACCACGCGGAGGCTCCGGCTGAATGGGCTGAGTACCAGCATCCGGCTGGAGAATGCTTTCTGGGAGATCCTCGACCAGATCGCCGAAGCAGATGGGGTATCGACCCCCGCCTTCATCTCCAAACTGCATTCCGAGGTGCTGGAAACCCGCGGCGAGCCGGAAAATTTCACCTCACTCCTGCGCACCGCCTGCCTGGCTTTCACGGCGCAGCCGCATGCGCGGGCACATCAGGACCATGGTATGCACCTGGCCGCCGAATAACGCCTCCAGGGCTGCCAGACCCTGTGTATTCCGTTTTATATCAGCGCGCTAAGCTCAAAATACCGCTGTAGTAAGCCGTTACTACCCGCAGGGCGCGGAGACCCGCCATCCTGAATTGGTAAGAAATTAGAACCGATTCAGGAGGCCCCCTTGGCCAAAGCGATCCACAGCATGATCCGCGTCCTCGACGAGACGCGCTCGACCGATTTCTACCGCCGCGCCTTCGGGCTGGAGGTGGCGGAGCGGCTCGACTTTTCCGAGTTCACGCTGGTCTACCTCAGCAATGCGGAAACCGGCTTCGAGCTGGAGCTGACCGTGAACAAGGGCCGCACCGAGCCCTATGACCTCGGCGACGGCTACGGCCATCTGGCGGTGTCGGTGAGCGATCTGGACGCCGAGCACGCCCGGTTTGAAGCCGAAGGCTTTGCGCCGCGCAAGCTGGTCGAGTTCGCCCCCGACGGCAAGTTGGTCGGCCGCTTTTTCTTCGTCGCCGACCCAGACGGCTACCAGATCGAAGTGCTGGAGCGCTCCGGCCGCTTCCAGTGACGCTTGCCCGGCCTCCGCTGCGGCGGGCGCCGGGCATTATTCTACCGGTCCATAGGGAGGAGACCATGACCAAGCCAGACCCGCGGGGCTTGACCCGCCGCCAGCTGTTGAGCCGCGCCAGCGCCGCAGGCGCCGCCTTTGTTGCCGGTGCCGGCTTCATCGCCGCGCCCGATGCCGCCTGGGCCTATCAGACAGCCCATATCGAACCCGCCGCCTTTGCCACGCTTGTGCAAATGGCGCGCGACATCTACCCGCACGACCGCATCGCGGACGAACACTACGTGACCGCCGTGAAGGGCTATGACACCCTCGAGGCGGCGCCCGCAATCATGGCGGGGATCGCCGCGCTGGATGCCGCTGCCCGCGGCAAGGGCTTTGCCTCCTACCTCGCCACCGGCTGGGAACGTGACCGCGCGGATATCCTGCGCGGCATGGAAGACAGCGCCTTCTTCCAGCAGATCCGGGGCGGGCTGGTCACCGGGCTCTACAACCAGAAAGCGGTTTGGCCCCTTTTCGGCTACGAGGGCGAGAGCTTCTCTAAGGGTGGCTACCTCGAACGCGGCTTCGACGACATCAACTGGCTCTGAGGCCGAGGGAGGATTGGCACCATGACGGCACCTTTTGACAAGAACGACGACAGCGTCGTTGTCATCATCGGCACCGGCGCAGGCGGCGGCGTGCTGGCAAACGAACTGGCCCAGAAGGGCATCAGCGTGGTCGCGCTGGAAGCGGGCGGGCGCTATCTGCCCGAGGATTACATCAACGACGAATGGGAAAGCTTCGGCCAGCTGGCCTGGACCGATCCCCGCACCACCTCGGGCGACTGGCGGGTGGCGAAGGACTTCAGCGGCCTGCCCGCCTGGATCGTGAAGGCAGTGGGCGGCACCACCACCCATTGGGCGGGCGCCTCGCTGCGCTTCCAAGAACACGAGTGGAAGGCGGCGAGCACCTATGGACGGGTGCAGGGCGCGAACCTGCTGGACTGGCCCATCGACGCGGAGGAAATGGCCCCTTGGTACGCCAAGGCCGAGGAAAAGCTGGGCGTTACCCGAACCGGCAACCGCCCAGGCCTGCCCGGCAACAACAACTTCAAGGTGTTCGAGGCCGGCGCCCGCGCATTGGGGTACGAGAAGGTCCACACCGGCCGCATGGCGATCCAGACCCGCGAGGACGGCGACCGCATCCCTTGCCAGCAGACCGGCTTCTGTTTCCAGGGCTGCAAATGGGGCGCTAAATGGTCTTCGGCGTATACCGATATCCCCGAGGGCGAGGCCACCGGCAACCTGGAGGTACGGGCGCACGCACACGCCGCGCGCATCTTGCATGACGCCAGCGGCCGGGTCACGGGCGTCGAGTATTTCGACAAGGACGGCAACCTGCAAATGCAGAAGGCGCGGATCGTCTGCGTTGCGGGCAACTCCTTCGAAAGCCCGCGGCTGCTGCTGAACTCCGCGTCTTCGATGTTCCCGGACGGGCTGGCGAACTCCTCGGGCCAGGTCGGGCGCAACTACATGCGGCATGTGACCGGCTCGGTCTACGCGGCCTTCGACAAACCGGTGCGGATGTGGCGCGGCACCACCATGGCGGGCATCGTCCAGGACGAGGCACGGCACGATCCCTCGCGCGGGTTTGTCGGCGGTTACGAGCTGGAGACTCTGAGCCTCGGCCTGCCCTTCATGGCGGCCTTCCTCGATCCCGGCGGCTGGGGGCGCGAGTTTACCTCGGCGCTCGACAGCTACGAAAATATGGCCGGTATGTGGATCGTGGGCGAGGACATGCCGCAGGAGACCAACCGGGTCACCCTGAACCACGATGTGACCGACCAGCACGGGCTGCCGGTTGCGAACGTGCATTTCAGCGATCATCCCAACGATATCGCGATGCGCGATCACGCCTACAGGCAGGGCATGGCGGTCTATGACGCGGTGGGCGCGACCCGCACCTTCCCGACGCCGCCCTACCCCTCGACCCATAATCTCGGCACCAACCGGATGTCGGAAAACCCGCGCGATGGGGTGGTGAACCGCTGGGGCCAGACCCATGACATCGCCAACCTCTTCGTCTCGGACGGCTCCCAGTTCACCACCGGCGCGGCGGAGAACCCGACGCTGACGATCGTGGCGCTGGCGATCCGCCAAGCCGATCATATCGCGGGCGAGCTGTCGCGCGGCAATATCTGAGGCCTTCCGCGCTTCCCGGGCGTCACGCCTGGGGCGTTAAACCCGAATGGCGCCTGCCGCAGCAGCGGCAGGCGCCATTTACCGTTCATGCCGCCGCCGATCTGGGCGGCTACTATGCAGCTCGAGCTCGCCCTCAGCGGATTGCAAACCCCTCTCCGGAGGGATCCAGACCGATGCGGATCCCATCCCCCGTACGCGCTTTCCAGATTTCGGAGACGACCAGGTTCCGGATCGGTCCCTGGACCGCAGCGCGGATCGCTTTCGCAGCTCCCTGGGCAGCCAGGACGTCCATGGCAGCCTTGTCCATGACCACGGCGAAGCCCATCTCCCGGAAGGTCGCGGCCAGCTGTGAGAACTCAGCGCTTGCCAGCGCGTGACCAAGCTCTTGCGAAGGCTGAGCCAGGCGGATGACGCGGCGCGCAGATGCAAGCAGTCCGGCATCCAGCAGGCTCCGCAGATCCTCATTCTCCTCGCGTTCACGGGCAAACCCCAGTGCCTGACGGCTACCGGCCGGATCACAGATGCAGGACATGAAGATCCAGGCCCCGCGCAGCGAGACCAGCCGCCCGTCAGCCGCCCGGAACATGCCGGTCTTGAGGACTTCAGAGACCAGCTCCTGAACGGTCTGATCTGAGCGCTCGATATTTTCGAGCATCAGAACCAGATCCCGGTGCCCGTCCCCCGCCTCGACCAGCTGACCGGTGCGGTCAGCGCCGACGGCGCCAGGCAGCCCGATCAGCTGATGCATGCTGCTGCGGTCCCGCATCTGACCCATATCGATGCGCACAAAAGGCAGCTCCATCGCGCTGGCGAAGGCCCGTGCGACCCGCGTCGGCGCGGCGGCCGCTGGCCCTGCCAGCAGCATGGAGGAGACCGGGCCGCTGACGTCCAGGTTCAGCACCGCGGCGCGGGCCTCTTCAGAGATCTCTGCGATCGCCGCTTTCTGATCCGAGAGACGATCATGGATCGAGGCTTCAAGGCGGGTGAGCCGGAAGATTTCATCCTCCGACGGCATCTTCGGCCGCCGCAGTCCGAGACGGTCCGCCGCTTCGCGCACATGCTCGATGGTCAGAAGCGCCTCCTCGGAGGCATGCCTGCCTGCGGCCTCCTCAACGGCGACCACGCAGGCCGTATCGAGGAGGTCGAACGCTTTGTCAGGGAACCTGCGCTCCGGCTGATAGAGATCGGTGATCCGGCAGATTTCCTCCACAACCCCCTCGGTATCCTCGAGATCGTGGTGGCTCAGATATGACCATGCCGCGCCGCCAAGAATCTCGATGGCCTCTTCACGGGTCGGCTCTTTGATCTGCATGGTGTCGAACCTGCGCATCAGCGCGGCGTCCTGGCGCAGTTCACGCATTTCGGCCGGTGTCGTGGCTCCGATCACGGTGATTTCGCCGCGGCCAAGCGCGGTCTTCAGCATGTTGGCGCCATCCATGCCGCGCCCATAGGTCGAGCCCGATCCGACCACCATGTGGAACTCATCCACGAACAGGATGGCTTTCTCTTCACGCAGGCGGGCGATCAGGATTTTCATGCGTTCCTCGAAGTCACCCCGGAACTTGGTGCCCGCAACAAGGTCCTGCAGCGCAAGCTCGTAAAAGGGGCGCTCTGCAAGCTTCTTGTCGGTAGCCGCCGAACGCAGCCGCAGCGCCAGTCCTTCCGCGATCGCGGTCTTGCCCACCCCGGCTTCGCCGGACAGGATGATGCTCGACTTCCGGCGGCGGCGCAGAACGGAGATGATCCGGTCGATCTCCTCGTCCCGGCCGACAACCGGATCGATGTCGCCGCGGGCCGCCTTTGTGCCCAGGTCCAGCAGACATGCATCGACATCCTTGCCGACGTCCGCCTCGCTCCGGCCGGCGCGGCGGCCGGCGGAGTTGTTGCTCTGAGGCTTTTCTGCCGCTTTCTCCGCCCGATGCTTGTTCACGAGATCCGCCAGCGGCGGATTGGCATCCTTCTCCTCGCCGAACAGCATGGCGTCGTCAAAGTCTTCGAGGCTCTTATCAAGGAGCGCCGTATCGCGCTGCTGCGCACTCTCAGCCGCCTCCGCATTCCGGGAAGCCATGTAGTCATAATCGGACTGATAAAAGTCCACATCCTCTGCATCCAGCAGCAGCGAACCGGCGCCGCAGTCCTGAAGAGCAGATTCAGCGATCATGGAGCCGAGTGCCGCACGCACCACCTTGAGGTAGAAGTCGGCCAGGGCCGTTTCCGGCTCATCCGCATCGGGGCCTTTGAAATCCTCTCCCATCAGAGCAACGAGCTTGTTCATTTCAGCCGACAGCTCGAGGCTGGGCGAAGCGGAGCTGAACTGATGGTGCTCCCGGAAAGAGCGGGCCAGAGACCCGCGGCACGCGTCGACGTCGCCGCCTGCGCTCTGGATCAAAGCCCCGAAGCCGGGCTCATCAAGAAGCTCATGCATCAGATGCTCAACGCCAAACAGCCTGAACTGAAACCGCCGCGCCAGGTCAGCCGCTGCCGAGAATATGCCCGCTTGCAAGGGGAAGCGGCGCAGATCAGGAAACCGGGGATCCGTTCCGTCAAAAGCAACGGCGCTGGAAACATCTTGCATGACAACCTCTTCCTTCAAAAACTTTTGCAATCTGGGTGCCGCCACGGAAGCAATGACGGTGTTCGCGGATATTTACCTGAGAGGCATGCGAGAATCTATAGCATAACCACCACTGGAAGAAAATTTATTTCGATTATTCGCACTTGTCAAATGTGTGAATTTGTAAATCCTAAGCACAAAAGCCATGCCGGCAGCCGAAGCCGCACTCCGGCTTGGCAGAACGGTCATCCGGAGGGCTACGCGCCTCACCGCAAAGGTTCAACGCATTCCATAGGCGCTTCGCCCGGATAGAACATCAAGGTAAGGATCCAGAGCTTCTCCGATGCTCTGGGGATCGGCGCCAATATCGCGCAGCGCGCTCAAGAGCGCCTCACCCGCGTCGTCGCCCATCTCATCCGGGTCCAGGTCATCTGCATCAAAGATATGTGTTGCTCCGCCGCGGGAGCGATCAGCCAATGCGTCAGCAATAGCCATTTCCGGCAGCAGAACCGGCCAGCCGGTTTCAGAGTGCCCCATGGGGCAGCACCAGTTCAGCAGCATATCGAAATGCTCCGGCCCCCGGCAGCGGATGCGCGTCCCTGTCAGCACCGCCGTTGTCCGCCCACGGACCAGGATCTCCGGCATTCGCTGAATTTGGGTTGTCCATCCGGCATCCGCAACAGCAGATGAGCCGCCGACGATGAAATCGCACCCAAGGTGATTGCGCATGGAGTGTGTGCTCAGAAGCTGCATCCCGCGGACTCTCCTGCATCCCCTGGCGCTGACTCAAGCGCCATTTCTGAAACCATGCCCTGACCGATCGCAAACTCAGCTTCGAAATCGCTGAACAATTGCCGCAGTCGGCCGGTCTTTTCCAGCTCAGCCATCTCGGCTTCACTGAACCACCGCGCCATATTCTCGCGGTACCCCTCGAAGTCAACAAGCCCCTCCGTCACCAGGTCCCGCGCAAGCCCCTGGTGGATCTCTTGAGCCGTGCGGCCGTAGATCCCCATCGTCGCGCTGAGCGCATCTTCGCGGTCATCGTCCGGGCTGACCAGCGGATGGAGGAAGCCCAGATCGTGAATATCGCGATGCTTCAATGCCGGCCGCTGCGCCATTGCAACGATTTTGTCTGCCCAGATCGAGCGCGGAGTTGCGGCAAGCAGCTCGCTGCGGGAAACGGTGCCGCCCATCTCCGGCCGCCTGACTTCTGCAGAATATGCAGCAATGCGTTCTGGCGGGCAGATGTAAAATTCGACTTTCACTTTCACTGCACCAAGGTAGCCCGGATGCTCCCAGCGGATCTGCAGACGATCGACATCCCCCATTTTCGGCTGCGGGTTCGTCATCTTGCTGGTCAGCGAGACGCTTGAGCCAGGCATGATCAGAGAAGAACGCAGCTGCAGGGCAGCCTCGATATTCGCAGACCTTGACATGAGATTTCGCACAGTTTCCGGCGCCCCCATGAAGTCCAGGTCTTCCGACCACCTGGGAGATCCATGGATGATCGAAAGAGATGTTCCCCCATGGAAAACGAGATTGGCGCCCAGCTCGTCAGTCTTCATGTAGTGGCCGATTTCCTCCAGCGCCCGCAACTGCAACTCCTTGGAGATGCGGATTTTCATGTCGCTAGTCAGAGGCTTCCGGTTCAGCCTGATCATCTTGTCGACCACTTTGCTCGTCCTTTTTCTGTTTTTCCTCGCCTCTCCGGGCGATACCTGCCTACCGGCCAACCGGCGGCATTATTGAATGGCGCTGCGCCGCGCCACATCACATGCCGGGGCCTTCAGCGCCCTCCTCAAGGTCAGCCATACGGTCACTGAATACGAAGATGTGGTCCGTCAGCGCAGCGAAATCCACATCCTCCTCCTGGAGGTCCAGCATTGCCAGCACGCGCTCTCGCGCATTGATGACCGGATCATCCGTCCGGTCTTCATACTTGCGCCCCGGCCGCAGATTGTCTCCGGTCACGCCCGCATCCCGCATGATCTCGGCGATTGCATCGTTGAGGTTCTCTGCGATCTCCAGCTCACCCGCCTGGCGAAGCTGTTCAGCTGAGGTTCCGAAGGCGGGAAGGATCTTGTGAACGATATCATCAACCCGCTCATCAAATTGTCTTTTCGCATGACTGCTCATTTTCAGGGCTCCATTTCCGAATTGCTGTTCAAACCTGCGGAGGGATGCACAAAGGCGATCGCCTCCTCCACCGCATCGCGGCTGTCTTCCTCCACCCAGTAGATCTCCCCCGGCTCACCGTCATTTACAGCCGAAAAGGCGTAATCCGTGTCCTCATCGTAGCCCCAGCTCTGGATCTGCAGATCCGGAAACCGCTTGGCCAGCGCTTCGATGAATGCATGCGGAGAGGCGTTGACGGTGTCGAAGCGGACGGTAAAGCCGCCCTCTTCGGTGATCAGAAAAAGGGCGTCCTCAGCGTGCGCACGGGTCCCCCAATGCGTCTCACGCCAGGCGGCCGGGTTGGAGTATCCGGTGGCATCAACGCTTCTGGCGAGAGCCTCGCCCGCCTCAAGAATGCCGGGGTGGTCCTGTTCCGCTTTGCGGCGGGCCTCATCATATGGCAGTCCGCTATAACCGTGGCGCTCCAGCACGCTGATCCTTGTCCGGGAGAACTCCGGCGGCATCAGATGCTCGAACGGATCCTCATGAGAGGTCAGGGCAATGTAGTCGACATCGCTTGAAGAGAGCGCCAGGGCAAGATCGCTCAGCCCCAGGAGCCGCTGAGGGACAGCTGCCGTGATATCCAAAAGCGGGACAACCCCCGCAAAGGTCAACGGGCACCAGGCTCCGTATCCCGGCTCCCCTGCCCGAACCATCTTCAGCGCCTCATCAGCGGAGCGCCCGGTCAGGATGCTGGCGAGCCGCCCGAGATCCCCTTCGGAAATGGCCCCGCTGGATGCCGAAAGAGAAATGCGATTTGTAACCAGGTTTCCCATTTTCAGAACTCGGCCCCGGCAGGCCCGAAATCTTTCTGCCGAACCGTTGCAGGGAATTCCTCCCGCAGGCGCCGGGCCAGGCTGTCAATCTGGTCTGAGCAATCCAGAGAGCGCGCATGGCGCAGAATGGTCCGATGCAGCTCTCCGGCGTCCTGCCCCTCATCGATCTCGATGTCTTCCGCAAGATCAGCCAGCTCCAGCCGAGGCAGGCCAACGGATGCGCCCGGAATGCTCTCCAGTTCGTGCTGCAGGGCACGTACCACATTGGGATTTCCCGCATCGCAAATCTTGCGGGCCAGGACGGATGCAAGATCGATCCGGTCTGCAGGAGGCAGCGCCAGAATGGCTTCAGCTTCGCCAAGCTCCATTTCCCAAGAACCGCGAAGGGGAAGCTGGTATCCGGTCCGGGTCCGCTCATCCTGGATGTCAAAGGTTGAAACCGCCTCCAGGGGCGCCCTGGCCGTCACCATCATCAAGAGCCCCTCACCATTGAGGGTGCGCCCGCTTTCCACCCGAAAGCCCTCCAACCGGCGGCTGGCCAGCGCAGCCTCTGCAGCACGCGCCTCACCGGGAAGGTCAAAGATCATGAAACTGGGCCGTCCAGCGCCTTCGAGATCACCTCGCAAATCAGCGATATTGCCCCCATGCACCAGCAGCTGCTCAGCGCCAGGCTCCAGCGAATACCCTGCCGGAAGGCCCTGGGCCTCGTTGCCCGGTTTGAGCCAAAGGGGGATCATGTCTGCTGTTCGTGTCAATGCGGTCACCTGCGCTCTCCTGCTTTCTGATAGCCTAATGTTTTTTCGCGAAAATTCACGACAATCATTGCAAGCCGCATGCGGCCTTATAAGCAGGAAGGGCTGCCAATTCCGCCCCAGTATCTCCGGATAGGATTTTCGGTGCAATACTTTTTCGCAAACGAAAAACGCCGCCCGAAAGGGCGGCGTCAGTTTGTCAGGTCCCGGAGGAATTACATGCCGCCCGGAGCCATGTCGGCTTCCGGCGCCTCAAAGGAAGCGAACTGCACCTTGGCACCCTTTTCGATGCCCGCGACGTCCGGGAAGCGCTCCTGCAGTGCGGCCGCGGCTTCGTCGGTTTCCAGCTCCCAGGCGCGGCCCAGCTTGGTGACGGTGACCTCCGTACCGCCGGCGGTCACGGTGTCGCCTTCGGCAACTGAGCCTTCGATGACCGGCACGCGGGTCTTGTCGCGCTCGATCGCAGCCGCGCGGGCTTCTTCGGCCTTCGCAGCTTTTTCTTCTTCGGTCAGCTCTTTTTTCGGAGTGCCGGCGCCTTTGGCCGCCTTCAGCTCTTCTTCGCGGGCCTTGCGGCCTTCCTTGCCGAGCGCGATGTCGCGACGCGCCGCTTCGCGGATCTTGGGCTCGACTTCTGCCAATTTGGCGGTCTCGATCTCCCACTGGGAGCCCTTCCAGATGCCGCCGGCTTCCTTGATCGCGGCCTGCGCATCACGGTAGCTGTACGGCGTGAAGACGTAGGTTTTCGAGGGATCCTTGGAGCCCGTGCTGAAGCCGATATTGTCTTCCAGTTTCTTTTTCTCGTCAGCCATAATGTCCTCCGTGGGTGGGCTGTTCAGGTTGATCGTCTGCCTACAAGGGTAGGAATCAGGCGCGAAAATTGAAATACCTTTTTCGCATTTCAGGGCCCGGCCGGTGCAGTTTCCTCCGCCTCAACAGCTTCCGCCGCGGGCTGCGGGCGCTTGGAGCGTTCGATAAGGATCGCTGCCGCTTTTGGGTTCATTGCAGCAACCAGGTCGCGGGCGCCTTTTTCCCGGAAAATAACCTCTGGAGAGGGAGATTTCCCGAATTGGCCGCCCATGATGTAGCGCCACTCTTCCCAGGCGGCTTGCCGCCTCTCAGGAGACTGCCACTCCATGCCGATGACACCTTTCCAGGTGACATTGAGCGCCGCGTCTGAGGAAACACCAGCACCCCCCGCAAGCCTCCATTCCTGGATTTCCTTGAAATTGATCCAGAGGTCACCGTCTTTGAGCTTTTTGAACCACTCGGCTTCCGCATCCTTGCACTCTTGCGGTGGGACTTTATTCGACCTAGCCCGGTGCTGGATGACGGAGAAGTTCCGGCAGGCCTGTGCAAGCGTTTCTCCTTTGACCGGGCTGAGCTCGATGGTGGAATAGCTCTTGGAGGCATCTGCATTCTGTACAGAGAAAATGAAACAGCCCGCTTTCTGCGCCTTACCGAGATACGCACGGCCAACGCAGTGATTGAGGCGGGAAGATTCCCTGCGCAGCATTTCAAAACTGGTCAAATTGCGGATCACCAACCCATTACTTGCGTGGAAAGCATCCATCAGGCGTGGGAAACTTTCCGCTCCATAGTGAGCAAATTGCCCCTCTGGCAGAATGTTGTCATCCGTCTCATAACCGGTTGCCTCGATGAGTGTCGGGATCCTGGAGGCATACCGGCGCGCCATTTCCAGCAGTGAGCCAGCGGTGTTCTTCGTCTGGCCGGTGCAGATGGCAGTTGCAACCTTGGTGGCCCAGGAGAAGAACTCGTTTGAGACATCCGGCACCGCCTCGCCTGTTCCATCGATGGAATTCAGCGCGGTTGGCAGCACAGCCGTTCGGGAAAAATCCTCGATAGCCTCGATCGCATCAATGGTCGACAGAGCAATGGCCCGGCGGTCAAAATCGGCCGGATCGAAGTCTGCAGCCTTGGCCAGGGTTGCGTGGAAAGCTTTCCAATCCCCCTTACAGGCTGCGAGTGTCCTGGACACAGGAATGCCGAGGGCATTTTCCAGCGGGATTGCACATCCCGCGAGCACATCATGATAAATCAGCCAGGACGCATCATCCTGCGGCATCCGGTCAGGCGGCAGTTCAGAAAGATGCTTGAGGGCGACATCCAGGCTGACAGTGCCGGATACCGTGAAGCGCCGCAGCCGGTTCACGCCGAGCGCATCCTCGCCCCTGGTCTCCTCACCTGCCTCAAAGAGCCGTCCTACAGGCAGCCCTTTCGAGAGCTTGCCCAAACGCTTCAGCGCCGCTTTGCTGAGGTGTGTCCGCTTGATAAGCAATGGCTGCAGGGACTCGCGGTTGTCGACGGCCCGGGCGAGGAGCGGATTGTCCGCGATCATCCCGGCAAGCACCGGAAAGGAGGCCGCGGCCTGGGCCCGGTCACGCGCGGTTTCACCTGTTGCGGAAGCGTACCAGTGAACCGCACGCGAGCTCGGGCGCTCCACCGCTGAAAGCGCTTTGCGGGCGGCCTCGATATCACCAGTGCTGTCGGACGGAATGTGACCAAAGACCTGAGCGATTGCCTTGCGCACCGCGAGAACCTGAAAGCCGGAAATCGGGGCGCCGACCTGATGGGATGAGGTCCGGATGGGCGTATAGATGCCGCCGGTATTCTTCATGAAGCGGTTGCTCATCAGCCAGTCGGCCTGCTCCGAAGTCAGGTCGACGCTTTCATCTTCGGACACCTCAGGCGCGGCTTCGCTTTCGGACTTGCCGGGTCCGGCCAGGAAACTCTCCCACTCGCTAAGCTGCTCCCGCATGGACATGGCCTGTTTCTGGCCAATCACGGTTCCACGCAGGTTGGATGAGGCGATGAAAGTCCATAGTGCCATGCTGCCAACCGTTTCCGGCGTGATGGCAGCATGCTCCAGCGCCACCGGCCTTACTGTCGGCAAGCCGCCATGCGCCGGGCTCGCGGCGTATCCGGAGAGCCTTCCGGTTTCGCTCTGCCAGCGCAAAATCATCCACGATGGATCCTTGCCGGATCCGGCCATGTAGATGTCGGCCCCGTCATCACGGGGCCGGAATTCAGTTTGGAGCTGCATTTCTTATCTCCACTCGACAGTTTCAAAGCTCAATTCTTCAGCCTCTTCTTCAGGCTCAACGGCCGCCTCATCATGCCCTTGAGGGCATTCCTGATGAGCCGCCGCTTCTTCGCCGGCCTCAGGCGCGGCATCGAAGCTGTGTTCCGTTGCGCCAGGCTGATCGACTTCGTTGATCGCGCTGTTGATCAGGTTGCGGAACTTTCCGTCCGTCAGCAGCGGCACATCGAGCGCCTCAAGGATGGCCAGTGCGCGCTGGCGCTCCTCATCGCTTTCAAAGCGGATGTGAACGATGTGGTCCCCTTTGGTGCCCGGGCGGCGGTACGCCTTGGCTGGCGCTTCGGAACGTGCCGGAAGAGGCTTATTGTACATCAGCTCGTAGAGCCCCGGACGCTCGGCGTAGAAGTCATAGGTCGTCCGGCGCAGCGGCAGCATGTCCAATTTGAACGATCTTGCGGTGACCGTGAGGATCAGCTCCGCATCATTGCGGTCGCCCATGCCGCGGTTGCCGCTTACAGCGCCCCAAGCCTTTGCAAGCCCCTCTTTCTCCACCAGGCCATCTTCCGTGAGGAAGCGATGCACGAATTTCGCAGCGACGCGCCCGTTGGGAATGGTCACCGGCAGATTTTCCATGTTGACCTTGGATTTGTTCACGACAATCCCGCGATGCACATGGTCGTCCGTATCCCGGTAGAGGGAGACGGTTCCGAGATCATGGCGGGCGGCCTCATTGATGGCCTGCAGGATGTTGCCGGACAGGACCTGCACCGGCAGACGGCGGGTCATGAGGCTGTCACGGTCAAATTCCTCGAGGTAGCTTTCCTGGAAGCTTTCCGAGAGGCCCGGCCGGAAGAAGATGCGCTCCATGTCGATGCTGAGGATCCGCGACAGCGAAGTCGTTTCCGGCTTGGCCATGCCCGGCGAGATGGTCTTGATCTTATACGCCGACGGAATGTCGTAGAACATGGGATCGTTCGGCGGAACCAGGCCGACGATGGTCCGGTTGGTGGACGCTTCAACATCGAATTCGGTCGGGAACCGCAGTGAAACGCCCGGCTTCATGTTCTCCAGCAGCCATGCGAGATCGGTGAACCGGGAGTGGCGGACGAGGAATTTCTGGCCGACCGCGCCCGGGTTCTCCAGCGCATCTTCCATCGCTACACCTTCCGGCAGGAACGGCCGCATCAAGATGGGGAGGTTCTGGTAAATGCGGTCTGCCCATGGCTGGAAGCCGTCGGCGCCATAGAGACGGCGGCACGCTTCAACCTCGGTCACGAGCTTGTCGCCGCTCCAGGCCTCTTCATTGAAGTGGTGGATCCCGGTGTGGATGTAGAGCGGCGAGAGGAAGGCGGAGGTGTCCAGATCCCCCTCTTCAGTTTCCATGCCGGAATAGATTGTCGTGGCACGGACTTCGACCTGCCCATCGAGCTGTTTGGGGCGCAACGGGTTTGCATTACGGCTCTCGAGTTCTTCGATCAGCGCATCGAACTCCATCCGGATCCTCTGGACCAGGTCATCCTGCTCCCGTGCGGTCAGCATGATGGAACGGGCAAGGACCTTGTTTGACAGAGAGTCGATGTCGGTCTTCGCGGTGCCGGGCCCGGTGTCGACCGCCTCGTTGCCGCGGTTTTGATTCTGCGGGTCTTCGGCGAATTCCGGGAAGCCGAGACGGCGGGACAGAGCCGGCATGGACATCAGCACGTTGCGGGTGGCCTCATCGCCAACCTTGTTCAGAAGATCCGGCACGTCATCCAGCAGAAGCGGATGCGAGCGGTTGCCATCGACCGATGCGCCGAGCGACCGCAGTTTACGGTTGCGCTGCTGCAGGATGCGCATTTCCGGTGTCAGGCCGGTCATAACGGATTTGACACGCGGGTTGTGAACCTGGCCATAGCGGTTGCCGCGGCCCTGGCTCTGCACGTATTTGATGACGTCAACAGGCGCTTCCAGCTCCAGCATCGTCCGCGGCCGCTGGTCGGCAAACTTCGGAGAAGCGTGGTAGCTGCCACCGGTCGCGCCGGCGGAGTTGTAGATCAGGACGTCCAGGCCGCCAGCGTTGAAGTTGTCGACGGTCTCACGGCGGTTTCGCCCCTGACGGCGCTGGATGCGGTTATCCCGGTAGCACAGCGTGCGGCCTGAGATTTCCCCGACGGTGACACCATTCTGCTCCAGTTTTTCAACCAGCGCATCAATCGGCGAAACCGGAAGGCTGTCCGGGATTTGCTCGATCTGCGCATCGATCAACTCAAAGGTGCGCGCGATATCCGGGTAGACCTCACGCGCGTCGCGGAACTCCCCTTCGATTTTCACACGATACATACTCGCATGAATACGGCGGATCTGGTCCTTCAGGGTCAGATCAGTTGCCGCGTTCATCGCATCAGTCGAAGTGCGGCCATCCGGCCCTTTCGACAATTCCTGCAGCAAGCTGGTGTTCGTCGAATGGAAGGTGATCAGCGGCTTGCGGCCTTCAGCGATTTCCTGCAGCGCGTCATCGACCACCTGATCGATCTTGATCGCATTCATGGTGATACGTGCCAGGTTCGCCAGCGGGGAACCCAGAGCAATGGAATATTGGTTCATCTCGTTGGTCATGGCTCGCGCCGCTTCGCGGGACATCCCCTGCTGCAGCATACCCATGTAGGCAGCCGACTGACGCCGTCCGAGATGCTCCCCGATCTGGCCCGAGCACTCGATCATCAGTTCAACGACCGGAGAGAAAGTGTTCATGATCTCCTGGTAGCGCAGCATCTGCTCGTCGTCGGGCAGTGACACCTGGAAATCGATGTTCGAGAGATCATGGTCGCGCCGCAGAAGAACGCCGTCTTCAGCCAGCATGGTGGCAAAAGCCTCCTGGGCGACTTCACCGCCAGACACCATGTTGTCCAGAAGCTCGTCGAGACCAGCATCCGAAGTCTGCGGCAGCAGAGGCTTGTAGAGGTTCATGCCCGAAGGGTCGCGCGACGGCGTTGCGGTGCCGTAGACCACGTTGGCCGGCCCAACCTGGTCCAGCATGTTGCGAACATTGCGCCCCTGCCGGGATTTCGGGTTCAGCGCATTATGCGCCTCATCCAGAATGATCAGGGTGTGCTCATCCAAGGCGTTCGCAGCCCAAAGCGATGACGGGTCATCCTCCGCGCCACGGAATGAAGAGTAGGTGCTGATGATCAGGTTGTTTTCCTCGGGCCATGCTTCAGAGGAAAAGATGTTCCTACGGCGCGCAGCTGGCGGAGACGTCAGCTCCTGAACAATCTCCTCCCCGGTTTCGGGGTCGATAGTGACATCCCGCATCCGCGTGTTTGCGGTCATGAACAGCGTGCGGCATTCAGGCCAGGCGCCTACATCCTTCAGATCGCGGCCGACATCGGGCGCATTGATTTCGGCACTCTCAGTCAGGTAGAGAACCTTGTTGCGCGGATCTGCGCGCAGATGCTCGCGGGCGATGGCGGCCAGAGAGCGCCCTTTTCCCACGCCGGTCTGGTCGGCGAGCAGGAAGCCGCGACCGCGTTCGCGGGCGTTCATGCGCATGGCAACCGCATCCACCTGCTCCGCAGTCAGGATGTCGCCAAGGCTATCAATCGACTGGCCGAGTGCAGCGGCAACAACTCCGTCCACGCCCCCGCGGTCCTCAAAGTCGCGGCGAACCCGATCGAGCGCCTTGGAGGTGGCGCCCTCCAAGGCAACCGGAATCATCGTGAATGGTTCTTTCACGGAAGACAGCGGCTGATAGGGCTTCTGACGCAGGTTTTCTTCACGATCATCCTCAACATCCTTCGCGGTGGCTTCCACCCCGTTGTGGAAATCGCGGATCCTGGCCTGCGAGCGGGAGATCTCGCGCTCCAGGTTCATCAGATCGTCTGTGGTCAGCACGGAGAAGGTGCGCAGCGCAGCCTGCGGCAGAGCATCCAGTGGCTCCGGCCGACGCTCACCGATCAGCATGATGGTTGATGGATCGCCGTCCTGCATCCCATCCGCAACGGCGGAATTGATTTCTGCTACCACTTCGAGCGCATAATTCCGGCCGACTTCGGCGCGCAACTTCTGCATGGCGTCATTCGAGGCGCTCAGAGGAACGCGGAAAATGGTCCGGCCCACTGCCGGGCGGCGCGCGAGGACGTTGGAAGCGTAAGCACTGAGGCCATCGGCAGGCATGCCACCCAGGTCATGAACCTGGAGCGGCGCATCATCACGGCTGATGCGCGGCATGGCGATACGCAGGTCATCCGAACCGCGGAAGTCGACCGCGGTTTGCCCACGCACAGCCCGGCGCATAAACGCGATCATCGCTGGCGAAGGCGACAGAACGGAATCCGGTTCGGACTTTGCCGAAAGAACAAAGCCGGTTGCTGTTGCGATCCGCAGCGCAGCGATGAATTTGTCCCTGGAGGCGTCGTTCTCGATGGCAATGGCAGAGATTTCGCGCAGCATGTGGTAGCGCACCGCCGCAAAGACCTCGTCCATTTCCATATCGAGCTGCCCGTGCGGACCCGGCTCGCAGGCGGCTTCAACGACACGGCGGTAATCTGCAGAGTGAAGGGTGCCCCGCGAGCCCATGACGACCAGGCTTGAGGCGATCACCTCAAGGTCTTCCTTCCGCCCCGCACGCAAGAACAGGGTTGTGTTCTCGCCCTCCCCCTCGTGAACAAAGCGGCTCCGGCCGTCTGCCTGGTTCACCCTGCGGAAAAAGCGGCCGGTGCCATCCCGCACAACTTCCTCGCCGCGGATGTTGAGGCCGATCGTTTCGATGTTCTTCGGATCCGGCTGATGGTTTTTGGTTTTCGCAATTTGCGCAACAGCTGGCGCCCGTTCGGACAGGTTGATGGTCCATTTGTCCGACAACAGGACATCACGGTCGACCGCAAAGGTCTCACCGCCGAGGGCCGCAGCCAGGGCGTTTGCGCCGAAGGGGATTTTCCCATCCGGGAACAGCATCCGCAAGGTGCCCCGCGTTTTCAGCTCGGTGAAGCCGAAACTCAAAGCTTTTTCGCGGATCGTTTCAGCAAGATCCCCTTCGGTGGTGCGCAGCAAGAGACCTTTGGCGCCACCCGGCACCAGCACGCGGCGCAAGATTGCGGCGTTATCGGCAAAACCCACCCAGGCTACAAGGTTCGCACGGTTATTCTCTGGCTGGTTCTGAGTTGCCATATCGATAATCCCTCAATGTGCTTTGATCAGCGTCGTTTCAGATTTTCGCGTTTCGGGGTGAAAACAGCAAGCCGATCAGAAGGGGAATAAATCAGGAAAAGAGCAATGTTTGTGAAATTATTTTTGGGCAAGCGCCCGGCTGCTACAGATGCGGGGCGGCCTTGCGGACAAACATAAAAAAACCGCCCGAAGGCGGTTTTTCTTTTTCGCATAGAGGCCCTGTATCAGGACATCGGCTCGTTGCCGATTTCGTTCAGCATGTCGTCGATGCTTGCGGCTTCCTCGGCCTGGGCTTCCGACTGTTCCGCAGTCTGCTCAGCCTCGTTTGCAGCAGGCTTCTCAGCTTCAGTCGACTTGGCGGCGGGCGCCTCCTCTTTGGCTTCAGCAGTTGCGGCCGGCGCTTTGACCACGGCCAGAACCGCGTCGTGCAGTTCGGTGGCATAGGCCGCACGCAGCTCATCGCAGCACTTCAGCGCCGGATAGGGCGAGCCGTAGCGGTTGGCTTCGTGGGTCTTGGCCGCGAAGAAGTCGCTGCCGCCGTCGAACTTCTGCAGGTGGATGGACGCGTTGTTCCAGGTCATCGAGGGGTGCTTCACCAGCGACACGCCATTGGCCTCGAAGAAGTCCTTCAGGTCGGTGTCGGAAACACCGCGCCAGCCGTCTGCGTGGAACGACGCTTTGGCATCTTCCTTGGCGGTGGACAGGAACGCATCTTTCAGGCGCTCGGCGTATTCGGCCGCGATTTCCAGGTTGCCATCACGGTCCTTGCGGGCCAGCGCGCCGGACAGGCGGATACCCAGGGACGGTGCTTCGTAGGCATAGGGGTTGACGGTCATGATCCGGGCTTTTTCGCCAGCCGCTTCGGCTTTCTCGATCGAGGCCTTGGTTTCCTCGGCCGACTTCGGGCCGACGGTGATGTTGCGGACGGGCACGATGGTCAGGCCCTGGGTCGACAGGATATTGCTGAAGATTTCCTTCGCTTCCGGGTCCAGATCCTCGATAAGGCTCGTGGCGAATTCGATCGGGTCCTTGTGGACATAGGTGTCGCCTTCACGCTTGCCCGGCAGATAGTAGGACATGGTCGCGAAACCTTCGGAGGTATCGACAACCATCGCCGAACGGCTCGAAGCGAAGGCGTCGGCCAGCGCGTCGCGCATTTCGTCCAGGCTGGTGACCTTCTGCTCGTTGTCGCGCTTCAGCACGCGCAGAGAGATGATCGGCTGATCGTTCGAATTCGTGCGGCCGGTGTCGTAATAGGACACCTGCTGGTCTGCCAGCAGCTCGTGCTCATCGCCGGGGTTCTTGATCCAGGCGTTGGTCCATTTCGACTTGTAGGTGCCGTCGTTCTGCGCCGAAACGGAGTCAAAGCGCAGGATGCCGCCGACGGGGGTGTAGGAGGAGGTCTGTGCCTTCGATTCCTTCTCGAAGTCCTTGACCTTCTTGTTGCCGGGATCGATGTCGATCTCCTGGCCGGCGATCGGGCCGCTCAGGACCTCAACCTTGATGGTCTTCTCGCCGTACTCGAGTACCTTGCCCACCATATTGGCGCTGCCGCGCAGCGTGCGCGGGGTGTTCTTGCGCATGGACTTGTTCAGGGCTTTCAGCAGGGTCGACATTTAGGTTTTCCTTTTTTCGCATCAGTAGTCGTCCTAACGCGGCACAAGGCCGTCGTTGACAAAGCGAGAATTAATCAGGTTCAAGAAAAGCGCAATGCGAAAAATATCCTATACGATGTTTTTTTCGCAAATCCGCCCCGGCCGCGCGGGCCGGGGCGATCACCGCAGATCACGCGGTCTGTTTACGGCGGCTGCCGCTGGACTTCTTTGCGCCGCCCATCATCTTGTCGATGAATGCGGAACAGTCCTTCATGTTCTTCTTGACCGCTGCCGGCAGGTCCACATTGTTTTCTTCGGCAAGCTTGGTGGCAAAGGCGAGCTGTTTTTCGGATGGCGGCCGGGGCGGCGCCTTCTTCATCGCAGCATCAATCCAGGCCGACAGCGCCTTTGAGGATTCCTTGACATCATCCGGAACCTGCGTGCCCGCCTCGCCTGCAAGCTTGGCGGCCAGGGCAAGCTGCTTCTCCGAGGGCGGATAGGTTCCGCCTTGCCCCGCGGGGGCGTTCGGGTCACGCTTGGGAAGATGCTCATCAAGGAATGCCCGGCACACGGAAGCATCCGTTGTGCATTTCGCAGGAAGCTTGATCTTCTTGCGCTCAGAGATTGCCTTTGCCGCAGCAACCATCTTGGGGCTCGGCTTCACCGTCTTGCCGATCGTGATGCTCACCGATCCGGACGCGTTGGTGATATTCTGGATCTCCTTCTTTGTCTCCTGGAAGATTTTCTCCAGGGCATCCTCGGCGGCCAGCCTCCCCTGCTCCACGAGATCGAAGATCGTCTCCCAGATCGCTGTGCGTGCCGGATCGACGACATTCGGGCAGGCTTGCATGAGGGATTTGTAAAGCCGCATGCCGCCCTCTGTCGGGATGAAGCTCTTACCCTTCATCTTAACCTGCCCCTGCTCGATGAGACCCTTCACAACATCCCCGCGTGTCGCGGGTGTTCCGATGCCCTTTGCCGCCTTAAGCCGCTCGCGGTTCGGGCCGGGCGGCACCAGGCGCCAGGCCTCCTGCATCAGCTTGATCAGGCTGCCTTCGGTATAGCGCGCAGGCGGCTTGGTTGTCACGGTGCGCAGCTTTGCGCTCTCGACGTTTCCTTTTTCGCCAGTATTGATGGCCGGAAGCTCCTGCTCGCCATCTTTCGCAGATGAGCCCGCGCCGCCAAGGATCTCTTTCCAGCCAGGAACCAGCGGGACCCGCCCGGATGTCCGGAAGTCCCAGTCATGCCCTTTCCATGGGAACCGCATCTCGATGGTGGTTTGGCGGTACTCAAAATCTGGTGCCAGCGCCGCAAGGTACTGACGGACGATGACATCAAACAGTTTCGCTTCATCCTGCGTTAGGCTTGGCACGGTCGCACCGAAGCTTTCGGCCGTATTGACGTTGGGGATGATTGCATAGTGAGACAGCCCCTCGAGGGCCTTGTTGGAAAAATGCCCGCTTTTCCCTTTCCGCACTTGCGGAGACTGCAGGAGCGGCTGATGACGTCCGAATTCCGGCAGGCGCAGAAGCGCCGGCACCAGCTTGGGAATGTCCGCAATGTTGTTTTCGGGAAGGTATTTTGCTTCACCGCGCGGATAGGTGATCAAGGTTCGTTCTGAATAGAGCTTCTGAGCGATTTCCAGCGTCTTCTCACCGGTCCAACCGAACTTGGAGGAAGCGGTCGACTGCAGGGCGGTGAGATCGAACAACTTCGGAGGCCCTTGCCGCTTCTTCTCCGACTTTGAACGCAGATCACCCTTAAAGCCCACAACCGCGGCGCGCAGACCCTCCGCGATATCGCGCTTCATGATGCGGCCGGACGTGTTTTCCTGCTCCTGCAGAGCTGCCTGGTCTTCAGTCAGCTCCTCTTCATCCTCATCCTCCGCATCTTCGATCTGCTCTTTGAGAAGCGATTTCGGAAGCTTGGAGCAGGTCAGAGTGAAGGCGCCAGCGGCCACCGAGGTCAGAGCGTCGACTTCGAACATGTCCTGCGGCTGGAAGTTCTCAATCTCCAGCTCGCGTTTGCAAATAATCCCGAGAACCGGGCTCTTCACCCGTCCGATGCCAATAGCGCCGCGCGAGCCCGGATCCTTGAGGCAGGCGGTCGCGGTACGGGTCAGGGAGAGGTTCGTGGTCTGGTCGGCCTGTTCCCGGGCCTGACCGGACATGTAAAGGCCCCGGAATTCTGAATTCGGCCGAAGGTTTGCAAATGCCTGCTGCAGAGACTTCGGATCCTCGGCGTTGAAGATGCAGCGCAGCACCTCTCCGCGAAACCCGAGATACTCGACGATCTCATCCCCGATCAGCTGACCTTCCCGGTCGCAGTCGGTTGCGATGATGATGCGGCTGGCGGAACGTGCCGCGCTGCGGATTGCGTCGAGCTTGGCCTTCGTCTCAGGCACAGGCTTCTTCTCATAAAAGCGCCCGGGCCACAGAAGCCCAGGGCGCCATTTCCCCGCCCATTCCTCACGAACCTCATCAGGCTCTTTCAGAGTCAGGATGTGCCCTTGCGCGGGCAGAACCTGGCCGAATTTAGAACCGACAGCCCGCTTGATTGCCTGGGCTTGCTTTCCTTTTTCGCAAATTACAATCGAAGAACTCAATCGAACACTCCTTTTCGCCCGCGCGTCAGGTCAGAGGGCGGATTCCATTTCATTATTCGCAAACTTATACGCAGAAAGGGGCCTTGTGCAATCACCCTCGAACAGGGTGTCAAATGTAGTAACGATATGCATGGTCTGCTCATCGTCATGATCATGCCCGCGCAGCGCCATCGAGCAGCGCAGCTCGCGCGCTGCTTCCAGCAGGCTATCCGACATATGATCGCCCGACAGAAGATGCAGGAAGGCAGCCCGGCGGAACAGAAGGCCAGGCTCCATCGCGTGATCCGGGTGCGGACATCCCAGGATGATCTGCTCCTTGCCTTCCAGGGCGCCGCCGAACTCATCCAGCCAAAATTCCTCCAGGCTCCAGGCCTGGCGAAGCATTTGCATCAGATCCCGCCCTGTCCGCAATGTGGCCCCGACGCCTGCAAGCCCTTCAGCCTGCTCCGGCCACACTTCACGCAGGGTGCGCGCAACGCTGTCGCGGAACGCGCGCAGGATCTCAAGATCCGAACTTGTTGTGTCACCGGCTTGAAGCGCCATGCCCGCTAGCCGGTCCTGAGAGGTTGCACCGCCTTCAGGCGCCGAAGGCCGCTTGAGGGTTTCTGTCTTTCCATACCGGTCAAGCATGATCTTGGGGGAAGACAGGAATTCCGCCTCCATATCCGCGAGCCGTTCATGCCCGCGCTCGTCAAGCTCCATGCCAAAGGCAAATACCGACGGATCAGCCGGGATGCCGCTGAACCAGTCCCCGAGGGGCTTTTCCCCTGAAGAGAGCGGCGGCGGCGGACCCAGCAGGCTCAGGTAATCCAAGGGGATCTCAGGGCTGGCAGCCCGCTCCTGCGGGAAAAGGGTCAGGTCGGGCGGTCCGCCTGCAAACCTGGCCGGACCGGATTGCTCCGCAGCAAGCTCGCGCCGGATATCGAGGGTCATGGTTTCCTGACCCGATACCTTGGATTCCGCCGCCGCCTGCTGTTCCGGCGCGGCCGCCACACCCTCACAGGACATGATCGCTTCGGTCAGAAGCCCCACAAGAAAGTTCCGCAGCTCGGTGCGGTCATCACGGCTGGCCCGGGCGTCCTCCATCAAGCGGCAGGAGACCAGCGTGGTTACGGTTCCTTTTTCGGAGTAATCTTGACGATCTGGAACTTCATATTTCGCAGACAAGTGCCTGCAAATCTTCTGCCGGAGTCCTGAATCAGGAATCCGCTTTACGATTTTCTCGCAATGCATCGCGTTGAACATCCGGTTGACGTCCTCGGCAATGTTTTCCCGTGTCTGTTCATCTGACATAAGAAGCCCTCCTAGAGGCCATGATCCACACCGATACCGGCGCCGATGCGGGAGCGCCAGAACGTCACCGAAACCCCGCTCGGCATATTCGGGTCGCGCTCTATGATAGTTCGGCACAACACCTTGATATCGCGATCAACCAGGTGAGAACCCTCAATGATAATCTGGGAGTTGTGCTCCAGCAATGGCTTCGCAAAGTATTCCAGGTCTGTCTCGGATGCCTCGAACCCTTCACTGTCGACGAGGTAACCCATGACACCCGGTCCTTCTGCGCGCATCTCAAATCCCTCAAGGGTCGACCGCGCAGTGAACAGCGCGCCTTCTTCTCGGGGGATATGGAGATCGCAAGCAAGCATGCGGGTCATGACCTCACGGCCTTTCGCACCCTTGATGGGGCCTAGCTTGATGCTGCCATCCATCATGGGCACTAAAGACACAGGTTTTTCTGCTTCAGAGTCGAAGTTCATGCCTGACCTTATAACGGGAGCTCGGGCTGGGTTTCATCCACATTTGCGTTCTTCCCGGACCGGGTCCGGGTTTTGTTCACCCGTACTCCAGATGCGCCGGCGTCGCCAGTCACAATTTCCGATGAAGCGCGCCTAGTGGTCTTCATCCCCCGATAACTCATTGTATTCACTGCGCGCTCGTCGGTTTCCATTTTTGCATGTAGTGCAAGTCCCATTTTCACATCCAGTGAATTCGGCACAAACAGATATCCGATGTCGCAAGCCTGCTCTTGCCCAATCCTCCAGATGCGGTCCTCGATCTGCGTCATGTTCGAGGGGGACCAGTCCGGCTCCACCACACGCATCCGGTGCGCCGCGGTCAGAGTGATCCCGGTTGCTCCTGAGAGCGACATGATGAACAAACGGGATTTCGGATTTTCCTGGAAGGCATCCACTTTGGCCTGCGCCTGCTGCGCATTGCCCTTCGAGCTGCCATCATAGACAAGCACCCCGCCTGGAAACTCGGCTTCCGCCATTTCGGCAATTTTGCGGATAACCTCTTTGTGGTGCGCAAAGACCACCGTCTTCCGGCGAAGATCGGCCGGAAGATCCTTATCGTCATGCAGCTCATCAATGATGAAGCGGGCCGCATGAGGCGCCTTGAGAACGCCGAGGTTTTTTCGCACACGCGCGATTTCCGAGAAATGGGGGCTTCCCGGGTTCATGCCGCCGATTACGTCAATGACTTCACGGGCCTGCCGTGTCTGCCCGGCGGTCAGCTTCTTTCCGCGGATGCGATCGTGGATTTCATCCAGGTCCGCCTCAGCCTGCTTGAGAACCTCCAGATCCTCCTTGGAGAGGCGGAATGGCATCTCGATCGGGGTGCGCATCTTGGGCGGCAGATCCGTATCCCGCTTCAGGCGCCGGATGAAGGAACCCGACCCGCGCATGCGCATCTGCAGTTCCAGCTCGCGGATCGGCTTGCCGGGCATTGGAACGATAATCTTGCGCGGCTTGCCCCCTTTGAACTTTGACTGCACCTCCCGCTGGATCAGGATGGGAGGCTCATACCGGTTGAGAAAAGCCTGCCGCGCCTCAGGGCCCCTGCCCCAGATATCCGGCCGGCTTGAGGTGAGCAGCGGCCACAGCTCGGCGACCCGGTTCGGCTTGGGTGTACCGGTCAAATGGACCAGTTGCCCGTTCTTGTTCATCGGAATAGGCCCAAGGCCCTCAAAGCTGTCGAGATCGCCCAGAATGGCCTGGGTCCGCTGGGCCTCAGGGTTCTTCAGGTTATGGGCCTCGTCAGTGATCACCAGGTCCCAGTCGATCGCGCGGATCTTGTCGATGTTCTTCTGGGCGATATCGTAGTTGATCACCACGATATCCGTATCAGGAAAGGTCGAGCCTTCAGCGTAGCCCACGGTCAGGTCACGGTTGATTTTCCACTTCTCAATTTCGCGAACCCATTTCAGCTTCATGTTCGCCTGGCAGAAAAAGATGGCACGTTTCGCATCCGGGCGGCCATTGAGAATGCCGATCCCCTGAATGGTTTTCCCGAGCCCCATGTCGTCAGCAATGATGGCCCCCTTGCCGCTGTCCACCACCATTTGGATGCCGCCCTTCTGGAAATCGAAGTAATCGATCCCCTCCGGGGCCGGCACAGCGAAATCATCGGGAGCCTTCTGGGTCTTGCTCAGCGCGATATTGCGGCTGGCTGCGCCAAGCGCCTTTTGCATTTTCTGCTTCACGGCCGCTGGCATGTACATTTCCAGGTTGCCTGCCAGGAATGGATCGCGAGTCCGGTAGGGCCTGGTGCCGAACCGCTCTGCAATGGCAGGCGTAGGCTGTTCGATCGGTGTCCAGCCCGCGCCCTCAAGGAAGTTGCGCCGCTCCCAATGGTCCTCTGAGCAGTTCGCGATAAAGTCGACCGACCCGGCAGCAACGACGAGATCCACCCCTCCGCCGGTGCGCTTTTTCGGGCGGCCGATAAAATGATCAAGGTTGTCCCCATCGCCCCTGCCTTTAACGGCCTGTTCTATCAGGCGGGCGGTATCCGGCTTGAGCTTGCACCCGTACTTTTTTCGCAGAATATCTGCCAGATAGACGGGGGGCGCGCCAATGGAGGGCATCGATGACCAGATCGAATAATCGCCCTCTTCATTGATGCCATTCATGCCATGCAGGAACATGAAGCGTTCCATGCCCGTATTGAACAGTTCAACCGGCCCGCTCGCGACCAGGTTCCACCGCGGCCGATCCCCATCGAATTTCGGGGCTTTCTTTTTGAGTTCCACATTAATGGGCATTGCGCGCTCCAGTCTGATTTTAACAGATCGTATTGAGACCTCCCGAAAGAACAAAGTACGGCCGACGCGCCGCAACGGTTTTCATGTGGATATCTGCGAGAAAAGTTGTGATCAGGCATCGCAATTGACGGCTCAACTGTTCCGCGAGCGCTTCATGGCAGCCACATCTTCAAAGAACAGCGTCGCAAAACCAGGGCGGCAATTTTTTGCGCAAACCCCTTCATGCTATGGAGTTTTCTTGACAACTGCCAAAATCGCTGATGCGAAATACCAAAAAATCAAGTGAGCTCCCGCCAAATCTGGTGGGGACCTGATTAAAATGCGGATTTCTCACCTCAGAGCGCGAAAAATATGTGGACAAAGCGCGAAAATCATGTTGAGAGTTGATCATTGAGCGGCGCATCGAATGCTTCTGACGCAACGGAAAACAGCGCCTTCGCAGCAAGGGAATGCACGCCCCGGATGGGGTCGTGAGGATCTGACAAATGATTTCCAGACGCTCCGCACAAGCGGGAATAACCGAAAGGAAAACCGGATGACAGCAGCAGACGACATCGTTGAATCTGAGGTTCAGAAAATACCCGAACCATCTGCTGAAGCAGCTAAACTGAGTTTCAAGGTTGAGGAAATTACGCCGGAACGCGCTTCCGAAATGCTGGAGACGGCCGCAAACCCTCATGAAGACCGCAAGGCTATCGCGACCTATTCGCAGGCCATGGCCAATGGCGCCTGGATCCTCAACGGCCAGCCGATCATCTTCGACGAAGACGGCCGCCTCATCGATGGCGTCCAGCGGCTGAATGCCTGTGTATCTGCAGGTGTCCCCTTCAAGACCATCGTGGCCCGCAATGTTCGCGCCGATACTCTCCATACGATCGACCAGCACCGGCGGCGTTCGTACCAGGGGGTTCTGGAAAGCCGCGGCGTCCGTCATGCGGGCAAAGTCGTCCGCACCATGTCAAAGCTGATCCGCATTGAAAACGGCAGCCTCGGACGTGAAAATCTGCCGATCAGCTGGTCCCGTTACGACCGGGTTCTGGCTGCAAACCCTGAGCTGCTCGAGGCCTGCGACATCGCCGAGGCTACCAAGGGCAGCATGCTGCACTCCACCGCGCGCCCGGTTCTTGCCTTCATGGCGCTGCGCGCGGGCCTGAAAGAGGAGCTCATGAGCTTCCTGCGCGAGCTCGGCCCGCATCGCACGGCCGGGCTGGACACCCCTCCGGGTATTTTCTGCATGCATCTCAGCATTCTCGAGCAGAAAGATACGTCTGTCCATGTGGACCACGCTCTGGCGCTTGCGACCCTGGCCTTCAACGATCACGTGCAGGGCAAGAAGGTCAACAGGCACTATGTTTGGGAGGAAGACTACGGGTCCACGCCCATGGACGAAGATGGCAAGCCTATCTCCCGCGCGGCTCTGCGGGAGCATGCTCCGGCCAACCTCGGCCTGCCCCTGGTAGACGGCTATCCGGGCCTGCGCGAAGGGCGGTATGATACCAGCTCCACCACTGATGAGTTCGGCGGCCAGATCGACGAAGAAATCCAGCACGGAACGCAGACCGATGAGGGCAAAGAGCAAGTCAGGATGATGACGGTGACACCCGACATGGCTCGCAAGTGGCTGCAATTCAACGCTGGGAACCGCAAGGTTCAGAAGAACCACATCGAGGTCATCAAGCGGGATATTCTGAACGGCCACTGGATGCTCAATGCGCAGCCAATCTGCTTCACCGAGGATCCGGTAGCAGCATCCAACGACAATTCGGCGCCAAAACCCCGCCTGCTGAACGGCCAGCACCGCCTGCGTGCGATCGTGGCGGCTGACGTCCCGATTGAGGTCCCGATCGCGGTCGGCATCCCGGAGGAGGCTTTCGCCACTTTCGACACACACGCGAAGCGCACTGTCCGCAGGGCAGGCAACCGCGTTGACGATCGTGTTCTGGCGGCCGCTGGCAAACTTCAGTGGAAAGAGGACAACAATCTTCCGTTGACCGGCACAGGTAATACGCCGTCCACGACCGAGATCATCAACACCCTGAACGACCACCCTGACATGGCAAATGCCTTCCCCCGGGCGCGTCGCAAAGGCATGACAGAGATCGGATCGGCCGGTGTGATGACCTACTTCATCTACCGCGTCACGCGGGAGCATGCGGAATGGGGCGAGGATTTCCTGGACGGCATCGAGCACGGCGCCAATCTGGAAAAGGACAACCCGATCCTCAGCCTGCGCAATATGGCAAAGGGGCGCCGCGGCGGGCTGAGCCGCGCCGAAACGTTGACCATGCTCATCGAGCACTGGGAGACCTACAAGGCATGGCGGAAGAAGAAAGACAAGAAAAGCAGCGACAGCCAGCTTAAACTGGTTTGATGCCTCAACACCGGGACGGCATCGAGGGCGGGTTCATCCCGCCCTTTTTTATTGCCAAGTAGCGCTCAAGTCAGCACGGGCGACTAAATGTTTGCGAATTTCTTTTTCTTGAGCCTTGCGGAATTTGCGAAAAAGTATCATGCTTAACGCAAAGATTGGAGATTGGAATGCAACATGATCGATCGTTTCTACGAGCCGTCACACACAAGGATTACAGGACCACGCTCATCAAGCTGCTCGATGAGGGCTGGTCTGCAGAGCGCACCGGGAAGAACCATTTCAAGCTGTCACACCCTCTTGCGGGAAAATCCGTCATTGCATCAGGCACCCCCAGTGACCGGCGCGCCTGTGTGAACCTGGTAGCGGAGTGTAAACGGGCATTGCGCCTCGGCGCTCAAGTCACCCCTGCCCCGCAACCGGCCCAGACCCTTCTGGAAGAGCTGCGCTCACCGGATGAGAGCTCGGGCAAGAAACGCAAGAAGAAGGATCGCTGGACCAAGTCGGATCGTGAAATGCGGGATCTGCGCAACCGGCGTGCGCTTGCTGCTCCGCAGATGAAAGCTGTACCGCCTGTCCTGCCGTCAGCATTTTGCGAAAAACCATCACTGAACGTCACCCCCGATAGATTGAAAGAATCCCTCATGCAGCAAGCCGCCCAGAAAAAGACCCAGCCCTCCAAAATTGCCTCGGAAACGCGTCATGCCGCGCCGTCGCCATCGAGCCGGGCCGTGAAACCTCGTCGGCAGGATGCCGCGGTGATCCCTTCGCCCTCTGCTGGCCTGCAGACGCTGCCGAAGGATCTTCTCGAAATTGCCATGAAGATTGCCCGTGGTGAACTAACCACAATTGAAGTCACGCCTGACATGGTAGGTAAGACAGTCGTTCTGGATGGATCGGGATGGCTTATTGACGGCACCGCACCCGCATCATCAAAGCCGGTGGCACGCAAGGCACCGAAACAGTCGCAGCCCTCAGTGGAAGATGACCTCACTGCGCGTATCCGGTGTGTTTTTGAAGAACTCTCTGGTGATTGGATTTCGGTCGGGCAGCTTGTCGGCTTGGTGGATAACCTGAGCGGCCGCGCCAGCGCAGCGCATCGTCAGGCTATCCGGCGCCGTCTGAACACGCTCACCATGAGCGGCGTGTTGCGGAACAAGGATGTGGGCGTAGGTAAACGCAAGTCTTTCCTGTATCAGCTGAGCGACTAACCTCTCGAAAATGCACGAATGAGGCGGTCACAGACCGCCTTACTGCAATGAAATGCCCGTGAAGTGGGCACCGATGCTTGGAGGTCTGCCAATATGACCGAACTTTACTATCGCCTGTCAGGCACCACGGATCCCGAGGAACGTCTGGAAGATGCCTGCCTCTCAAAAGCAATGCATGACACCTACGGTTCCGGGATCACGATCCTACCCCCAGAAGTCACCCCCCCAGTAGGCGTGACCGTCTTTGGGCGCGGCAGGCAGCGGGGGGTCGGCACGTCCAGATCCGGCAAGGCCAAGATGGACTACGCCCGTGACCCCGGGTTCCTTTGGGGTATTTCCAGATCTTTCAAGGTTTGTGGGCTTCAGGAAGCGGAGCTGGAAGTTGCTCGGCTGCATGCTGCAGGCAAGGATGCCTTTGTAAAGGCAATGCAGGAAAAGCTCATGACGGAACGGGTTCCGCGCGGGATGAGCCTGCACGAGGCGATCGGCGACATGGTGTATTCCTTCATCGAAAGCCCCGACTGCCTAATGGTTCAAGAACATGTTGAAATGCGCAATGAGCGCCGCCTGGTATTCGTGGGCGGCACGCTGGCCACGCATTCGCCTGTCGCATTCCATCTCACCCCCCTGGATCGGTCCAGACTGGTGGCAGAAACGGGCCGCCCGGCCGAAGAATTGCATTTCACAGACCCCGAGAGCCGCACCCCGGTTTGGAATGCCGAGCTGTCCCGGCGGATGGTCCGCTTTGCAAAGGAGGTCGCCGCCCGCTCGCGGTTGCGCACGATGACGATTGATGTGGCGGAGCTGGCAGATGGCAGTCTGGAAGTCATCGAGTTCAATCCGGGATGGCCCGGCACTTTTGGCCTTTTTGCCTGCGATCCATATGCAATTGCTGAGGCCAGCAACGCGCTCCTGCCCGCGGATCTGACTGGGGAAGTTCAGCCCCAGGAAACGGAAGCCCTCACCGCGCCCCAGGAAGCGGCTGCGGACATCGATACCGATTGGTGGGATTAGCCCTTATCCGCTATTGTAGCTATACTCTTCAATGAGAGGGATAGAACCGGGCATTCGAGCATTCTGTTCCTCTCAATCGAGTGGCCGATCTTCTGCTCGACAACCTCCACCGGGCAGGTATGTCTGAAGGGAACATCGGATTCTGCTCTTTGCCTGCAGTCGTAACAAGGCATGCGCGCTGGCTCTATGTCGATTGGAGACAAGGCTGGTTAGGCTCATTTTCATGTGAACTCAAGATTCCGCCCCGAGTTAGCTGGGTAATAAGCCTTGACCGGCGAGAATGCGTCAACCACAAGGACAGCATTGATTTATTGAGCCCTTCTCAAAGGACGATGAAAGATGTCAGGCGCTAAATTTCTCGCAGTTTTTCTGACATTATGCTCATTGGGAGCATACTGGATTTATGACGGCGCCCTCGCTTCACAGCGTGAAATTCCCAAACCACAAACCAGTTCTACAACTGGGGGTATTGCTGAAAACTCTGCACGCGAGCTCGAACTGGAAGCGCACAAAAAGTGGCTCGAGGGCCTATCAGAAGATGAGCTGCGGCTAGCAGGTCAGCGATGCGCTGACAGGCTCACGGAACGGCTCGACATAGAGCGCGGACAGCGTTGGTTCTTTGTCCACTGGGATCCCTTTGACTTTTCCGGGCTTGAAACGGCTAGCCTTATGGGCATGAAGTTGAGTGCGCATGGATCGTCCACGACAGGCTATGCTCTAGCAAACTTTCAACTTCCAGCACTCATCTTGAACAGAGAGACCGGAGGGGTGTCTGACCAATTCCGTTTTGTTGTTTCGGAGCCCCAAGAGCGAGGATGGAGCATAAAGGAAGTCCTGAGCCTGCATGTCTGCCGCCTTACAGGCCCATCTTCCGTGGAGATCTACAAGGCGAAAGAGCTTGTTCTCTGATCAGCTACTGCCGCTTCTTAATAGAGAACCGGATCGTCTCCGGATCATAGCCGCGCCGGACCAGCTCTTCGATCAGCGGCGGATCCCATGTCTGGCTCAAAGGGCCCGTCCACTGCACCGCGCTGAAGGCGTAATGCAGCAGCGCGCGATCAGCACGCGCCGTGCCTGCGCCGCCGGAAAAGATCAGGTCAGCACTCTCGCCGTCCAACTTTCCCCATTGGGCTTTCAGCTCGCCGGGAGCCGGGCGCGGCGCTGAGAACTTTCGCCGCCCTGATGCGGCCCGCTGCCAGGGCCTGGGCACAGGCAAAGCCTTGTCCGGTGCAATATCATACTCCATGGGTTCGTTGAGATCGATCGGCGGCGGCAGGCGTCCGCAAAGCAGTGTGTCGACCGCATCGATGATTTGCCGCGCGGTGACGGGCCCAACCATGCGCCGATCAGGTGCAGACCGGACCGCACAGGACCGCAAATAGCAAAGCCGCAGATCCGGGCTGAGATGGTCGATGAAATCGTCGCCGATAGTCCTGACCGAGTGCGGAACGGAAATACGCAGCCTCTCATTGGGCTGGCCCGTTTCATCATAGAGCTCCAGGCTATCAATCGCCTGGACAAGCGCATACGGGCTCAGACTTCTGAAGACGCGGGCATCGGGGTCCATAAGCGCCGCGACGCCGCGCAGAACAAACAGCGTTGCAGCGCAAGCCTCGATATCCCGGCCCGCCATTTCAGGCAGACGCCTTTGCTGTGCTGGCCCATTTTGCAAGCTTGGGCTCCACCATTGCCGTGATTACAGCGTCGTCCGCATCGCGGACCTCATAGCAGACAATACGGATTGCTGCGCCCAGAGCCGCAAGGATAAGCCCTGTGGATTGTCCGTGCCGCTCCAGGTCATTGGTGATGCCGCCAAGGCAGGCTGTGATACGGCGCAGCTCCGCGCGCGGTTTGCGCGCGCATTTGGAGGCCAACGCTTCCCGGACGGTATCTGAAGCGATGCCGCAGATGTCGCCGCTGTGGCTCAGCCGCAGAAGGTCAATCAGACAGAGCGCCAGGTCGATTGCCTCACCCGCGACACCGTCCTTCCCGGGCGCTTTGTAGGAGGCCCCGCGGGCAATGATGATCTCCTCTGCCAGCTCGCCCAGCTCGGTCAGCGTATAGTCCAGAACATCCAAAGCGGTCCGGCCATTGTCGATATCTGCGGCCCTGCCGACAACCGCGTGAATAAATTTCAGCATGACATCTCTTTTTCGCATTACACAAGGGCGAGCCTATGTTATTGTTTTTCGCATATCAACGTGAGAATTTGCAATGCCGACCGAAATTCAGATGCCCGATGTAATTGAGACCCTCTTCTGGTATGACGGACCGATCCTCTTCACGGCAGAATTCCTCGGAAAGGTGCGGCTTGTGACCTTGCTGGACCTGGAGGACAGCCCCGAAGGGGTAACGGCCATCTACATGGTGTCCTCTCCAGATCCTGACATGATGACGGCGATGCGGGAAAACCGCCTTCCCCTGCGCGATGCCTCAGATACAGGCCCGCTGTTCCGGCTTGCATCGCAGTGCTTTGCTGACGGCAAGACCACCTATGAGGAAGTTGAAGCCTGGCCAGAGGACACTCTGCCGGAGCCAGGTGTGCTCTTGTCGCTTGAGACGGCCGGTTAGGTCTGCCGTTCCAACCGCATGATTGCGGAAAACGTAACCGTACAGGCCTCCAGAATGTCAAAACCTGCTGCTTTCCGCATGACCGTCGACGCTCCGAGCGGGAACCGGGGCGTGTTCTACCTGGTGCCCTTTGCCGGTGACCGGGAAGGCAAACACCACTTCAAGGATCACAATCACGCGCGGAATTTCGTGCGCTACCTGTTCTCTCAGAGCAAGGCGCATCCTGCGAATGCCCATACGGCCCGAAATCTATATCGCGAGTTCGGCGAGGATGCCCGGATTCTCAATGAAGGATACGTGGATAGGCCCAAAGCGCTTCTGGACGACTTCCTGCGCAGAAGGTTCCCGGCCCGAAATGCCCATGAGCAACTGATGGATGACGGGTGCTATCCTTTCTTCATCCTGCAGGCGGCCGGAGGCCCGGTCATCAGCAAGTTCGTGCATCGCAAATCCGGCGGGGTCAGCTTCAGCCATCCTGCGCTCAACGCCCTGAAGTCCGACCTGCGGTACCGTGGCGGCACCTGGGGCAGCCTCGCACAGGATGCCGTGCGTTTCGCGGGCAAAGACCCCGTGCAGCCCTTCTCGAAGGTTCAGGACGCAGAAGCGCTGCGTCTGTCGGAGATTTTCCTGCATGCGGTTGTTCGCAAGCTCATGGGGAACGGCCCGTAGGTGCTCCTGACGGTCGCGCACCGCGATCAGGCAGGCCACAACCCGCTCTATCATATTCACCGGTTGGTACGCAAAGGGCAGCCAGGGCCGGGCGCCGCCTGAGCCGCGCCCTGCCCTGTCCGATCAGAAGCCCGGGCTTTCTTCCGAAACTGCCTCAGGCCGCGGCAGTTTTGACCAGATCCAGTCGTGTTTCGGCGCAGGATTTGGCGACGGGCGGGTCTGCTCCGGAAGCGTGCGCCCTTCGATGAGCGGCAATGCATCCGCGTCAACGAGATTGCGGCCCGCAGCGGACTGAAGCTCCCGCCACGCCATCCTGGTGAGCCATGCAAACTCCCTTGCCGCATCGGCAACGCTGTCCTGATCGAGCGCCTGCATAGGCCGGTTCCCCATACCCGCCGGGACCTGGCCAATCGCCAGCAGCACAAAGGCCGGATCTTCGGTATCCACCGCGGCAAGAACTTTGTCGCCCTCGATTAGATCTACGCAGGGGTTTTCATCAGACACCGGCTCGGCTGTTCCCGATCTGCTAAGAAAACTTGCGGGGATCGGTCGGCCATCAAAGAAAATCTGGGCATACTCCAGGTCCCTGCGATTGACGGTCCGCATTTCGATCCCTGCACTTCCCTTCGCGACAGGGGTCTCGCCCAATGCCACAACGACCTTGTCACGCTCTGCTGTGTCATAAGTCTCCAGCACAATACTGCGGTCCTCGGCGGCCTTCGCTAATTCCACCTGGGCTTCCCGGTTGAGAGCGGCAACCTGGCGCCGGTAGGCGGACAACGGCGCCTCGCCGAGATCCTGCATGCAGCCATGGACATCCGGCAGCGCGCCGCGGTAGCCACGCATGTTGAAATACAGTTCACCCTTGCGGATGCCATTCACCAGGACATCGTAGCGCGGCTTCTTTTCCAGCATGTGCGGAGACTTCCGCGCCTGCAGTGTGAGCTTGAATTCGGGCATCTTTTTCATGTGCTGTCCTTCGCATGCGAGTTTCCCCATCATCCCAGTCCATGATGAAAGAATACACGGTTTGTTTTTTCGCATTTCCTCGGTAATGTTCGGGAAGTCCAAGGGGGATTTCGATGAAGCAGTTTCTGGTCAATTGTGACGCCAGCCAGAGCGACAGCTCATATGTTGTGAACGCTGAGAGCAGCGAAGCGGCCGCCAAGATCTATATCGAGGCCAGCTTCAACGGGCTGCTGGCCGAACACGTCGAGGATATGGAGCCGCACGGCACATTGCTCACCAGGACGCTCCCGCCCCTTCACACCGAGGGTTTGAAATCCTGGGAGGGGCTGCGGGAGGCCCGCTTTGATCTCGACGCACTTATCGAGGACTACCACGCCGCGGCGGATCCGGAACCCGCACCAACCCTGTAAGGAGCCCTCTGATGGCAAAGTTTTTGCAATGGTCCGATCTTCATCGTGAGTTTGGCTCAGCGGAAGCCCCGGTCCCGTTCCCGATGCCGACTGAGACGTGCCCGGCGTGTTCTGTCGATGCCATCCTGATTGCGGGCGACCTTGACCGGGCCAGCAGCCATGTTGCTTCCCTGGTGGAGATCCATCAGGCGTGGCAAGTGCCCGTCGTGTCGATTTTCGGCAACCATGAGCCATATGGCTCAAGCCAGGAAGAAACGGTTTCGTGCGTTTCAGAAGATCTTGCGGTGGCTCGCGCCGCCGGCCATGACATCCACGTCTTGGATCGGGATGAGCTGATCATCGGCGATACGCGGATTCTCGGTGCCACGCTTTGGACGGATTTCGATATCCTCGGAAATCGGGAAGCCCAAATGCTTGGGGCCGAATATCTCATCAACGACTACCGAAAGGTTCGCAGGGCGCCTGGAAGCGATGATAAGCAACGCGCCGAAGACACGGTGGCCTTTCACCATCGCGACCGCTCGTGGCTTCTGGACGCGCTGGCCCGGCCCTTTCAGGGAAAAACCTTGGTCATGACGCACCATCTTCCGGTTCCGGAGGTTCTCGCGCAGAGGGCTGACAAAGGCCCGTACGCCCCGGCCTACGTCTCCGATATGCGTGCTGACATTCTCGGTCTGCAGATCGACATGTGGGTCAGCGGGCATACGCACTGGGCGCGCCGTGGCCTGATTGAGGGGCTGCACGGGCCGATTGCCTTCTCGGCGAACATGGGCGGCTATGTGCGCTCCGGACAGCGGCAGGCCACCAATTTCGAGCCTTACCGCCTGATCGACATGGACGCGCCCGAGCTGGGCCTGGATGAAATCGGGATTGAGGAACCAATTCTTGCCGCCCTGCCAGGCGCCGCCGAAATCCTCGCATCGCTGCGCGAACGGGACCTTCAGCCGGACTGACAACAGGCCGCGGGTAAGGGTTTCAGCCCGGTCTTGGAGTTGCGAAATTCATTGTCGCCAGAGATTACAAGTGATAGTTTTTCGCAAACACTTTGCAAGGAGCCCAAGACGGTGCATTTCCTATCCCATCAGCTGCCCGGCGCATCTGCGTTGCGAGAGGCCCCATGCTGAGCACAGAGCGCATCCCAGAAGTCCTGAATGCTCGGGTGCATGGCAGGTCACGTTCCGGGGCAGTTTACATTGGGCGTCCCGGCCCTTGGGGTAATCCGTTTTCTATCGGGAAACATGGCACTCGCGAGGAGGTCATTGCCAAGTATATTGCCTGGCTCCACGATCATCCTGATTTCGTAGCCCGTGTGCGCAAAGATTTGCGTGGGAAGGATCTGATCTGCTGGTGCGCTCCGTTGGCGTGCCATGGGCATATCTTGCGCGACCTCGCGCTTGGCCGACCGTTACCCGAAATGACCAGACCATCTCAGCCGCGATTGCTGTGAAGCTGTCCATTTGCCCAGTCCCAGAACCTGTTCAGGCCAAAATTCAAGATGGAGACCTTGAAATGAGCATTTGTCCCAAATGCGGCTACAGTCCCCCTGACCCTGACGGGCGGGGCAGCGCCAATACCGAGCGCGAAATCCTTATCCGGGTGCCCGAGCGGGACTTCCCTCTGATGCGGAAGACTTTTCGTGAGATGGAAACCAAGCTTGGCATGTACGGCTATGGCGAGTTGGCAAACAAGCTGAAACCCTATGGCGATAGGTTCGCAGAGAACTGGGAGCAGTGGCGCTATTTCGATGATGGTGCAATGGCCATGGTCATGTTCGGCATCGTCAATGGGTTCCGCGCACGCGTGAAAATCTCGCCCGGCTGCCAGGACCGCGTGATCGTTAAGGTTGCATTCAAGATGCGGGATGGCAATACATCTGAAATCAAACTCGCTGACAATGCGACCGAGGAAGCGGCGAGCTGGTTCCAGGACTACTTCGGCGATATTTCAGACCGCCTTGCCCCGAATGAAGAGGACATGAAGACATGAAGGTCGAACCATTTCTGCTGCAGAAATCCGAGAGCCGGCCGAACTCATTTAGCTGGCACGAGCAGGGCTACCCAGCCAAGGACGGAACCTGCTCAGTGGCCCTTTATCAAAACGGCACATCCTGGAACTTATCACTGTCAACCAGCCGGGATGGTGACCCTGGAAACCTCGTGGTTTTTGAGGTGGACGGTCCGGACACCCGCACTGGCGGGTATGCCAGCCAGGTCCTCAACATTCTGGCCGCTACGATTGGCAATGAGACCTGTGAAGAAACGGTTCGCCAAGCCATCGCAAGCCACCCGCTCTCCCGGGGCTTTGCACTTGAGGGCGCCCCGCAGGATATTCTGTCACCACCCCTGACACCGAGAGATGTCGAAAGGCTGGTCAGGGACTGCGTGGATACCTCATGCCGTCAGAACTGGCTGCGCGGACTTGAAGTGCTGTCACGTGATCCGGACAATGGGCGCGTTTTTCTGCGCGCCGATCTTGAGGGCGCTCGCAAACACCTCACGGAGCAGCTATCGACGACACCTGGGGATACGGATCTCATCGTGGCGGCCGAAAGTTACGGTATGGTGCCGCTGTACAGCTTCTTCCTAGGTCGGAACCCGGTGTTTGATGTAGAGGCCGGTGTACTGCATGGCGTCAGCGAGGCCCGCGCCTTCAATGGGGATTTGGTCCATCACGGCGACTTATGGGTGTCCCAGCTAATCATGACGCGTCTGGAGGTTCCGGGCGGCGCCCCGGAGGATCTCCGCTTCAGGATCGAGTGTGCGCTGGATAAAATTTGGCAAGATGCCAAAAGCCAGTCGACCCCCGCCCCGAGCGGTCTTCCCGCACCCTGATGGGACGTGTATCCCGCCTTCCTGCCCGGAACCGCGCGGGGGCAAGCAGCCCCCGTCATTCGGCGTCCCATGTCTCTCGATCCTCTATGTGCCAGGTTTTTGATGAGCCAGGAATGCACCAAGAAAGACCATGAACAACAAAGACCTTCGAATTGAACCCGAGCTCTGCTTGAAACGTGGCGAAGTCGTCCGCCTCATTCCCGATGTAAAGCCCAACATCGCCATCCGCGCGTTTGATGAGGCTCTGCTTGCCTCGCTGACCGGGGATCTGATTGGCGGCCTCAAGATTTCCCGGGCAGAGGCCGAGGGGGCGTCTATGGGAGGCGATTTCACGCCCCATGTCATCACCCCGCACGGCGCCCGCCTTCTGCGCAAGCTGTTCGAGGCCGGATTGGTCGAACAGAAGACGAAACGAGCCTCCAAGGACCTTTCCGCGCTGGACGCATACATCGATAGCGAAGCGGAGCTGATCGAGAAGTCCATTCAGTTGCGGGAACAGCGGCGCATTGACCAGGCCGCAGAGGACGCGGCCCGGCAAGCGCGCGAGGAGCGGGCAAAAGCCATCGCCGCGGATCCGTCGATTGCCACCCTGGAGGACATTTCCGCCCGTATGATCGATCGCATCTTCATCCATGCCCGCGGGTATGGGCACGGCGGCGTGATGAAGCTGGCGGGCTGTGAATGCCACAAGGATGTCTACCGGTACGTTTCAAACAGCGGAAATCGTCAGCCCCCCAAACCCTATTGCTGGTGGTTCGATCCAGACGGAAACCGCCACGGGGAAACCATGCCATCAACGCCGCCAAACCGCCGCAGCGATCCGAAAAGAAACTGGGGAGCAAGGCGCGAATAGCGCCCTGCCCGGAAGGGCTTCGAATTTTCCGGCGATGGTGCGAAAATTCTTCCGACAAAGGAGAATTCCAATGCCTGCCAAAGACTATCCCAGCATCCTGCGCCACCTCAGCGAACGGCGCGCAGAGCAGTTCCATGACATTGTCGAAACCCTCGAGGCCGCCCGGACTGCCGGCGCCATCCCCAATGCCCGGTACAACGACGCGAAACTCCCCTTCTCCCGGGCGATCGAGGAGGCATGGGACCAGGAGATTCAGCGCCCATATCTGTGGAACCGGGACTACCCGGCAGGAGATGCAGAGCGGGACGCAATGAACGCCTTCTCCGGCAGCCCGGCACCGCATCTGATGGGCTCCTTCACCAAGAAGGCGATAGCTCTGGGCGATACCCCGGCAGGGGTGGCGGTCCGGGAGTTCCTTGAAGAAATCTCTCCGCTGATGGAGCTGATGGCGCATTGCAAGACGATCACCGTCAAACGCCAGCCAAAAGCGGAAGAACAGCGGCCGTCGGAGGTTTACAGCGCTCCCGCGGCTTCTGGAACTGCTATGGGTCAGGTGAATGATGCACTGAATGCGGTCACCAAGGAGGCCCGGGACCATCTGGCCTCGCTGATCTATGCAAGGGAAGAGCGGGTCCTCAACCGGTACCTCAAGGCTGTCAGCGACAACATGCGGCCTGAAGAAGGCAAGCGCCAGCTGCGTGATTTCAGCCCATACGCGTTTGCGCGCCAAATTGGCCACGGCCATGCGTCCGCAGACTTGCGCAAGCCTCTGGAAGAGCTGACCCAGCACCGCTACGACCAGGAAAAGAAGATCGTGGTCTACAAAGCCAGGGACGATTACCGCAACATCCTTCAGGATCGGTCGGTCAAACAGGCGGATGAGCTGTGTGCCGCCTTCATTGACCGCAACCTGGCAAAGCTTGCCAGCATCGTGGATGCCAAAGGCAACTTCTCAGGCATCGAGGTCATCGGCCACGCGCCGAACCCGGCGGGCATGGACGCAAGGCTGCGCGTCAATTTTGACGACGGCTCCCATTTTGAGGCTCGCACTTCTGTCGTCTGGTCGGCCTCCCCGCTCGGCACCCCATTCACCCGCTTCCCGGTGACATTCCATGATGTCGTGACACCTGACGGGGAGATGACCCGGAAGATGTCGCAAAAGCAGATGAATGAGGACTTCATCGCGGCCTCCCGGCCTGATCAGGAGACTTCTCCGTCCCCCTGATACGATTTTGCGAAAATCAATATCTTGACTTGCGGCAAGCCATCGGGGACATTTGCGGAAACAATTCGTGAAATGTTTTTTCGCATAAAGGGGTGCGCCAGCCATGAGGATCGAAGGTGAACATATTGCGGTCCGGATCGTTTCTGACGGTCCGGATTTTTTCAGGAAAATGGCCGAGCAGCCTTTCACCGATCACTTGACCCTTGACGAAAACGAAGCGGTTGACGTGGTTGAGCCGGGCTCTTGCCTCATTGAATCCTCCGATGGCACCCGCCACTTTGTGAGCATTCAGTCCGGACGCATCAGCGGTCCAGCGAAGGTCATGCAAGTGCTTGCCGAGCCGCCGAGGGAGCTTCTGAACGCGGAAATCCGGCGCCAAGCCTCCGAAGCGGACGGCAGCAGCTCCAATTCTCCGGCTCGGTCCAAGGTGTCCGGCAAAGTCATGCGTGCGCTGTTCGCGGCCGGCTCATCTGTGGTGGCAGCGGCCGTCATCTCCTACCCGTTTTTCTACGAAATGCCTGTGGAGTATCAGGCCGGAGCATTCTGCCTGGGCGCGTTGAATGTGCTGGCCGCCGTTTTCCTCGTCTTCGGGAAACCGGGTGACAGGACCGAAGCACAACCCGTCTGAAGAGGCGTTTCGCCGCCAACGTAAGGAACTGCCTGATGGACGAGCAGATCATCAAGTACCCGAGGACCCCGCACATCGAGGGGTCGAAGCTGCAACCCGGTGACAGCGGCCACGATCAGATCACGATCGCGAAGCTGCGGGAGCAGTACCCGGGTGCCGTGTTCATCAGTGAGGAGAAGCTTGACGGTGCCAACACCGGCCTCTTTTTCGACCGCAATCTGGACATGACCCTGCAGTCGCGGGGACATGCCCTTCGCGGCGGCGCGCGGGAGGCGCAATTTAACCTCTACAAACAGTGGGCCTGCCAGTTCGAGGCGGAACTTCTGGAGCGGCTGGAAGACCGGTACCGCACCTACCATGAGTGGACCTTCGCAAAGCATACCCAATTCTATGACCAGCTGCCGCATTACCTGCATGAGTTCGACATCTGGGACATGAAGGAGCAGATCTGGCTTTCGACGCCCCGCCGCCACGCGCTTTTGGAAGGTTTGCCGGTAGTCTCTGTTCCCGTGATCAGTGCCGAATGGCCGAAGGATGGCAAGCATCTGGCCTCCATGGTCGGCCCGTCGCTCTACAGGAGCAAAGAATGGCGCGAAAACCTGGCCGTAGCAGCAGAGCGCGCTGGGGTCGATCCTGAGCGGGCGCTCATGGAGGCAGGTGCGGACAAGCCGGATGCGGATCTGGCAGAGGGCATTTACATCAAAATTGAAGACGCGGATCAGGTGCTGGCCCGCTTCAAGTATGTCCGGAAGGGATTTCTGCAGACCATTCTCGACAGCGGCACCCACTGGCATGACCGGCCAATCGTGCAGAACCAGCTGAGATGCGACGTGGAGCTGTTTCCAGCCGCCGGAGGTCCAGGCTGGTGAGGGGCATGACCGAGAAGGAAGTCATCGAGCAGATGTACCAGCAGGACCGCAAGCAGGCCCGCCGAAATTACATTGAAGCCGTCACCGAGGCCAGGCGCCTGCGGGAAATGCGCCTCGATAACCTGCAGAAAGACAGCAAGAAGGAGCAACCTGGCTGTGACGCATGAACAACGCCTCGCGCAGCTGCGCGGACTTCACCGCACCATCGCTGAGATCGCCCGGCAGGACGTCAGTTTCTGCCGTGCAATTGGCCGCATCCCGGATGAGGTCGAGAGCCTCATCGCGCATCTGGCGCGGGATCCGGAGTGCTGGCGCCTGACCCGGTCCCTGCACGCAGTGCATGTGCCTTCCTTCGCAGCCGCGGTCGGTCTCTATGCCCAGATGCCTTCGGGCAGCGATGAGTTCGCGGAGGATCGCGCAGCGATTCACACCGCTTTCAGCCGGGCGGAAACCCTGTTTGCGCAGGCCCGCAATACGCTCGACGCCGGGATCGTGAGCCGGGCGCGCCTCGAAGCAGAGGCTCTGGCAGACCGGGCCCCTCTGCCCGCACCTGCCCCTGAGCCTTCCGGCCGGTTCGGCCGCATCACCTCGGGGCTGGGAAGTCTCGGAGCCTCGGCGGTGAGTTCCCTTTCAGACACGGCAGGCGGCATGTTCGAAGGGGTGGCCACTCGGGTCGCAGCTCTTCCAAAACTCGGCAGCGCCCTCGGCGGCTCTTTCATCGATCTGGTCTCGGAGAATGTCACGTCACCTGTAGCGGTCCGCTTGGGAGCGTCGCGCAGCGCCATTGCAAGCGCCGCGGCTACCGGGACCGGCCTGGGTGTCGCCATCGGCATCCTCTGCCCTCCCCTGCTGCCTTTGGCGGCCGGAGGCGCGGTTCTCGCAGCGCTGGACGCCTACTCACAAGGGGTGGACGAACTGTCCGTTTTGGAAGCCGCGGAACGGGACAAGCGGCGCCAGGCGCTGGCCGCAAGCCGTGCCCAGGCGCTGCGCGAACTGGCGTTCGGGGCCGGCGCTCTTCAGATCGAAAGCCCGGATCTCAGCCTGACCGTCGATGCCGAAACCGGCGCTGCGGATGCGGTTGTTCTTTCCGGGCCGCAATCGGGGCGCTCATACTCCAGCCTTACGGATGAGGAGCGCGCTGAGATTCAATCCCGGGTGCGCGGGGACAGGAATAGCGATGAGGGCCGCGACGGGTCGGATCTGCTCATCCTGGACATTCTTGCTCTGGGTCTGACAGCAGCGGTGGAAAGCTGATGGCGCCAACGACAGCATTTGTGTCCATCGACTATGATGAGGCCGATCCGGCCAGCTACCGGGGCGTTGAAGTCACCTTCGACCGGAAGCGAATTGCCTACTGGGGCACCGGCAACCCTCAGGCCGACTGGGCCAGTTTCCGCGCCTGGCAGGATGAGCGCTCATTCGGCTTGCTTGTTGGCACCTTGAGTTCGGTCACGCATTTTCTTCACGACGTGCCAGGCTGGCGCATGATTGAAGATGACCGCGGCCGAGAGATCCTGGTGCCTGAAGACCGGCCCGGCTTCGAGGATCTGAATGGCGTTCTGATCCCGCCCGCAGCCGCTCCGAATATGTGAAAAGTCTACATGCAACCCGGATGCGGAGACATCCGAAACTCAAGGGCCCATCTGATGACCGTAGCACCCATCACCCCCGAGGAAGTGAAAGCAGGCGCCGCAGGCGCCATTCCCGATTTTGTCCTCGAGGCATTCAATGCGCTCCTGGCTCAAAAGGCCAGGAATGGACGCGCCACCATCTACCAGGATGAGGTGATTGATCTTATCCTTCAGAAGGCGCCCGAACCCACGACCCGCGACATGATTTTCAACCGAAACTGGCTGGATGTCGAAAGCGTGTACCGCTCGGCCGGCTGGAATGTGACCTACGACAAACCGGCATACTGCGAGACGTACAAAGCGCATTTCATCTTCAATATGCGTTGATTTCGCTTTATAGACATCTGTTTTTCGCATAGTTTTATTGCCTAACGGATAGCGGATGCGGTCTTTCCTGGATGAAACCGTCGCTCACACCGGCAAGGAGTCGAATATGACACTATCGAAGGATGCCATTATCTTCGGCCTGGGTTACCTGCGTGGTCCCAAGTCAAAACTCTCGTTCGGGGGTGAGGGCGCGGACAAGCGCATCACGGAGCGCGCCCGAGCCGCCTTGGAGGAACTTCAAGAGGCTGGCTATGCGGTCGCCGCACCGGCGGATACGCAAATCCGCGATCGTGAATACTATATGGGCACCAGCAAAGAACCGCATCTGGGGCAGCTGGCCAAAGACGCGGGGATTGATCCCTTCGGCCGCGATATGAGCTGGACCACCTTCGAGAAGGTGGCTGATGGCCCTGCCGCAAGCCCCTCGCCATAACAGGGTCATCGATCAAGGTGCTGCAGCCCTTAAATTGTTTGTCAGGTTTTCGGCCAAGTATGCGAATTTTCGTCTGACAACAAACCTCGGGACCGCTCGGGCGGCGGAAGACCTCGCAGGGGCCCGCAAGACTTACAAGGATCTGGATATGCAGCATCTGAACAGCTCATCAAGACACATCAGTGACGAAGCCGTCCTGGCTGTCCGAAAGGTTGTTGCGGCGCTACAGGAGAAAGACTGCCACGGCGCAGTCACTCTCTTGGGCATGGCCGTGGGACGCAATTCGAGATCAGAGGGCTCCAGCGAAATGATCCTTCGCTGGGCCTCAGAAGGGCCGGATCCGGACGAGCTCTCCCTGTATTGCGGCAAGGCCATTGTCCGGCCCATGCGCGAGGAAGTCTTCGAAGGCTATATCGATGAAATCGTGTCGGCTTTTGATCTTGTGGCCGCTGAAGCCGCGGTCCGGGAAGAGCCGGAACTGATGCCAGCCTGATTGCTGAGTTGTGACCGGCAAGGGAGCATAGAATGCCTGCAAAACACGTTGAGAAGAGCTACGCGCTTCTGACCCCGGTCGGACCTGACGGCGAAAGCTTTCCCCACGGGCTGACCGCAAGCCGCTGGAGGGTTGCCACGGCCCAGCCGAAAGAAGGGTCACTGACCGAACGCGTTTTGAGCAATGCGCAAGAGCATGATACCGAAGAGGCCGCGGCCGCCGCCTTCTTTGCGCTGATGCGCACGGGTCTGCCCGGGGTGCTTGATGCGGCGAATTTGCGTTTGCACGAAGACACGCCCCTGGCCTTCGCGGAGGCGATGACCGACCACGTGCTTGAAGCCTGTGAAGCGGCCGGCGGCGACACCGCCAGGGCTGATGACTGGGATAACACTGAGTTTTCGGCTTTGCGGGATGCAATGGTCGATGCATGCCCGGAGTATTCCGGCGAAGATCCGGACAGCGGCCCGCAGATGGGTTAAGCAGGTCATATGCGGGCCCAAGACTTCATCTTCCTCGACTTTGAGGCTTCCAGCCTCAGCCCGCAGAGCTGGCCGATTGAGGCTGGCGCCGCCTGGCTGGATGAGAAGGGGAATGCCTGCAGCTGGTCGAGCCTGATCAGGCCGGCCCCGGCATGGCCGCGGAGCGACTGGGCGGACGCGGCAGAAAATGTGCATGGAATCTCGCAGCAAGAGCTGGACCATGCGCCGGAGGCTGGCAGAGCCGCACAGGAACTTGCTGGCCTGCTCGCCGACCGCACACCCGTTGCCGATGCACCAGAGTTCGATCAGCGCTGGCTGGAACGTTTGTTAGCGGTCCGGTCCGGATTAGACGTGCCCTTGATCCGGGACTTCAACGACGTTGTGGATGAGGCATTTGACGGGCTGGTCCTCGACCGGCTCTACGAGAAGCTTTCCAGGCAGCCGCGGCCGCATAGGGCAGGCCCTGATGCCCTGCGCATGGTGCGCGCTTTCGCCCATGCCCGGGCAATCGCCGCCGGACAGCAGGACTAAAGGGCCCGTAGCTCCTTGGCCATTTCGAGGTAGCCGGCGTAGCCATAATCCCGGTACATCTGTTCATACCAGGCCGCCCAGGGCTCCCGGCGCTCTTCGGGGAAAACGTCGAACCAGGATCCTTTGCGCACGCTGACCTGGCCATCCGGCAGCCGCTTGATCTCGATCTTTCTGGCAGTCATCGATCTTCTCCATCAAAGTCGGCAGGCATCACCCAAGCAGATGCGTTCCCCCAAAGCCGCGCGCCTGATTATGAAATGCGGCTTGCGAGGTTTGCAAGCAAGTCGCCGAATGATATGATTTGCGAAAATGTAACGGAATAGATATTTGGGTTTATACCACATGAGAGACCATCCCATCCTGGCCCCCTCGTTATTCATCCCGATCGGTCTGCTGTTCGGCATCTGCGGGATTATGATCTCGGCGATGCTGGAGATGACGCCGCAGGAAAAGGGTTACGAGGGGCTTTTAGGTGCGCATGACCTCCAGGTCGTACAGCTGGAGAGCCATCAGCTGAACGAGATTGCGCCCATGGCAACCAACGGCACGCTTCGCATGCTGCCGGGCACTGGCTTTGACCTGCGCGACAAGGGTTCCGGCCAGATGGTCGAAAACTATGCGCTGGCCTGCCTGAATCTTCCGGACGGGAAGACGACCGCGCAGATGGTCCGGTTCCGTTCTGGACGGATAATTGGCGTGAATGATGCCGAACTGCGAGCGCGCATCCGTGCCGATAACCCTTGCGAGAGGCCAAATGGCCTCTGATGAGGCAGGATCGCCAGCAGACAGTCTGCGCCCCAAAAGGGGCGCAAGAGCTACATTGAAAAATTGGATTCCGAAGTCGTGCGAGAGCACAAGGCAGAGTCGATCAGTGCGTCATTCACCCAGGTGAAACCGATCTCGATGCGATCGCCGGGATCGGCCGCACCGGTGTCCTGCTGCATCTTCTGCTCGATCTCAATGTCGTCCACCCCCAGATAGAAGCTGACCTCTCCGCCGGTGCGCAGAATGCATCCGGCCGCGCGGTCATCAGGACTGCCGATTGCGCTTCCGGTGCGGATGCTGAGCCCTTCGATGTTGTCGATCGCCGTGAAGATGCTCACCTCCTCCGGATAGAGCCTGCGCACCGCCTCGGCCAGCTGCGCCTGCGCATCACTTGGCCGCTTCCCGATGAAAAACAGGCTCACTTCGCTGGTGTCGAGGTGCGCGATATGAAACCGGCGCTCACCACAGCGCTGCAGCTCGCCTTCCCAGAACGCCTCTCTGACATCCTCGCCGTGGCGGGGAGGATGGAATGCCTCGCCATCGAGGTATTCCACGCCGTATTGCGCAACCACACCAACCGGTTCAAGCCCGGCTGTGCTGCCGCGTGCCAGCGCCACGACACTGTCATAGACCGGAGTGGCCCCAAAGGACTTGAGCACAGTGACTTCAACGCCCTCGTTCATGGCCACACCGGTCAGGGTCGCATAGAAGCTCTGCCCCTGCTCCATTTCATGGCTGGGAAGCTCAGCAAAGGCGGCCAGGCCATGCTTGTCTTTGAACCAGGTCATCTCACATCTCCATGCTTGTGGAAGTCTCAACCGAAAGCCCGATGTCGCGCAGTGCTCCAGCCGCATCATCGGCAGGCCATACCCGCCCGAGATCGTCATGAACCAGGACCACTCCTGGAACCTCATCCTGAGGATCATGCCTGACCCGCCAGCCGCCCTCTTCTGCCAAAGCCAATAGGGCTTCCGGCATTTTCTTTTTCGCTTGCTCGATTTCATCTGCGAGATAGAACTCCCGCAGCCACGATTTGGCGACCTGTTTAGACCAGACCTGACTGATCAGCTCATTCCCGGAAATACGGCCGGCCTTGAATTGCGTGTTCGGACAGTTGATGTCGCTGCCGCCGCCGTCAGTGTCCACCTCGAACACAATCGCATCAGGCGCCATGTCCGGAACGAGGGCGCGCATCGCACGCGTAAACTGCGGCCAGGGATCGAAGGACAGGCGGTGCGCCACTGCCGCTTCAGATGCCGCGTGAATGAGGGGGAGCATGTCGGCATCAAACTTGGAGGGGTGACGGTTCAATACCGGCTGCACCCACGTATGCCATGCGCCAAATTCCATGTGGTCGTCCGGCACGAGCTGCGGGATGTGCTGGATCAGAGCCTCAGCGGTCTCCTGGTGCTCATCCCGCTGCATTTCGCGGCTGCTTGGCTTGTTTTCACTGCTGGTCATCGCGCACCCCATATGACTTTCGCATTTTCATTAATCAGCATTACCCTGCTCGATATGAATCTAGGAGGGCTGTATGAAAAACGCCATCATGCAACTGGAGGAGCAAGAGCGGATCCGCTTTCTATCGGGCTCCTGCATCCGGGCAAACATTGCTGTTCTGAGCGAGATCATGTCCGCATCCGGAATTGCATCAGTGCAGATGCGCGCGCACTCTGCCAATCGCCGTTGCCTGATATCCCCGGATGCTGACTGGGTCTATACGCGGGATCCCGATGCGGTCGCCTGGCCTTTCGTGAAGCTTCGTTCCGTCGATGACGCGGGCAATGAAACTGTGGCTGAGAAGCCATTGCGCGCAGCGATTTCCCAGGTCTTCGGCGATATGATCGAACATGGTCATCCGGACTGGCGGGACGGCACCTCCAGCATCAGTATGCAGCTGGAAGGCGGCAAGGCGTTGCTCAAGGCAACGGTCAGTACGCCCGAGGGCCACGACCGCAAGGTTCAGGCCTACCGGCGGCAGCCCATTGACCTTTTCCTTGAAAAGGAACCGGTGGCGGAGACGGATACGGGTGCCTGGTACAAGATCGAAACCCAGGCCGAAGCCGTGGCCGCGGGAGATTTGAGTCAGACAGCGGTTGCGGATTTTTATCCTGCGCAGATCAACACCGGGCATGTTCACTGGTTCGCGCACCTGGAAATGGGCGAAACTGATCCGGTTGCCGGCGTTGTCCTCGCGGCCCAATCCCTGGATGACTTCGATCTGAACCGCTGGCCCGCAGCATCCCATATCACCGGCTTCCGCAATGAGTGCCCCTACCCCGCACGCGCAGCTGATATCAGCACCCTAGCCGAGGCTGCTGGCCTCCATATTGAGCCAAACTGGATGGGCCGGGACCTAAAGGATGGCTTTGAAGCAAAGATCCTCGTCACTTACATCTCTGACACAATAAGCTTGAAGGACTTGGAGGCCTGGCGCAAAACTCCCAATCTGCGAGAGCTGGCCGAGGAAATCATTGAAGGGGAACCTCAAGGGGTGTTTGACGTCGTATCTGTTGAACAGATCCCCGTAGCAGAACTCACCAGCCGTCGTGCGGCGTTAAATGACTGCGCGCCCCTCCTTGATGGCCCGCTGATCCCCCAGGCGAAGACTGAATCCGCGGGCCGGATCCTGCGATCCCAAATGGAGCAGGGCTGGAGCAATGAAACATTGGAGATGCTGGGCCGCCGCTTTATTGAGGAAATCGGAATGTCCAGCGCCTTTGCCGCCTACCTCGAACAGCAAGCCGCGGCCGAGAACGAAGCCGCTCTGGAGAGCGGCGATGAACCGGGATTTTAAACCAGGCCCGAAAGGGCAACGGCGTCCCGGTGCTGTCCATGCTGAAGCGCGAAATTGCAACGCAATTGCGGCCGACGTCTTGCTATTGGCGGGGCACGACCTCTTGGCGCCGCGGCTGGATGGCCGCAGGCCGATCTTTGGCAAGATCACTGCCCGTATGTTCGAGCAGAACGATGCTGATATAGTGCGCCGCCTCACAATTTCCGCCGGTCAGGTTGAGTTGATCCGGATACTCGATTTCAAGAACAAACAGGGCTTTCATCATTTCGGCGTCACCGCTCACAGCTCACTCGCCGAAGTCCAGATCGTGGCCTTCTTGAAGAAGGTGCGCACCGCATTTTCAGCCGCGGTTCGAATAATGCAAGAGCGAGAAAAGGCAGAAGTGAATTCGGCAGTCACAACCTTCCTGGACGCCAAGATGGCTGGCTCTTCTCTTATATCCGCTCCGGATCAAACTCAGATGCAGATCGGAAATCAGTGTATCTCCCTGGCAGATCTGAAGGTGAACGAGATCATATCCTAGCGTCACGGGAGCGCTGAAATGTCTTTCGCTATTCATTTTTTCGCATTATCATTTCCCACAGCATAGGAGGATTGCCATGAACATTCGCTGCGTCACTGTCGGGAAACACATCACCGCTCAGGGAGAGCTTGTGCAGGAGCTTGCCAATGGCGAAGCGATTGTCTTCTCTGGTCAGCGGCAGGTGACCGGTAAGCTTGTCCCGGCGCTCAGCTGCAACATTCCGGACGTCACCCGCATTGCGGAAGCACCCACCCCCTGATCGGCGTATGTCTGATTTGCGATCCTGTATTGATCTAACAAAAATCCTGTCCTAGGCACAGATCAGAGAAGGTGCAGAAAACAATTGCACCTGGCCTCTTTCGCAAAGGAATTTTTGATGATCAATTTCCGATCCGCAGGCTTAACCCTTGCCGCAATCCTTGCCACCGCTTCGCCAGCGCTCGCCACCGGCTGTGATGCCTGGCCCCAGTTCGCCTCGAGTGCCCCCTATCTGGAGCCGCTTTCCGTTCCGGCAAAGGACATCGGCGGCCATCTAAATGGCTGGGAGTGGTCGGATGGCATGCAGTTCGCTTCGCGCCTGCATGGCAGCGAGCTTTGGCTTGATATCACCCAGTTCCCTGGGAACGCCACCGCCGCAGCCGCCAGCCGGTCCGTCATGCAGCTCGGCCGCATCGCTGATGAAGACTTCGCCACCCTGGTTCTGGCGGAAGGAGATGCGGGCCTCTTTTCGATCTCCGAACCGGAACTTCGGGCCATCGGCTGCCAGTTCATTTGGGGCAAGGAAGGCGGGCAGAACCCGATTGCATTGATGCGGGATCTGTACAAGGCTCTGCGCCACTACGAGTCCGGAGCACCTTTGAGCACCGGCTTCAATGGCAGCCTCCTCGGTGACACAAATCTGGCGTTGCAGCTGAACAACAAGATTGTGCTCCCGCAGTGGGCGATGAGCGCCGTTAACTGAACGGTGCTGCAGCTGCCGGACCGGCGCCTATTGCGCCGGCCACCTCACGCGCTGGCATAGTGATCCAAAAGATCGCTTAAGTATCCCACCGCTTCCCAAGACAGAATGATCCCTGCCGCGATCTTCGAAGTGGCGACCACTGCCGGCGACAAGGTAATTTTGGCCGCCTCCCCTAAGAAGCCGTCGGAATTCGCAATGATCCCTATGGTATTTGCCGCAGATGAGCCCGGCAGGGTGCTGCCGATCATTGGACCGGCTGTGGAATGTTCGAAGCTGTAGAACCCGAGCCATTTCAGAGCCGCAGGGACCATCGCAGTCCCTGACAAGAGGCGCCCCAATGTCCGGGAAGGCCTATGGTCAGCGATCCAGCGCAGGCAATCGTAGACCGCGTCCAGGCTGAACCATTCCCAAGGGTTGAGCCAGGACCAAGTTTCCTCGACGCTTTCCATGCACCCCTCCGCAAAAATGACATTTGGTTACCGTAGGGGGCAGCTATACAGGAGGCAAGAATCTCATTCTTGTGGTCCGCAAGCCGGGCGCAGCCTTTTGCGGGCCTCTTCCGACCCATGCAGCAAGCGGGACAGGTGTCTCAGCATTTCCGCAGCCCGCTCCACGCGGTGCAGCTGTACGCCAATGGCCCGGGACGCCGTGGTCATTTCATCCAGGCTCGCAGCAAGGCGCTCCACATCTGAATGCGGCGCCGGGTCCGTTTCATCAGCCGCTTTGGCCTCCGGGGATGCAGTCATTCGGCTCACCTTTCAAATAGATCAAGTTGGGGTTCCGCCTCAGGCCGCCATTCTTCCAGACCGGAAACGGTCACACCAAGGAGCCTGACCGGCTTCTTGAATGGATGCTCTTCCTGAAGGATGCTTCTGGCCAGCATGGCAATTCTCTCCTGGCTTTGAATCGCCTCCGTCACAGTCCGCTGGCGGGTGTGCTGTTCAAAATCCCCATACTTCAGTTTGACTGTCACCGTGCGGCCGGACATCCCTTTCTGAACACAGCGCTCAGAAACCTTCCCTGAGAGGTGATCGAGAGCCTCAGAGGCAATACGCAGATCCGTCACATCCGCCTCGAAGGTGGTTTCAGCCCCAATGGACTTGCGCTCGCGGTTAGGCCGCACTGGCCGGTCGTCGATCCCGCGTGAAATCGCATGATAGCGCTCCGCTGAGGATCCGAAATGCTGACGCAGGAAGTCCATATCCTTCGCCCTCAGATCTGCGCCGGTTCTGATGCCCAGGCTTTCCATCCGGGCCTGTGTTACAGGCCCCACGCCGTAGAACCTGCCGACCGGAAGATCCGCGACAAATCCCTCCCCTTTCCCGGTGGGGATAACGGTCAGCCCGTCGGGCTTGTTCTGGTCGGAGGCCAGTTTGGCCAAAAACTTGTTGTAGCTGACGCCCGCAGAAGCCGTGAGCCCTGTCGCTGCAAGGATCCCCGCCCGGATCTCCTTGGCGATGTCTGTAGCCGTCCGGCCCGCCCGGCAGGCTTCGGTGACATCCAGGTAGGCCTCATCAAGGCTCAGCGGCTCGATCAGATCCGTGTATCTTGCAAAGACCTCATGAATTTGCGCGGAGACCGACCGGTAGACCTCGAAACGAGGCTCCACAAAAATCAGATCCGGACACTTATGCATGGCTGTGACGGAGGGCATGGCCGAGCGCACGCCGAAACGGCGCGCCTCATAGCTTGCCGCCGCAACAACGCCCCGCCGACGGGCGCGCCCGACTGCGACCGGCTTGCCGCGCAGCGCAGGCGTATCGCGCTGCTCGACAGATGCAAAGAATGCATCCATGTCGACATGGATGATGCGGCGTGTTTCCGGGTCCCCTTTGGTCAAGCAGGGTATCTCCGCCTAGATTGGCTTGCAGGTACAGGTATCAGGATAGTCTGCCGCAACCCCAAGCGCCACCTTATGGAAGATCGCAAAGAAGTCTCGCGCGTTCTGCTCCAGATCGCCGCCGCCGTTCGGATCAAATGCGATCTTCTGGACGAGATGGTCCGTTAATCTCGCCTGCGTCCGCCGGTGGATCGCATCATAGACGTCCTGGTGCTGCCAGGCCGCCGTTTCAGGGTCCTTCCCGGTGAACACGCCGGTGTAAAAGCTGCACAGCTCGCGGTGCCGCTGCGCCTTTTCAGGGCCATCGAGACGATCCGCCTGATGGCACAGCAGATAGCGGAAAATGGTGAATTGCATCGCCACGAAACAGGCGTTCCGGAATGCTCTTCCCGCCATCCCATCCATCATCTGTTTAACCTGATCCTGTTTCATACTGACCTCACTACTTCACAGACCGCCCGGCACAGGCCGGTGTCAAATTCATCGCATCCGTTGCGGACGCGACTTTCCATATCGATCCAGCCGCCCTCATGCTCCGGCAGCATGGCCAGAACCTCAGCCACATTGTCCGGTCCAAGGCCGCCCGCGTAGCCAAATCTCACCGTCTCACCGGGAATATCCGGCCAGCTGGCCGGACTGATCCCGCGCCCTCCCGACGGGTCGTAGAGCCAGCTCACCCGCGGATCATCCGGGAAAGGCCCGCGGCATTGCAGGATTGGCTCGATCTGCTGGCCGCTTTGGCGCCCAGCGGATTTGGCCCAGCTGTGAATGCGGCCGGGGTCAACCGCTTTCGCAGTGTTGATCTGCACCCGGGCAAACCCTTTCAAGCGGCCGTCGATCTCAGACCGCCCCTCCTCAACGATCTGCCGCGCCCAACCGCCGCAGATATGAGCTGCGAGCCGAAGGCCGCTTCTCTGGACAGCTTCAATCCACTCCTGCCTTGGGAAACGGGCGCTCCCTTCGCGGGACGGCGAGAACAGAATGGCAAACTCCACCGCGTGGCTCTCAGCCAGCGCCAAGAGATCCCCGATATCGGTATTGTCGTCAGCCCCGGTGAAGGTGATGAATTCCGGTTTGAACATAAGGGCATCCTCGAAAATACTTTTTCGCATAATCGCACGGCGCCGACCCGGCCACAAATCATTTTTCGCATATTTCGCAAAATCGGGCTTGCCTTCCCTTCTGAGGATCTCTATCAATAAGGCAAGCGCCGGGACGACGGCGTGCCGTTAACGCGGAAAGCGACAGCAAACGTCACACCCTCACTTATGAAGACACATAGCCAGCATGCGCCCGTCTTGTGGTGCGCCATGCGGCACATCAGGAGAATGATGATGGCGAACGTATACCTTGCGAACGGCACCCCTGTGGCCACCCTTCAAGCTGAAGCGAAGGCGCTGAAGAAATCCTCGGGCGCGAAGCTCACCGAAGCGCAGGACAAGGTCGCGCAACAGCACGGCTACACCAGCTGGCAGAACATGGTCGAAAACACGATCTCCATTGACGAGGAGTTCGAGGAGCACTTCACGATCCAAAAACGCGCCGGCCAGGACAGCTATGTGCTGCATCTCGACTTCCTGGAAGATGGCGAATACCTCGACCGCTCCCGCACCGCCTTCCGCAAGATCTTCGCCAAGCGAGACCTGCTGGTTGGGCATCATCCCGGCAGCGTGGAGCACCACGTCGAATTTGTCTTTGGTGAAGAAGTCGACGGAATGCATGCGCTGTATCCGCTGAAGGAGGCCCCCTCAGCCCGCGGAGTCAACAAAGCGCTCAACGAGATCTTCATCTCCGGCGACGCCAGCGGCTTCATCTCCATCCTGAACGATCAAGGGTTCTTCGACGGCCTCATGAACACCCCGCTGGATGAGGTAGAATTCGAAGCGGAACTGATGCTGATCCTGCGGAAGATGGGGCGCACCGTTGGAGACCGCGTCCTGCTGAACAATGGATCCTCGGCCGCGCGCGAAATCGAAGTCGACTGGGATCGCCGCTGCTTTGCCAACGCATTGGACAACGGCGATGTGGTGATCTCCAACGGCGCAACCGGAGAGGATCTTGCCTACAAGATCGTAACCGGTGAAGGGTTTAAAGAGTTGGAGCGGGAGATGCTTAAAGCCTGCGGCCCGACTGCAGCCACCTCCGGTCATGGCGAGATCTGGATGCACGACCAGGTGCTTGCCAAGTCGCCTGAAACGGACAATCAGCCCGGGATGTAAACCGGTGCTACCGGGGCGCCAAACCTCAGCGCCCCGGCCTAGAGCCTATTCCCGGCGTCAGACCTCAGGTGCGGCGCTGAACGCGCATTCCGGCGCAATTCCGACCCGCGCAAGAAAGCCCTGCATTTCAAGATCGATCTCCTTGAATTCTGCAGCCAACCTTGCCGCCGCGGCCCAGTCATCAATGCAGCCGTCAGCTTCCCCGTCCACCCAGGTCGCCGGATCTCCCAGATTTACATGCGGCATGCATTGATAGGCCACGCCTTCACAGCGCGCCACCGACCGCATCGGGTGCCCGGTGGTCCCTTGTCCGGCAAAAGCGCAGGGGTGCCCGCCGCCGCCGGGCATATGCGCCGGGCCGCCTTCCAGGAATTGGATGCCTTCTTTGGTCTCCAGGAAATCGAGGGTGCAATTCATACGGTCTTCGGGCCATTCCGCGTCCAGCATTTCAATCGCCTCGGTGTCCTTGCCGGTTTTGCGGATGAACACCTGATCCATGAAGTGCGCGCTCAGCCCAAGCTGCTCCGCATGATCCACGATCCTCTGAGCCAATGCCGCCGACCGAATGGCGTTCCAGGCGTTGGCTGCCGTAGCCCCCTCCCCCGTCCAGCCGTAGTAGTTCGCGACACCGGACACCAAGCCGCCACGGACAAAAACCCTCCATTCAGCGGGCCATTTGCCTGGACCGGCCAGCGGTGTGTTCGCTCGGTGCAGATCCTCACCCTCATGGTACCGCGCAGGCTGCGCCCAAGGGCGCGCCAGGTAGGAGATGCCCGGCTTGTGTCCGCCAATAGCGGTTTGGAGGAAGCGGGGATCAGAGAAGTCGATGATCCGCCGGTTTCCCGTCCGCACCCAGCCGCCGCCGATTTCGAAACCGGGCCGCACCTGCGCCGTGTCATCCGCCTTCAGCATCAGGCCGGTGCCGACCAGAGCTTTGAGATTGCCTGAGCCTGCATATTGGGTGCGCACCATCCAGCTGGAAGGCACTTCGTCCAGAGCGCTTTCCATTTTCCCGAATGCAGCCCGGGCTGTTTCCGCCTTGCTGCCTGCAGAGGCATGGTCTTCGTTCTTGAGGTCCATGACCTGCTCAAAGAAGGCGCTCAGGTCTTTACGCCCGGCACTCCCCTCTGCGGTGTCCAGACCCGCGGCAAGACCCTCAGCGAGAGATTTCCGGATCCCCTTGGGCAACTGCACCGACCCCAGCAGGAGTTCCAGCTCTTCTTCCTCCAGGCGCGCGACCTCCTGTGCAGGGATGGCAGCAACCCCGGCCGCTTCGGCCAAACGCAGCCAAATTCGGAGATCGCAGACGTCGAAACGGGACCGGCCATCACCGGAGCAGACCTCATCAGGGTCCGCCCAGCTCTCCAGTTCCTGGTCATGGATCTCTGACAGCCGGGCAATCCCTTTGATGTTCCCCAGCAGTTCAGCCGGATTGCTCCTGGCAAGCCGTGCCGCACCGGTGAGCACCCTGCGAAATCCATTGCGCTGCCCCTTCTCGGCTGCAGCCCGCGAAATCGCCCCGATATAATCTCTCAGCTTCATGAACAGCTCCTTTTGATTTTCGCAGAGCCGCCGCAGGCTCTGCGAAAACCAGCAAGTTTTTTAGGGGGTCATGCCCAAGTCGGCCGCGCCGGGCATTCGATGGGCGGCGATTGCCGCCTCATCTTCCTCGCCGGACACGTAGTCCCCCCAGCGCACGACCGCAAAGTCATCACTCTTGTCGCGCCCGTATTCTTCCAGCTCATCCCGGTAGCACCAGGAGCCATCGGCCCAGGTGATCAGATCCTGCGGGTCACTTTGCTGCTTTACCGGTTCCCAGTCGTGAGGCAGGTCACGCATCGATGCCCCATCCGGGACCCCGATCACCCGAGGCGCATCACACCGGCTGTCGTTGAGCATGTACCGCGTCACGCCGCCTTCCCGCTCGATCCGCAGGCTCGAAGCCTGACGCCCGTAGGGATCCTCCTTGGCCCCGCCGATAAAGACATCGATGTGCTCTGCAGCCGCCTCGATGGCGACAGTGATCGGCTCCCGGATCGGCACATCTCCGCGGCACACATCCTGCGGCGCACGCCAGTCCTGCAACATCAGTGCATGCGGCTCCTGCGCGCCCGGCCCGTCGTTATTGAGGGTTGCCATCAGCGCGGCCTGGTTTTTGAAGCCAAGCGCAGAAGCGATCAGGTCCATTTTCTGAAGGTAGCTGAGGCCAGGGACATCAAAGGTCTTGGCGAGAGTCGTGATTTGCTTACGGTTGACGGAAATTCCCATCGTTTTCACCCATTGCAGTTCGACCTTGGCTCGAGTTGCTCCGCTACCCACCGTGTCGAACATGGATTGAACGATTGGTGTATTCTTTCGTCAGGACCGGTTTGGCTTAGCTGGAGCGCCAGGCCCGGTCTGGCCATGGACGGAGATTGGCATTCCTTGCCGGGAGCGTCAATCACTTTTTCGCATTTGCTACCGCGAAGCTCTGCCTCACGGCTCCAGGCCGTCCCGGTCCGGCTCTTCCGGCACAAAAGACGGATAATCCATCTTCTCCAAGATCCGCTGCCACCGTTTCAGCTCGTGCTCATCCATCTCAGCGGCATTCGCTTTGAGATGACCATGAATGAGAGCGCCGACTTCCTCAACTTCGGGCTTGTTCAGCGTCTGGGCCATAAAGCAATGGCCAGCAGAGAATGTGGGATGAGATGCGGACATTTTCGGGTTCCTGTTTCAATTTCCGATTGGCGGTCTGAAGCCTTCAGCCGTTCTGGTTCAGGGCGAGGGACTGTCAGCTCCTTGCGCCGGCGCATGGGCTTCAAAGGCTGCTTTCAGCGCCTCCAGCTGTTCTTCGCTAAGGTTCTCCCTGGCCACCCTGTCCCGGCCAAACCTGTCCCCTTCGACGAAAATCTTGCTGTGCTCGCTCATTTGGTTCGCATCGTCCAGATGGGCGATGAAGTAGTCGAGGGCGCCTTGTTTTCCGCCGGTGCCGCAGGCAGCAGCGTAGCCCTCCCGGTGGTCTCCGTTCAGCACAAAGAACACCGAGTCCCCGAAGACCAGAGCCGTGGTCTGGCAGCCGTAGCCGCTGGTGCTGGAGTCGTAGCTGACATGATATTTCCCCTGGTCCAGCACGGTATTCGGCGCCAGCTGGTTGATGACGGGAATGCGCTGCGACTTGAAGTCGTTCTTTCCGCTCATGATTTTCCTTTCTAGTATCAGAGGCCCGGCACAGGTGCCGCCTCGAGTTCCGCACGCTCGATCAGCTCGGCGTAACGATCATGGCCGCGAAGCACCTCCGCTTTCTCCGGATCATCCATCGCTCCAAGCACAAAACGGGCCAGGCCGTCGGTCGAGATCTTCTCGTTGTCCGCAATTTTGTCGATCAGCCCGGAGAAATGCGCGGCGCGCTCGGCAGCCTGGGCCGCAGCCAGGCTTTCGGTCCGGGTGTCCCGGATGTTCTCCATCTCCGAGCGGTCACCGTTGAAGGCATCCCGCAGCGTGATGATGTCCTTCTCCAGCGCCGGGAAAGGGAGGGTCTTTGCCCACGCCATGAACTCCTGGTACGGCTCCTCCATATCCGCGTAACGCTCCATGCTGGCTTCTTTGCCGGCGAGCTTTGCCTTGCGGATGTGGTTGACCGCGCCACGCATGCGCTTCCAGTTCCGGTAGAAGTGGCTCTTGAGCTTGTAGAACTGACCTGCTGCGTCCTCCATGACACAACCCTCTACCGGCGCGCCGTTGATCATCCACTTCGGATCATGCTCGACGCGGCGGTTGAAGCTCTCCAGCGCCCGTTTGTTTGGCAAACTAGCGATACGGTTTTTCACATCGCAACCGACCCATTTGGCGACCTTCTGAAGATCCTTGTATGGCGCTTGCTCGAAGATTTCAGAGCGCCGGATGCAGGCCAGGAGAGTGACCGTCGGCCGGTCAAGCTTGATGATATGCGGATCCCGCTCCGGGTCCTCGATCTCGAACACCAGGCTGGCCTGCTGATCCCGGTTGAAGCGCAGAAGACGCTCCATGCCCGCCGGTCCGAGCGCCGTTGCAAGCACATCCCTGGCGATGTCCGGAAAGTCCCCATCGGTGACGGATTTCGATGCCACGACAAGCTCGCCGAGACGCTCAGAGAAGCCGGTGATGCAAAGGAAGCCATTGGCCTTCTCAAAAGCATCGACAGGAAAGGTCAGCCGGTCCCCGATCGTGTCCGCCTGCGTCTCGGGCCTCTCATTCAGGTTGAAGAACTTCTCATAGCTCCGCGCTACGACCGTCCCGATCTCCCCATCGATGTAAAGGCCGCGCGCCATGGTGGTGTAGTCGTCCCACGCCGCGTTGTTGAAAGCCTTATGCGTGAAGTTCACCGAGAAAACGCCCGGCAGGGAGCCGGAAGGCTTAATGTTGATCATGTCATGGTTGCGCAACTTGCTGACCAGGCCGGAAGAGACCTTCGGCAGCGCCTCGCCACGCTGGATCCAAGGCATCAGCGGCGCATGCTGGCTGGCGGAGCTTCTGTTCACCGCGCGGTTCGCAGCGATATCGTCCTGCATGGTCCGGTGAACCCGTGACCGGATATCGGTGGGCGTGAAACCCGCCTCATCCAAAGTCGCGAACCTCAAATGACCGCCGAACTCGACCTGCCCCTCAAGGTTGATCGACAGCGGCGCAGCCGTACTAGGCTGCATGGCGCTGTTGCGGTGGCCATGCACCTGGACGCGGCCGGTCCCGGCCTCATTGGCGGACCACTCGGCATCGACATCGATCTCGTAGCGCCCGTTGCCGCGGCGCAGCTGATGTGTGGAGACCAGATCCATATTGCTTGGCCAGCGCGCAAAGCCCGCATGCGAACACAGCACTTCGCGGCCGCGCCAAGTATATGCCAGGTAGTCTTGGGACATCTCCGCGATACGGCGGCAATCACGGTGCGTCAGGCCGGCCTCCTTGAGCTGGGGCCAGCTGAACCGGGCCCACTCGCTGTCGGGCAGCCCGATATCACCTTTCCCGGCGCGGGCCTGGTGCTCGACATAGTCTTCGTGGTTGCCAGCAATCAACACGGCATTCGGCCGCCCGTAGACCTCCTGCATGAACCATTTGCCGACCGCACCGTTCTGGACGCCACGGTCGAAAAGGTCGCCGTGGAAAATATAGAAGGTCCGGGGGTCCAGCCCGTCCTTCAGCGGTGAGCGCGGATCGAGCAGAGGCGCGTGGCACCCCTGAATATCGCCGATATGGACCACGCGGTCATAGCGGGACAGATCCCGTGAGCAGCGCGGGTCCGCGAGGAAGCGGCCGATTTCTGCAAGTGCCGCATCGATGCCACCGTCATCCGTGGGATTGAAAAATTCCACTTTGGGATTTTCGCGCATCACCGGCGGCATTGGCACTTCCTCGGCCATGGCCTTCATCCTGGCCACGCTGCTTTCCGGAACGCGCTCGCGCTCAGGCCGGGCCATGTTGCGCTGCAGCCGGAGTGTGTCATCGAAACCATAGAGGTCGATGACAAGGCCCGAATATCCGCCCTGCTCGAACTGGTTCCAATGCTCGTAGAGCTGTGAACCGTTTGCCAGGGTGCCGTCGATGCAGACAACTTCGCCACGCGCGATGCGCCGCTTCATGCTGTCCTGGAACACATCAAAAGCCAGCTTTTCGTATTCATGGTTCGGGACAAATTGCCCGTCCGGATTCAGCACGTCCCCGCCCAGCACATTGCGGATCTTGTCCATGGAGAGATTGAATCCCTCCAGTCCAGCACGCCGCATGAGCGTTGACTTGCCTGCCCCCTGAGGACCGCGGATGAAAATGACTTTGCGGGCCATTGCTGTTCCTTACGTTCTGCTTCCCGGCAGACTACCAACGTTTTGCGAAAATGAAATACGGTTTACAATTATAGCTCGAACTCGCTGTCCGGCGCCTCCTGCACAGGCGCTGGCGTGACGGCTTCCAGCTGCGCCTGGATGATGGAAATGGCCTTTTCGGCCCGCACGACGCGCGGGTTGTTATGAACAAGGCGGGATACGATCTCTTCGGCAGTTTTTCGATCCGTGAGCCAGACCTCATCCGGGTGGACCTCTGTCCAGAAACCTGTTTCCCGGGAACGGACCGGGGCCTTGCGGGCCAGCCGCGTTTTCCCGAAGTTGCGGGGGTTGTCGGTCATGACCGCATAGAGCCGCTCTTCGGAAGGCTTATCTTTGGGTTCGCCCTTCATGGCTCGATCTCCTCGTTGCGGCTGCTGGAATAGCGATCAGGCCAAGCCCAGTCCGCTTCATCGACAAGTTCCGCGGCAACATCCAGCGGGCGCGGAGAGAGGATGAACATATCCTCGAGCCAATCATGGCGGCTGACGTCAGGACTGCGGAAGTGTTCATGAAACTGCGACACCCTGTTGCCGGTGGCCATGTAAAGGTGCAGCGGTGCGCCAGGCTCCACATCAAACTTCGCCACGGTGTCTTTCTGGCTGTAGGCATCGAGCAGTGCGAGCGCCTCCTCCCGCGTGCGCGGGGCACCCTCAACCGGCCGTCCGTGCTCCCCAACGCCATCATTTGCCGCGATAACTTCGCCTCCGGCGATCAAGATGTCTGCCAGCACCTCGCGGTCCGCAAAGGTCACATCCCAAAGATCGCAGCAAATGCTGCCGATTTCGTCCGGCACCAGTTCTTCCCGGAACCTTTGCCCGTAGGGTGCGGTTGGATCATCCTCCCACAAATCCTCATGGTCTTCATTGAAATGGCCAATACGGATCAGCTCCCCGTCCCGGCTGATGCGAGGGAGGCAGTTCGTGGTGTGGACACGGACCAGGCCAAGGCGCTCGTAGTGGTCCTGCGTCCGCTTGTCGACACCGAGATCCGAGCTGATGCTAGGCCCTCGGGTAATGTCATGCTTGACCCCTTCATTGAAGCCGGGAATGCGGAACCAGTCCGCCATCAGAATGACGCCCGAGGGCGCTTCGATCTCAACGTGCCGGATTGGCTTTGGGGCATCATAGGCGCCAAGCAGCTCGAAGCGGGATCGTCCTTTCTCCCCGGGTTTTGGATGATGCCAGGCGCCCAAAGCCGGATTCAGGAGGCGCCCGCTTGCCCAGCCGAGGCGCTGATCGGTTTTACGGCAAGTCATCTCGCCCCCGACCTGATAAAATTGGAGAACGCCCGTTGCGCAGCCCTCCATATGCACGACCGCCGATGATGCGACTGCATCAATCAGCTCGTCCGTGTATTCCATCAGGCGCTTGTCGCCTGTGCGCTCCGACGATGTACGGCCGGAAAACGGGTTCAGGCCGGCCGCCTTGCGGCCCTCATAGATTGCTTCCTGTCCGCCGCTCCAGAGCGCCTCACCAATCGCACGCGCCATCGGTAAGTTGAAGATGTAATCCCAACTGTCCTCCCCCAAGGCTCCACTTCCGTTTGCAACGAAGGCGTTCCATTCGATAGCCTCATCCGATTGGCGGTCTTCTCCATGTGGCACAGGCTGCAAAAGCCCCAGGCCGCGCAGCTCGCCAAGAATATCGAGGATCTTGTCCTGCAATGGCCCCCTGCTCACAGGATGCGGGATGGCTTTGCTCAAGGCTTCATCCGTCCCGATTTCATCAAACGAGGGGAGGCGCTCATGAAAATGCAGCTTATCACCCGCCATATGTCTTTCCAGCGTGGCGGTAATTTGGGCCTTCACCCAGTCCGCGGTGATGTTCCGACGCAGGATCTCGACGTCGAAAAGCGGCTCGCGAGGCGGATCGTAGGGTTTAAACATAGGTCAGATCTCCAGATTGGGGCTGGCTTCAGCCGCAGTGGGACTTGGTGTATTCCAGCGACCTTCCAGAAGGTCATTCGCGCTCACGCCGCGCAGGTGTCGCCAGGCTTCCCGGCATTGCTCGACCGAGAACATGCCGGTGTGGGTCAGCTCCCGCGGCAGACCCATCGCGCTGGAAAGGAACCGGTACAGAGCGGTGCGGACTTTGTTGCGCTTCTTCCGGCCCGCCTGCAGAGAGATCGGTTCGATCATGTGCTTGTGAAGAAGCATGCGTGCTCGACGGGTTTCTGCACCGCTGGGATAGCCCAGCGGCACATCCGTCCCCGGATGGCAGCCGCAATATGCGCCGCAGCTGCACAGGTGCATCGGGAGGTCATGCAGATCCGGCCGACCTGGATAGACCTCTTTTCCGGTTACTCTTGCCACCTCCTTCGCGCCGCACTCAAGGCAGTGGAAGCCCGGCGGCCAGCCTGGTCCGCTCATGTCAGGGTTCCATACCTTCATCACTCTGCGGATCATCAGGAAGATCAAAAGCGTCTTCCTCCGGCGCATCGGTATGCTCGATACCGGCGAGCTGCTCAAATTTCATGAGCCCGTCCAGAAGATCCATCGGGTTCATCCTGGCATCGCCGTCGACCAGCTTGCCAAGACCAGCTTCGCGCATCAGGTCTTGCTGCTCGCTCTTCCCGAGGTCCGGCATGAATGTGGTACTGCCATCCCGGCGCGTGATCGATAGCCCTTTCCTGCGGTTTTCACTCATGGCTCAACCCCCGCATCCTCTGCCGGGCGGGCGCCAATACGGTCAATAAAGCCGGGCCGCAGCTCATCTAGGTAGGCGATCGCAAACGGCAGCTGATCCGTTTCAATCGCGGTGGTGTGGGCAATGCCTTGAGAGTTCAGTCGCTCAAGGTTGGCATCATATGCCAACGGATTGCGGGACCAATTGATCACCTCTTCCGGATCCGCCTCACCGACCTTTTCGGAGAAGTCCCATCCCCGCTCGATGCAGTATGCGATGTCCTCCTCGTCGGCGACAGCAAGCCATTCGCGCATGTCGAGCTGGCCTGCGAACTCTCCGTTATCAAGGCGCAGCCGGGCCAGAACGGGGCGCCCGAAAATATCTTCCGGGCGGGACCAGAGCCCATCAGGCCCAGGGTTCAGGTTTCGCTCTGCAATGACGCTGGAAGGGAGCGTGTCCTCCAGATCGATATCCTGCGCATCAACCTCAACCCAGCCGCCGGCCGCCTTGCGGATGACATTGGAAAGGGTTGCGGACCTCAAAACCCAACGATCCTCGACCTCGGCGCCAAGCGGTGACCCGAAGATCTCTTTCAGCTTGTCCGGTTGCGCCTCCACACGGTCGGCCATCTCCCGCAGGGCTGCAGCGGCTTTCTCCGCAGTGAAGCCGACGCCGCCGCGGTCAATCATGCCCTTGACCTCAAGCAGCATCGCGTAGTGAAGCTTGTAACTCATTTTCGCATTCCTTAGCTCATGTCCATTTGCGGAGCGCTCTCAAGATGAAGCAGATCCTGGTATCTCTCGAGGTTGTCAGGGTGAACTTTCCGCCCCGCCTCATATGCCGCGACAACCTCATCGCGATGAAAGGCCCGGCGGGCCTCATATCCTGAGCGCGAAAAGTGTGACGGCATGAAGAGACCAAGCGCCTCCTGGCGGTCGGCCTTATGCATCGCCTTGCCAAGGCCCCGGCCCCGCCAGGCCTCCTCGACGTAGGGTGTGCCCCTGACGCACCCTCCTGCAAGCTTGAGGGTCCCCGCATCAAGTATCGCAAGGCGAGCCATCATGAGGTCGGGTGCCTGAGCGAAAAACCGGAAATCCGGATAGCCAGGAACCTGGAATTCCCGAACGTCTGCGAAAATCAAAGGGCCGCCGTCGCGGAATTTTTGATAGTGATCCAGATCCATCCGCATGCGGAGCAATCCATCGCGCGTGAAGTCGATCATTTCCTGTTCTGCAGGTCCGAAGTTTTGGTCTTCAACGATAATGGGATGAGCGCGGCCGATGAATCTCTCGAGCGGCATTTCGGCAACCGGGCCACGCGCCTTCAGGTAATCCACGTAGTCAGCCCTCTGCCAGCCAAGCCCTTGGCGTTGGACAAACAGTTGCAGATCATCCCAACCATTAATGTCGACAAGCAGGCGGTCCGGGCGACCGGCTGGCGAAGGGTTGGCAGCATCCTTGAACATTGGGGTGCTAAATCCAATCTGGATGTCGGCGCCGGTAAACGCCGATGGATGGCAACGGTGCTTGAAAATACCTGCCGCCGTATCTTCGATCCGGGCCTGAAAAGCGGCCATATCGACGATGCCCTCATCATCTCCGCAGGACAGCAATGCTTGAACAAGCTTCGACTTGACCTGATGGCCGGCAACCGCGTTGAGGATGGTCTTGGCGCCATCCGTCAGCTCTCCGCCCGCGGCAAAGCGGTTCCAGTCTTCAGCCTCCGGAAACTCCCGCCCCTCCAGGTTTGGTATTTTGCCGAGCTTGCGCGCGCTGCGCGCTGCGAGCGCGGCCTCGACATCCACCGCAATCCGGTCGCGCAGGCCATTAATGGCCGCAAAACCCTCGGCCAGAGGGATTTTGGCACCAATCGTGTCGAGCGGCGAGAGGAACTCGTAGATGCGTTTGATGGAAATCATCTCAAGGCTCTGGACATTCATTCTCAGCGCTGCGGGCGACTGCAAGTCGTTCAGACAACTCGCCTGTTTCCATGCGCACAACGCGGAACCGTCCGGTTACCGCGAGAGCATCTTCCAGATCGATCATATCCCGCACCCCGGCAAGTGCGGCTTCGTCCACAAGCCCCTCAAGGTTTTGCCGAACAAGAAAGGCCAGACTTTGATCCGTGCCGGAGGCAAAAGCCATGGGCGCCATCGGATCCTGGAGGGCATCATCAAAAAGGACCGCGAGATGCCTCAGCTGCCCGCCATAGGGCAGAGCTGCGATGCCGTCAGCGATGACGACTGAGGGAGCCTGCCCGCTCTGCATCATTTCCTGCAAGAGGTCTGAGGCCTGTTGAAATGCAAAGGCCGGACTGCTGCCGTATGTGAGGATCGGCTGGCCGGCGTTTTCGATCATCGCAATGCAGATGTTCTGCAAAGGCCGCATTAGGGCACCCGCGGGAACCGTGCCGATGATCTCCTTCAGCCAGTCATTTCCGGAACGGACCATGCACGATGCGCAGCCGCAACCCGGCCCATGGGCCGCCGCATCACGCTTCAAAAGCACCTGGCTGTCGACGGACCAATTCCGCTCACGGCCATACCCGGCAATCTTGCCAATCACGTCCTCACCCTGAAGGCCATTCAGGTCAATAAAGGAAAAGCGTTCGCACAGCCCGTCAGCCAGCGTATCCGCGTTTGCGCCGACGTGGATTTCAGCACCCCCTGCAGTCATGACCATGAAGGCTGCGGACGCCACCTGCCCCTCCCCCAACCCGTGCCTGTTCAGGACGGCCCGTGTGATTTGGGCATGCTTCGGCAGCGCATCCACCCAAGCGGCCATCTGATCTTCATCCAGCGCCCAGAGGAAACCGCTTTCGTCGCCGACCCGCACATGCGCAACAGCGAGGCTGTCCATGACGTCAGCAGTCCGCTCCGGGTCATGCACCGGGTTGTCCCGCAGCATCTCCGCAGCCGGAACAAAGTCCTGCACGGTGATGTCATAGCCCGAAGTCTCGTTCGCATAGTGGCGCATGCGGCAGTTCAATGTTGCAATCCCTGGCGTCGCCCCGGCCGGGTACATTGGCGCATAGAGATCATGAGCCTGACGCAGCGAGCCGTCCGGCAAACGATATGCAGCGACACCCGGGATAATATGATCCCCCTGCCTCTTCTTGCCTTCGTAAGACGTTTTGGCATTTTTCGCAGACACTTCCGCAAGCGCGGGAGGGAATGGCAGGAAAGTAAGCATCGCATCGCCTCGAAATTATTCTTGATGAGCATAGAAAACAGTTCGGAAAATCAAAAGTGTGAAAACGCCCACCTTGCCCTGTCTTATAATTTTTCGCATAATGCCGGAGGAACGCCAGATATCCCGTTTGGCGCGCAGCAGGAGCAGTGCCGTGTCGCCGGAAATTGCAGAAGAAGTCCTCGGAGCCAGTGGAAAATCCATTCTGATCGGTCAGCTGATTGCGCGCCTTGCGGTCAAAACGCCGGGCATCATCTATCGCTCCCAGGATGTGCTCGACAATATCGGCAACGATCTACTGGCCAGCGCCTTTACGCTGGCAGCCGCTGATCATCTGCGCACGGATAAAGAAGAGGGTTGCCAAGCCCATTGGCGCAGCGACACCGATGGGGAAGAGGAAATCAATCTCTTCACCGAGTTCTGCCGCGCCCGCTATCCGGAACCAGACACAGAAGACTTTGCGGAAGCCATTGAGGTGATCTCCGCATTGGAGCCTGACGTCCTGAGAAAGGTTCTCGGCCGTCTTGTTGATAAGGCTGGCGGCCTCTTCATTCTGCAGCCAAATGTCTTCGATGGGCTTGAAGGGCAAGGCGCCGGATTCCTGATGTCGTCGGGCAGGACGGCGATCACACCGCAAAGTGCCTTTCGGTTCAGCGCCTGCGTCATGACCGCTGGTGATCCGGACCGTATCTTCGTGTTGCGCATGCTGTGCGTGCGTGAGGGTGGCCCGATGCCGTCGGAGGGTCAGCGAATTTCGGAGATTGGGCTTTCACCCCAATCGCCTACCCTTTGCTGAGAAAACCAGAGGTACACCCAATGCAGGCGGAAGCATCAGTTAATCTGATCCTGAAAATTCTGTGCGGCGCTGTAAAGGCGCGCTATGAGCAGCATCCCCATGCGCAAAGATTGCGCCGCTTGGTGGTGGAAATCGATAATGGACTTGTTCTGTTGCGGCCAGATGAAGAAGACGGCCGCTTCAGGGACTTCCATGAAAATCAGATGGCCCGACCGGATGTGCGGGCCGCACTTGCCAAGGCTGCAGACCGTTTAAAAGCATCCCTTCCGCCCGGGGCATTCCCCTTCCGCATTGAAGCCAGCATCGAGCTTTATGTCACCCGCAGCGAAACCAAGGCGCAAGCAGAAGACGTCGAGTTCTCCGCAGCAGGCATTCGCAGCAACACCAGCTACACGAGCTGGAGCAAACCCCTTGAGCGGCTCACCGAAAAGCTTGAGTTATTGCATGAGCGCGAAGCTGAGACCATGGATAAGCATGCCTACTATATCGTCCGCAAACAGCCGGATGGTGAAGGCTTTTCCGGGTTACAGAAAATCTATGCCTCGAGCCCTTCGGCCGCCCGTGACAAGGCGCTGATGATCGAAGCCCCAACAGATGCCAAGAGGCTGTTTTCAGGGGCTGGTTCAAGCTTCGATGAACGTGTCTTCGAGCGGCTCGATCTGTTGCATGTTTGCCCCGTCGGCCCATCTTTGGCTGACCTTCTGAAGCAGCAGGATATCACCCCCTCCCCTGCTTGAACCCCCAATACCGAAGAGGTGAAACCGTGACGGCTTGGCTCGATCACATTCTGGCCGGTCCGGCCGACCCGGATCAGATGGCAAGGGATTTTCCCTGGGCAGCCGCTATGATCGGCTGTCCGCATGACGCCGTTTATCATGCCGAGGGAGATCCTTGGGTTCACACCTGCATGGTCGCCGAGGCTCTGGAAGCCAGTGACGGCTTTCAGGATCTGCCCGGCGACCGCCGGGAGGTCCTGCGCCTGGCGGCGTGGTTCCATGACGTCGCAAAGCCGATGACCACCGAAATCATCTGGGACGAAGAGCAGCAACGCGAACGCGTGCGGCAGCCGGGTCATGCGTCCCGGGGCGCCCGTATTGCGTGGCAGGCCCTCGTGGACGCTGGCTATGATCTGTTGAAAGCGCGTGATGTCCACACGCTTGTCTTCTGGCACCAGCGGCCGACCCACCTCCTAAGCCAGCGCAATACTCTGCAGCGTGTTGTTGAACTGGGGCATGAGCTGCATCACGCAAACTGGGATGACCTGCTGCGCCTGTGCCGCGCCGATCAGGATGGGCGCATTTGCCTTACCAGGGATGGCGCGGACGACAACCTGGAGCTGCTGCGCATGTTCATCGAGGAGGCAAACGCGAATGCGGGCGCCGATCTGCTGACGGAGCCTTGGCCGTTCCAGTCGGACGTCGCCCGGCGCCGCTATCTGGCAGGCGACCCGGATGACTCCCCGTTCTTCACGCCGCAAGACCCCGGCGGATCGCGCGTCATCATCATGTCGGGACTTCCCGGGTCGGGAAAAGACACCGCGATCGCGCAGCATTTCGGGAATATGCCAGTGATCTCCCTGGACGCGCTTCGCAAAGAGATGGGGATCTCGGCAACAGACAATCAGGGCCGCCTGATCCAGGCCGGCATCGAGGCCGCAAGGTCGCATCTGCGCGCGGGGCAGGACTTCGTCTGGAACACGACCGGTATCACAGCGCAACTTCGGCAGAAGATCATCGGGCTGTCCCGCGGGTATGATGCCCGTGTTGACGCCGTTTCGATTGATGTTCCGGCCAGTATCGCCATCTCACGCAACCGCGGCAGGAAGGATCCCCTGCCCGATGCGGCGATTGAGAAGCTGGCACGCAAAAGAGAACCGGTCATGGCCGCAGAGGTGCATGGCCTGTGGTCGGTGGATGCGGACCTGCAGCTGCGGCCAGTATTTGGCGGCGACCCCATCACTCGGTATGCGAATTTTGAACAGGACTATCCTGAAGGAGCCAGACCATGACGCGGACGCCGGAAGAACTGCTTGCCCTTGCCTGCCGGTTCCATATCGGAGCAGACATCTACGTCGAGCGTCGCGGGCCAGACAGCTGGGCTGTATGCACCGCCTCGCGCTGCTGCATCAATACCGATTTCGAGCGTGAGCTGGAGCCCTTTCCGTCCAGCCGCAGCGAGAGCTTCCTTGCCCGGACGCGCTTTGCTTCCCTCGATGAGGCTGTCAGCCATGCGGAGGCCTACCTCCAGTTCGCAAAGGAAGAGATGCGCAGGCACTCCACGGACCTTGCCGAAACAGAAACAAGCCAGGAAGCCTGAACCATGCCCATTATCGCCTCTCAGCATCGCTGGAAAGACAAGGACCATGTCGCCCATCTGCGCAAGGACTGGCCTGACGACTGCAAAGTCCAATGGGGCGGATCGGGGATCGTGCTCGGCGAGAAAAAGGGTCCGCGTCAAACCGCTTTCTTTGAGGCGTTCCCCAAGAGCGGCGGCTTCATCCGCGGCGAGGGCGCCACCATTGAGGAGGCGGAAAACAATGCTTTCCGGCGTTTTCGGGAAGAGTCCGCCTGCCAGCATCAGTGGGGCCGGCGCGGATACACGAACGGCGGCTGCCGCTGCGCCCGCTGCGGCGCCTTCAAGACGGTCATGAAGCCCATTGTGAAGCTTGGCGGTTACCGCGATCCCATCAAGTCGATGGAGATTGAAATCGCGATCAGTCGTCACGGGCTTGCCCCGTCAAGCAGAAGCGATCGGGACGGATCCAACACCTCCCGGAAAATCTGGCTGCGGTTGCGCCGCGCCGGTATTGATCTCCCTCCAATTCCAGACAAGCCAGAACCCGAAAATCATGATGATCCCTTTGCTCCAAGCACCTTCGCGGCCGCATGCCGGGAGGCGATCTTCAGCTATTTTGATGCCCATGGCGGTTTGGATCTGCTTGAAGGCCGGGGTGATCTTCAAACGATGCAGGGCCTCTTTGATGGGATGAGCCTTGCCTGGATCAAATGGGACTACCGAGTCTGGCTAGAAAGCAAGGCGGAGGGCGCTCCTGCGCCGGACATGTGAGCCGGGACGCCCAACCTGCGCAACGCTCGTCCTGAGGCGATTGCGACGACGGGCAAGATCGATGCCCGCGGTTAACAGGGCTGCAGATCCCGCCTATGGTGGGCGCATGTGCAACCTTTACGCCAACACCTCAACGCAGGACCTGATGCGACAGCTGTTCGAGCTGCCGCGGGAGCGGGACCGGCTTGGAAACGCGGAACCGCGCCGTGCGATCTTTCCCAAATATCCCGGACCCGTCCTGCGTCTGGACGCGGCCGAGGAGCCGGAACTTGTCGAGATGGGCTGGGGGTTCATCCTGCCGCAGAAATCAAAGAAGACCGGCAAGCCCATCCTGCCCAAAGCAGTTAACAACGCCCGGGACGACAAGGTTCAGACTTCGCGCTTCTGGAAGGCATCGTTCGAGGAAAGGCGCTGCCTGATACCGGCCACGAGCTTTTGCGAAGCCAAGGGCCGCACCCCCGCCGTCTATCACTGGTTCGGAGTTGATGGCCGCAGCCCGTTCTGCTTTGCCGGAATTTGGCGCGAAAGCAAATCCGGCTACGGCAAGGGCGACGGCGCCATCGAGACCTACTCGATGCTCACGACGACCCCGAATGCGCTGGTAAAGGAGATTCACCCGGACCGGATGCCGGTCATCCTCGATCAGGCGGATTGGACCGCCTGGCTGAACGGTACGCCGGAAGAAGCGGCAAAGCTCCTGCGCCCCTTTCCGGCGGACCTCATGGAGATCATTGAAGCCGGCGAAGATCTGAAATCAGAGCCCGCGTAGCCCCGGGGCGTCAAATCGCAAGGCCCTCGCTGGCGTAGCAATTGTCGACAGGCCGTGCCGCACCTCCGAGCGTCAAGCCGTAACTCTCGGGATACAGCGGACAGATCAGGTCGCCTGATCGGACCTCGAAGTTTCCGCAATCATCGAGGCCTATCAGCTCTTCGACGATGAGCTCCCCTTCTTCGCCCCAGAATACCTCCCCAATTTCCGGTGCCCAGACATCAGGATCGGCAACCGACCACTTTTCCGCGACATCCTCCGGGGAAACAAGGGTCCTGCCGCCAGGCGCTGAAACGATTATCTCCTGCTCCTTGCCGGCATAATAGTTCCAACTCCCGCCATATTCCTGCTCAGCACCGCTGGCCCGGAAGAGGGCCTCCACATCGAGGATGCAACTCTCTCTAGGGAAGTCGCGGCACAGCATGAGCGCCACCGATGGCTGACCATCGCTCCGGTCCGCAGATCTCGCCTGGCCCGCGCGCAGCCGCAGGAGATGCCGAATGGCCATCCGGGACCTAGACCAGCATTCATAGGGCCTCGGATCAAGTTCGAGCACCTCCCCTTCGCAGAGGCGCTCGTATTGGTCTGCGGCAACCGTGATCGTCCGCCACAAAAGACCTCCGTGGCCACCAGCGCCGCTGGGAAGGTTTTTCCGGATCCGGTCTACCCGCACCATGGCTTCGGCATCCATGTGCCCCTGCCCCAGATGCGCGACCAGATCCTCCATTACGTTTCTCACGCGCCGTCTCACATGACCGGCGAGATATCCGCATCGAGCGCACGCACGCGCTCGACCATGCCCTCCAGCTCGGCCTGCTCTGCCGCACGCAGCTCTGAACGGCCCGGGTATGTGTCCCCCGCTTCCGGCTCGTCCGCGTAGCTGCCCCACCAGGGCACGCTCACCACATGCGGCTCATCCTCATCTGAAATCCAGAACTCGCCTTCCGCAGGCAGATGCTCCCGCAGGCTCATCGGCTCTGTGCCTGGACGATCAGTGAAGCTGTCCGCAACCCGGCGCAAAATCGGGGAAGCCGCTGTCGTCTGCGGGCCCTCCCGGGAGCCGCCGTCCACGTTATCTCTGCCACTGAACCAGACACCCCCGTCAGCCTCGAACAGGACGCCGAAATGCCAGCTCGCTTTGATCTTGCCACTGGCGGCCTTGAGGCCGGTGCGATTTCCAGCTCCATCTTCCAGCACGACATGCACTGTTTTGTCGAGCTGCATGCCGTCGACGCCGCAGATCGTTGTGTCCGAGCCATAGACGGCCATGTCCGGGTTGCAGGTGAAATGGACCTTCGAGAGCTGGTGCGTCTGGCCGGTCACCTCGTCGACATAGCCACCCCTGTGATCAACCTGACCGTTACCCATGACCATTGCGGCAACGCGTTCCTTCTGATCATCAGTCAGTTCCAACTCGGTCTCGACCTCGAAGGTCATCTTCCGCAACGCGCCGGTCATATCTTCACTCTCCGCATGATTTCGGTTTCTCGCATCTTGCAAGGGTCTGGCGAAAACCCATAGCCTGATCAGGCCGCGATACGCTCCTTCGCTCCCAGGCGCAGAGCCTGGGCGACCTGCTTGCCGACCGCGGCGGCAAACAGTGGCGGGAAAGCGTTGCCGATCTGGCGGTAGGCCGCGGTCTTGCGGCCTGCAAACTGCCAGGCATCCGGGAACCCCTGGATCCGGGCCGCCATGCGCGTGGTCAGACGCGGCATGCCATCAAAGCCCGGTCCCGGCGCCTGATCCCAGATGCCCCGGCCATCGACACCCAGCTCCGCCCAGGCCCGCTTTGCCCGCGTCGGCCCGAGATCCGGGCCGCCATGCTTCTTGCTTCCGCCAACGAGTGTCGGCGCAATGCCTGCCGCCTGGTCGCGCCAGGCGGCCGCGCCCTCCCATCCGTTGTCCGACATCAGATCATACAGCAGCTCGCCGACCGTTGCCGGCGGTGTGTCGGACCGGTCCGGCCACGAAAAGTGATCCCAATACGGGGCCTGAAGCGCAACGCAGACCACGCGCGGCCGCAGCTGAGAAACACCAAAGTCTGACGCATTGAACAGCTTCCAGCCGCAGCTGTACCCGAGACCTGTAAGTTCGGCTTCGATGCTTTCACGATAGGCCGCAAAAACCGGATCCAGCAGCCCGCGGACATTTTCGATCATCACCGCCTTCGGCCTGACCTCATTGACGATGCGCAGGGCTTCCGGGAACAGATCCCGTTCATCCTGACTGCCCAGCTGCTGGCCAGCCTTCGAAAACGGCGGGCACGGAACACCGCCAGCGACGAGGTCCGCTCCCGCGTAGGGCCGCGCATCAAATCCGCGCACGTCCATCTCGACCACGTTCCAGCCGGGTCGATTGAGGCGCAGCGTCTCACACGCAGACGGCTCGATCTCGACCAAAGCCTCGTGGCCAAAACCGGCCATCTCCAGACCCAGAGCCTGACCCCCTGCCCCGGCACAGATTTCCACAGCTGTCAGCATTTCGTCGTCCAATCCGCGCTTGCACATTCCGTTGCGGCATCATTGATGAGAAGCGGCAGCGGAAGTCATTATATCTTTTTTCGCATATTATTGCACCAACAGCGCAACCGCAACAGATCAAGTCGCAGAAATCTGATTTTCGCAACGCCTATCGGCGCGGCTTTACAGAGAAGTCGTTCAGCAGCGTGATAAAGGCGTCCCGCTCGAGCTTCGCCGGCGTCTTGCCGTGCTTTCCGCTTTCTTTGCGAAGCTGATCGAGCTTGTTGAGTACCCGGTAAGGATCGTGCTCTTGCAGAAACTGAACCAGGTCCAGTTCAAGGAACAGCTCATTTGCCGCCAACGCGGACAGCCAGGGCCGCAGAATGACAGCCGAGTAGAGAGGCACGCGGCCGGTCTCATCGTATGACCGCAGAGCCTTCAGCCCGGCGGTGACGACATCCCCCTGCCCTTGTTCAACCAGCTTGCGGATGAGGGCGATCGCATAGATTTCGCCCGCCTTCTTGTTGTCGGTCGACGAGTTGGCCGTCATCAGGCGGCAGCCGGACTCCGAGACAGCATCCCGGCACCGGACCGCCCAGTCATCTCCGGCGGCAAGTGCTGCTTTGAAGATGTGAAAGGTGGAGATCCGCGTTACCTGGTCATTCACCCATGAGAATGAGCGCGCCTGCTCACGCGGGTCCATTTGAACGATCATGGCCGGCACGGTCTTGTAGCCGCACATCTTGGCCGCATGCACGCGATGCTGCCCGTCGACCACCGCATAGCCGCCCTCGGCAGCGGGAGAGACCAGGATTGGCGAGAACCGGCTCCACCTGAATTCGGAGGCAATCTTGCGGATGCGTGCCCAGTTCGACTTGCCCAAGGGGCGCTGGTATCGGTCATCGATCAGCAAGCTATCGATTGCGACCCATGCCAGTTCCGGGTCCGGCTGTTCTTCCGGAACAACGGTCTCTTCGTTGCCGATACAAATCTTGCGCATTACGCTCTCCTTTACAGGAGGCAGAGTACCCGCCCGGAGGCGGATACCTATTCTGTTTTTCGCATTATCCACAATTGCCTGATTACGCAGGCCGTGGCTCCGCTTCCGCCTCATGTGCGTTTGACAAAGCCTCCCGGCAAATCCGAATGGCGACCCTCGCCGCACCAGAACAGTCTGCCGCCTTTCCCGTCATCTCGATTTCGGCCTGAATCCTCTTCCCGGAGCCTGGCCGCAGCGCAGCTGCCTGGGCGACAACCGTTTTCCCTTCGGCCAACGCTAGGACGGCCGTCTGTAACTGGTCCGGCTGATCCATTTTCAGGTCTGCACGCAGCAGCTCCTCCGCGACGGCCGCATCAACCCGGTCTGCAGCAATCACCAGTTTGCCGCAGGTCTCGCGGCTGTTGGCCTTGGACAGCCCTTCATCAAGGTCATGCCGCGGCACAGTCCCGGCGATGGAGGTCTGGGAGAAATGCGCCTGACGCTTTTTGCTGATGGCCTCCATGATTTTGCCAGCATCGAGATTGACGGTGACCGGCGCCGTCGGAACCTGACCGCGGCGACGCATGCGGTCGCCGAACGAGACGGGGTCTGAAGCTCTTGCAATTCCGGGATCAGCCTCCTCATCAATCCGCTTCCGCAGGGCCTGCAGGGTGCGGAGCTGATGCGGATACAGGAATGCACCATCCGCACGGGCTTTGCACTGCCATGCAAGCGCGCGGAATTGCGGCTGCCTCAAGCCGTCATCAATGACAACCGTGGTGCCTTTCGGGGCACGCCAGCCGATCGCAGACGTGTGAGCATTCGCAACCACATCGCGACCGTCCTTCAGCGCCTGGATGGCGCCCGGGATATGGCTGGTGGTTTCGAGCATGAACGGGGGCTGCTGATTGTCATGGCTCAGCTGGGCCTCCCAGTCTTTCATGGCTCTTACAGACTCGCAAAAAATCAGATTGGCCATACCTTCAACCCTTCTCATCAGAAGCTTGGAACCATGCGCTCGTCCGCGCTGTCATCGCGCCAATCCTCGATCTCGAGGCCCATAGTGTCGGGGCTGGGGCTCTCATTGCAGCCGCACCAGGCCTCGAAAATTGCATCACCGGCCGTCTCGGGGACGTAATCATCGTCAAATCCGCACTGCCGCGCAGCCAGGGAGATCCGCTGATTGAACAGCCGGGCGTCGGTGATCTCAGCCGTGATCGAAATCTTCAGCTTGCGCTTGGTGACCTCAACCTGGACGTCCTCCATCCGGGCGCCGAACTCCTCAGCTGAGAACGGTTCGAGCAAGAACATCTTGAGCTGGCGCGTAGCGGTTTCAGCGTCAAAATCCTTCGGCAGGCCGAAGTGCTCAAGGAACTCCGCGCGGTCAGTGATCCTGATTTTGATTTCGCAGCTGTGACGGCCCGCCTCGAAGTTTGGCGGCGCAACCGGCGGCGTCATGGAATGAGCAGCAAAGATGTTTTCCACCTGGAGAATTTCGCAGGGCCGTTCGTCCGCAGCGATTGCTGCCTCAATCCCCTTGCGGGCTTTGCCATAGAGCGCGATGGATCCATCCTCATAGACCCTCGCGCGCATGATGGCGATGTCCTGCCCATAGCGCTTCGGGTCACCCCTCAATGTCGTGACCAGGTCATTATCCTCCCGCATTTCGTCGATCAGAAGGCTCAGGTCGGTCGAGGCGGTGTACTCCTCCAGCCAGTCTTCAGGGCTGAACGCATCGGAAATCCCCCATGAGAGACTATCCTGAGGAGGCCAGTACGTGCGGCTTGCCTGCCCGGCTCGCTGAGCCAGCTTCATCAGCACAAAGCCATCGGCATATTTCATGAGAATGCTCCCCAAGATGATCTATCAGCGTCGGCCGATGTTACTTGGGATTTGCGAAAAGACAGCACTGCATTTTTCTTGATTAATATTCTTTTTCGCATATTCTCACACCATCAAGGTGATTATTCCATAGGGGCATGCCCCGCCAACCTCAGTCAAAGAGGGATCGCCTTGAACAAGCTGTCGCCTATCCGAACGAACAAGACCGTCATTCTGGATCCGGTCAAGGAATTCACCAAGCTCTTCCGAACAACGGCCCGGTATCACCACAGGCATGAGGTGTTCCGCGATTTCATTTTCTGTGCCGCCTGCGCCCTGTACAATGGCGTGCCGCCAAAGGCGCAAGACCGTGAGCAGGAATACCTGGACACCGTCAACCGATACACCGCAGACGACCGGGCCGCTTTTCAGAGGCTCTTTGCCCTGCTCGTTGAAGCGTTGGAGCCTGAGCCGCGCGATGTCCTGGGGGCGATCTTCATGTCCCTGGAGCTTGGCGATGCCTGGAAAGGCCAATTCTTCACCCCTTCAGAGGTCTCCCGGATGATGGCTGAAATGCTAATCGGGGATCTCGATGAAAAGCTCCGCCGGGGGGATACAATTTCTGTCTCCGAACCGGCCTGCGGCGCTGGCGGCATGGTGCTGGCGGTGGCAGACGCAATTCTGCGCCGTGGCTACAATCCCGCCAAGGTGATGAGCGCCCATGCCATCGGTGTCGACCGCACCGCGGCCCTGATGACCTATATCCAGTTGTCGCTCTGGAACATCCCGGCCACCGTAGTGGTCGGGAACGCCCTGACACTTGAAGAGCGCGAGATCTGGAAGACACCCGCTCTGCGCAACCCTGTGCTGCGGCTCTAAGGGCCGCGGTCAGGCAAAAATATGAATGGGGCATCCAACCCTGATGACCCGGAACAACTCATCCATGTCCCGGTTGGACACTGCAATGCATCCACGCGTCCAATCATGGGCGTAGGTGCCCTGTCGGCCATTGGGCTGGCCATGAATGAAGATGTCCCCTCCCGGCGATCGGCCGCGGGAGGCTGCATACCTGCGATCCTCCGAATTGGGGTAACTGACACCCAACGACAGATGAAATTTGGAATGCGGATTTTTCCTGTTGATGATGTAGCCGCCCTCAGGGGTCTTGTTGTCCCCCTGAAATCGCTTGTGCCCGTGCGGCGACCGGCCAAGCTGGACACGGTAGCTCTTCAGGATCTTTTGATCCCTGCCGATCAGATCCAGAGACCGGATGGCCTTACGAACCTGGATATAAGCCACGTCGCCCTGGTAGATCGGTTTTGACCCTGCGGAAGCAGTCATCGGGCACAGCGCGGTCACGAGGGCGACGCCGCCGCCCATGACGAATTTACGGCGAGTGAGACCTGTCATAAATTACCTCGGATTCAGTTTTTCTCAGAATAAGAGAACACCGGCCATCACTCGATGACCGGCGTTTGCTTATCCACATCTCTGTCCGGAAGGTTCGGACCTGCGTTTGCGGAACGCCTTCGCCTAAAGCGCTGGCTGGCAATCCGCCTCCGGGTCACCCGCATCGGCCCGAACCGGCATGAAGCCAAGAGTCGCCAGATGATCGGTAAATCTCTCCGGCATCTCCAGGGCGTTTGCCCGTGCCATCTCACGGCAGGCCGACCTTAGGGTCTTGTCCGCCTCAATCACGGGATTGACGCGGGTATCCGAAACCAGACCGGGATCCAGGATCTGCAGGAGTTCGGCCATCGGGTTTTTAGGCAGCTCCTCCGGGTCAAACCCTTCAATCGGCACCAGACGGAAACACCTGCCGAGCACTGCCTCTCTGGCCAGGCGCGCGTTGTCAGGGGTCGTCGGCCGGAAGCCAAGCTCTCGCAGCTGCAGCCCCTCTTCGAGTGAAAAGTGGAAACTTGTGCCATGGGAAAGACGATCAGCCGCTGCTTCGCGAATCCGTTGCACCTCTGATCCGATGCCGCTTGCCGGATCAATCGCCTCGTTCCATCGCCGCAGCAGATCAAGGGATGCGGTCCCGTCGTCCGGACGATGCACCGGCATGAATGCCAGGGCCGCCAGGTGAAGCTCCTTGCGTGCGGCTCGGGCCTCGCTCTGTCTCCCGATCTCGTAGCCGTAGGCTTCAGCTTTATTGCGGAAATGCGATCGGCCCTGGCCGGGCGCAAAAAACGCATCGTACGCAGCATTGCTTACGAGATCATGGAGAGCATCGCCGCGCTCACTGCCGGGCGTCAGATCAGCATTCCACTGTTCGAGGAACTGGCGGGCCTGCCCCGAAGCCAGGGCCTCATTGACCCTGCTTTGGAACGGCACCAGCGCTTTTGGATCAGCCGGCTCGGGGCGCAGCCCTTCCCCTGAATTCCAGGCCAGGATTTCGGTCCCGGCGCGGTCACCGTCACGAACATGGAAATAGTGCTCCCTGCCATCAATGACGATTGAGCCTTCGGCCTCCCTATTCAGAACGTTCAGTTCTTCCATGCCGATAATGACAGCCCCGTCATATCTGCCCTCTTCGCTCCAGATTGCCTCAACAACCCGCTGCAGGACGTCTTCCTGCTGATCCTCTGGAACGTCTTTGTCAAAGTTGCCGAAGAATTCACTTTCAACCAGGTTGTCTTTCATCAGATCAGGGCCTCCTGGTGCGCTTCGAAGTCCTTCAGTTTGATCTGGAGAGACTTCTTCCCGCGCCACTCATTGATTTCCAGCTCGCCCAGAAGGTTCACGAAGCCCCCTTCCGCCTTGCGCATCCGGTCCTCTTTTTCGGTGCCGATCGCATTCCACTTGAGCGCTGTGATCGTCCGGCTGCCATCACTGAGCATGACCTTCAGGTGCTTGCCTTTCACGTCGGTAATGGCGTCGACGCGGGCGCCGGTGACCAGGCTCATCCGCCGCGTGCCTTGGTTGATCTCGACCTCCGCCAAGTCGACGGCTGCGAGGGCTATGATGTCATCCGCGTCCGCCGCGAGACCCGCCTCGCTGCTCTGAGGCTCTTCGAGCACATCCAGCGTCGGCCGGATATCCTCAATCATCAGCTGCGGGCTGCGGTTGCCATTGAATTCATTGATTTCGGCGGTGCAAAGAACGTCCAGCGCCCTTCCGAGATGAGCCTTGATACTGTCTCCCAGGGGTGTTCCAACAACACCCCACAAGAGGCCATCCACGCGGACTGGTCCCGATTTGAATGTCAGCTTGAAATGCTTTTCCTTTAGCTCCCGGATATCCTCAAGCACTACGGATTTCACGATCAGGTTCGGGACCTCATTGCCGTTCCCGAAGGGGCGCATCTGGCCCAGGCTTTCGATTGCGGCAACAGACAGCTCCTTGAGCTGAACCTCAAGATCGGCCCGCGACCGCACCCCTTCTCGGAAATACTCCGTCTTTCGGATCTGCGCATCTGCAAAGGCGACAAAGCCATCGATCTGGTCGTCGCGCAGATTGAGCCCGCCCGCCATGCCATGGCCGCCGCCGCCGAGGATCACCCCTTCCGCTGCAGCATCCTGAATGATGTGGCCAATGTTGACGTCAGAAAGCGAGCGCGCAGATCCCTTCAGGTTCCCCTGATGATCGCGGGTCACAACGATGGTGGGTGCATCCTTGGCCTCTTTGGCCTTGCCCGCCGAAATACCGACCACGCCTTCATGGGCGTCTTCGACAACCGCAAATGCCAGGCGGCGGTCACGGCCTGGAAGCATGCCTTCCAGCTGCTGAAGCGCTGCCTCAGTGACGGCATCCGAAAGCTCCTTGCGCTCCACGTTGATAGCATGAAGCGCCTGAGCACGTTGCTCGATCTCGCCTGGGTCTTCCGCGATCAGCAGACGCGCCCCGGAATCTGAGGCCCCTACCCTGCCGCCCGCGTTGATCCGCGGGCCCAGCACCCAGCCGCAGGATTTTTCGTCAATCGGTTCATCATCCTTGATGCCTGCCGCCCGCGCGAGGGCGGCGATGCCCGGGTGGCGCCGGGCAGACAGAAGCTTGACACCAGCCATCACAAAAGCCCGGTTCAGCCCATAGAGTTTCATGACATCGCAAATCGTTGCCAGGGCCACCAAGTCGAGCAGGTTCATCAGCTCAGGGCGTTCCTGCGGACGCCCGTCTTTGCCATCGAAATAGCCCGCCTCCCGCAATTCACGGACAACCGCCACGAAGAAGCAGAAGGTCACACCCGCAGCGCAGAGATGGTCAAGGCCGGAGGTATCGTCCAACCGGTTGGGGTTGATGATGGCATATCCCTCCGGCAGCTTGCCGGACTGGTCGGCGTTGTGGTGATCAATGACCACCATTTCGATCCCGGCGGCCGCGGCTGCTTTCAGCGGCTCAAAGGCGACGATGCCCGCGTCGAGGCAGCAGATCAGATCGCAACCCTCATCCTTCTGCATTTCCAGAAGGCCTTTGGCATTCGGACCATACCCTTCTTTGATGCGGTCAGGAATTCGCAAAACCGCATCCCTATGGCCGCAGAGCCGCAGCGCCTCGATGAAGAGACCGGCACTGGCGGCACCATCGACGTCATAGTCCGACCAGACACCGATCCTCTGTTTGTCCCGGATTGCCTGGGCGATCCGTTTGGCCCCCTTCTCCATGTCCTGCATGGCAAACGGATCCGGCATGGTGTCCTTGATCAGCGTTTTGACATAGTCCGGGAATTCTCCAGCATCCATGCCGCGTACAGCCAGGACTTTTGCAAGAAGCGGGTTTGCCCCTGCATTCTTCAATGCCACCGTCTTCGCTGCCGGAACTTCGGGCAGTTCCCATACCCGGCCTTTGAACGACGATATCGGCTCTGCAGTCTCAGCTGGGGGCTCATCCTGACCCGCCTGGGTCTCAACGACATTTGCCATCAGGGCCTCATAAATTTGCGAAATAGCTTTCCGCACAATCCCGCATCTGACGGGGTCAGTAAAGGGATATTCTTATTTTTTCGCATATTCTGTTGCCATCATTTAGTTTTTCGCCGATATATAGAGGACCCGCCCCGCGATTGGACAACAAGAAGACAGGATACAATGCCATGGATGGTGGGAACATCAATTACGAACATGCTGAGCGGCAGGTGAATGACCGCTGCATCGAACTGGTTGATGGCAACCTGTTTGATCCGCTGGCACCGGATCCGTCCCTGATGACGCTCGAAGTCATCGCGGCCGCCCTGGCCAATAACACCCGGTTTGCAGGTCAAGCAAAGAGCTTCTACTCGATCGCACAGCATTCGGTTCTCGTGGGCGCTCTTTCCCCGCAGGACATGGCTGCGCAGCGCTGCGCGCTCCTGCATGACGCGGATGAGTGTTTTGGCCTCCCGGATCTTCCGACGCCGGTGAAGCCGCATATGCCTGATTACGTGGCTGCTCAAAAGAGGATCGGCGCGGCTGTGGATGGCAGGTATGGCATCTCAGAGGATGATCATAAGAGGACCAAGCCCGCTGACAGGCAGGCTCTCTTGATCGAAAAGCACGCACTGAAGAACCCGCGGAATGCCGGCTACTGGAATGTCTGGTCAGCAGGGGTCGAAATGCCGTCATGGGTCCGCATTGACCCGTTGCCGCCAGAGGCGTCCATGGAGCTGATCCTGTCAGCAATGGATCGTGTCTTCGAAATGGATCTGCCGATATCACCTGAATGGCTCAGCTCTCTGGATGGCTTCGATGTTGATCCAGAATTTGAGCTAACGCCGATGGCTTAGGTGCGCCGGGGCTCCAGGAAGACAAGAAAGGGCGGCTGAGCCGCCCTTCTGTTTTTTACTCCACGCCGCCGGCGCGCTTGTAGGCATCCAGAAGGAACTCCTTCTCATCGCGCTTGTCCTTGTCCTCGCGCTTCATCTTAACGACTTTCTCGACCAGCGCGGCATCCAGACCGGCGCCCTTGCACTCGGCCTTCCATTCCTTTTTGCGGCCCGCCAGCTCTTCTGCCTCATCCAGAAGGCCCGCACAGCGATCCATATGGGAGCGGATCAGTTCTTCGGAAACGTTGGGGTCGCTCATATCAATCTCCTGTTCTTCTGAGCTCGGCAGCAATCGCCTTCGGTGTTGAGTGCCACCAGGCATGTGCGCAATGTCCGCTTCAGCCTGGCAGCGCCTCAAGCGAGGCTGCATCATATTTTCGCATAATAGCCAGCGCCTCAGGCGAACGGCAGCGGCTTCTGAGCGTTATCCACATTCCTCGCGCGCAGCGCCTGGACCCGCTCCACTTTGGCCATATCCCCGCGCAGACGGGCGACATGCTCGACAGGCCCGTACCGGTCCGTCTGAACCGCGCCGGCCGCGAGTGCCCGGGCCTTCATGGTCAGGGAAACATCGAAATGCACCCAGCTTGCCTTGGGCGGCTGCTGCAGCCATTTCCTGTTCATTCCAATCTCGTCTGCCATCGCCAACAGCTCATCCAAGCTGTCCGCCCACATGTGGCACATGATCATGCCGCGGTATGGGTGGCGCGCTGTATCAACATAGACCGCCATGATCAGCGCCCTCCCCTTCCGGCAGCTCGTCAAACACCGAAAACTCTTCGATGTACTCTTCAAAGAGGCAGTTCCCCGACAAACGCAGCGTGACGCCGCTCGGCAGCTCAGCCTGCAGGGCTGTGAGGACGCTGCTTGCGCAGCCGGAGCTTCCATCACGGGTCGCCCAGGCGCCGGAGACAATCACCTCCTGAGCGTCCAGCAACTTCCCGGCCGCGGCCAAAGCGGCAGCCTCCTGGTCGGCGTGCTGGAGCCCAAATCCGCCGCCCCGCCCTTCCCAGCCGGGATATGGCGCCTCCCCGCTATCGCACCCCCAAACCCGCGCCGCGAGCATGCTGCTGGCCGCCGCGGATTCCAGCTTCGCGGCTATTGCGCGTGTAAGGCCGGAAGGGACCCGCTCGGAGAATGCACCATCGATCACAATCAGCCCGTCAGCCGCCTCGATATCCTCGAAGATCCCTCCGATCACCTCGGCAAGCTTCCAGTCCGCTACCTCGGCGCTGCCGGACACAAAGACCGATCCCGGATGGACCAGCACCAGGACTTTCATGGCTCCATTTCCGGCTCATAGGCTGAGCGACTGTGGTCCGGTTCAACTGTGTCCACCAGGCTGGAAACTTCCATGATGGGCTGCAAGGCCCGCTCCCGATCCAGCTCGGCCTGCAGGTATTCAGTGAAGGGCGCCCAGGCATGGCGGCAGAAAGCACGGAACTTGGGGTTCTCGCTGTACTGAACGGGATTTCCGCAATCCTTCAGAAAAGCATGTGTCATTGCGTAATGGACCAGCGAACTCACCTGCTGATCCTCGGGCTCATCGGGCTTGTACTGGTAGTGTTCGCGGAGAGTCATGCGGATCTCATTGGCAATGGCGACACTGATCTTGCCCTCTGCCCGCATCTCATTGACCGAACCCCGGACCACACTGAGCGTCTTACGGTAATCCGTCTTCCGCGTGTTGAAGCCGAACAGCTTCGAGCCGATGTAATCGCTTCCGATATCCGCCAGCCACTCCCGCCAGTCGGTCTCTCCGCAGTTCGGAAAATGCGCGGTGCCTTTGCCCCAAGGGGTCATGACGGAAAGCTCGATTGCGGTGTTTTCCGCGCCCAGGTGATCCACCCAGGACTTATGCTTCACAGTAAAGCTGGACCGGCGGATGCGGTGCTCAAATACTTCGAAACCGCTTTCCTCAACACTATTTTTCGCAGTTCTTGGTGCCACTGTTTGATCCTCAATACTTCACATTGCTGCTGCGGAATTCCGAGATCTTAGGCTGGCTCCGCGAACGGGAAATGCAGCCCTGGCACGGGCTGCACTGACAACTTTCTTTTTCGCAATTACACCGCGAAGGAGATCTCTTCCTCGACCTCGTTGAGCCAGCGCTCTTCGCGCTCCGAGCGGATCGCGTTGAGCTCCCAGGCCACATCATAGGACCGGCAGCTGCGGCTGAGGTCTTTGTCCAGCACACGCACGGTCGTCCAGAGATTGAGAAGGTCTTCGGTTGCGAGGTTTTTGAGCTTCGTGTTCAGCTCCCGGAAGCTGCCGAAGCTCATATCCTGCCCGCCAAAGGCGGACAGCATCAGGTACCGGTCATCCGGACCGCCGAACTTCAGATCGCAAGCGGCACTTTCACCGAGATCGAGCACGTTGAAACCGTCGCTCGTATAGGGCGCCATCGCCCGCTGCACCGCATCCGCCAGGATTTCGGGCTCATCACGCATTGCGCGCCGCCAGCGCGTATCGAGCTGCGCGCTGAGATCCTGGCCGCCATCGATATGACCGCTGCTGTCCCATTTGAAGTCCATCCCGATATCCCAGGACAGCATGCGGCCTGCATCTGCTTCCTGGGACTGGCGGATCATCAGATCCTTGATCATGCCGTCGCGGCTGACCTTTGGCAGGTTGTATTCGCCGGTCTCATGAAGCGTTTTCACAAACTCGCTGCGCTCGTCGACCTCTTCCATGTGCCGCAGGCCCAATTGAACCTGATTGCCGATCGACCCGCAGTCCGGCTGGGAAGCAGCCTGATCCAGATCGGGCGAACCGGCGCGATAGGTCTTCTGGGAGCGGCAGAAACTGACGAAGGACTGCCAGTCCATTTCGCGGATCTCAGCAAGCAGCTTGCGCTGTTCACGCGACGCGCCTTTCAGGCCCGATGCCTGCTGCAGGCATGAATCCGCCACAATGCGCCAGTTGTCATTGTCGATGACCGCGATGCCATTGCGCCCCAGGTCCAGGTTTTCCTGCTCGTTTGCCTTGTATCCCAAAGCGATAAGAACAGTGAACGACCGCGGCACCTCCCCTTCCCCTTCAAAGAACAGATGGTGCTTCAATCCACCCTCGTGCAGGAACTGACCTGTGCGCTGGATATCGCGGTAGCGAAGGGAGGGCGGCAGCGCCCCTGCGTCGTGGGATTGATTAAGGGATCCGGGGGTGTGGGCGTTCATGTTGCTCTCCAATCTCTTGCATTTGCCTGCGGCTGCTGACCTGCAAGCTATGACACCAGGCTGAAAATGAGTCGTCATTTTTTCGCATTTCTGATTTCCGCATTGCACTGAAAGGTACCTCAGGGTCAAGCGACTATTTTGCGAAATTCTTTAATTTTCAGTCTTGCGCCACTCGTGCAAATATGCGAAATTCCTTCCTGTCAGCACGCTGACTATGAGCATAAACGCGCTCGGAATAGACGTTCAGGACTGGGGGGCGGTACCCCACAGCTCCACCATATCCAGACCTGTGAGGTCGGCTGCGGGAAACAGTAGGACACCCCAAGCCGTAAAGGAGCCTCTAGCCGAAGCAAGGGGGTCTGGATTTGATGGGGCTGAAATAGGATCGACTGGCGTTCAAAGGGGTAAGCTTTGCTTCGGTGAGGAACCACCGTTATCGGTCCAACGAGTACAACTGCAAACGCAAACCGTGCTCCCGCACTCGCCCTGGCTGCCTGAGGCAGCCCGCGCAAGCGGAACCTAAGCCCTGACGGATAGCACCGTCAGGCGGGGCCCCGGGCAGCCTGGCAACAGAATGCCCTATCCTACAAATTAGATCCGCTGAACTTGCAGCTCCCTTGAAAAGCTGAGCGCAAAGTTTTCATCGCGCTCAGCTTCTGCGTTATTGGGAGCAGTTCACCATTCCCAGCACCACGGCTGGACCGAGTATCCTGCGAAATCCATTGACATATTCGTATGCGCCAGTGGCATTTCTGAAGATGGTCACCTCCCCGTTGGCAGACAGTCTCGGAGCTTCGGCCCGGAATTCATCAAATAGGTCCTGCCTCCACTTCTTCCCGCCCGGATCAAGGATCCCCGGCTTGAGAGTTTTCACCGACTTTCCATCGAAGTAGTGGAACTGCCGTTTGGACTCCTCATCCCAAGGGCCAATGGTACCAGGAAGGCCCTCGAGGAGAATTGAACCGTCCCGGCTGACTTGCCAGACCTGCATGCCTGAAGCGTCCCAAAGACCCGATGTCTTAGGGTATTCTTCGGCGTATGTTCTGCGCCACTTCCCTTTTCTCTTTTCATACACGTGGAAGTAACCCGTTCCCATCACGTGGCCTCGCATATTCGCAATGATCCGATTACCATCTCGTGTAAGAAAATAGGATGCCCATTTCTCGACACCCCCAGATGGCGGTGCGAAATCCTTGGTGCGTTTCCAAATCCCACCTGCATACTCGAACAAGGCGGCCCCGATCTTGTAGCCTTGGGAGTCCTCTCTGTCGGCAAACTCGATGAGAATTTTGAGACCATCTTCCGACAATTCGAAATCTGAGTGTATGACATGAAGAACTCCATTGCGCGGAAGATCTGCATTCGTAAAGCGTTTTGTCTCGACCCAATCCCCATTGGAGCGTGCGCTCAGGACCGATATTGCCACCTTTTTACCGGACGACGGGCCGATCATCGCGACCGTGGAACCATCTCCGCTGACAGCTATCCGTCCTACCCTGGCACTTCCTGGGCTAAGCTCAACAAATTTCCCAGATTTTACAAGCGACCAAGTTCCGGCAGTCTTCATATAGGTTCGCGTCTCTCCGTTCTTCATGAGCGCCATCAGTTTTGAGCCATCGCCACTGAATGCCATCGCCGAAACATCGCCATAGGGCTTCGTTGCAAGCTTGATTGAGGAAGCAGGGACAAAATCATTGCCGGATTTTTTGTAGAACTGGAGCTTGGCGCTTCCATTAACTTCGTGAACCCCAGCAAATTCATCACCTGACGACGCAATTGTCGGAAGGTAGAGGTTGCTGATGTATTGAACATCTCCATATGTCCTGCCGGTCGGCGGGCAAGAACATTCTGAAACGACCAGGCCTTCCCTTTCCCTCGCGAGAAACGCATTTTGTCCGGAGACCCATTCCGATGCGGATTTTGCTGGCACCATGGCGGGGGTTCCATTGATGTTCTTGACGATGCGGCACACTCCATGCTTATCAATTTTCGCAGATTGTTGCGGTGCAATCCGGAATACCTCAGCAGGCGCAGCCGTTGCTATGCTCCCAAGGAGGGCGCAAGCGGCAAGTAATTGACTACGAAAAAATTTTCGCATACTTCTCTCCCATGTGCAGATGCCCGCAACCTTCTTCGCAAACTCCTCATGCTGAGGCATCCAATTTTGATCACCACCTAGATCTACAACATTTACGCGAATAATGATACTTGCCTTCACCTAACTTGGCGTCACCCGGGATTTCTGGCTGTTGATGAACTCATAGCCGTTCGCATCCATCCATCATTGCTTTGTCCCCGACCCACTCTGGATCTCCCAATCCAATGCATAGACAATCTACGTTTTCCAATTTTCATGAGCGCACGATCGCTCAGTTCGAACCCTCCCCTCTTCCACATCATGAGCCTGACTACGTGTCTGGCTCCGGATCCGCTTATTGGGACATGGAGCAAGGCGTCATCCGCTGCTCTGATCATTGGGCGGGGCACAATGGCTGCACAGGCCAGGCTTCATGCGTCTGGGGCTATTCGGGCTTCATTGCCCCAGGCGCCTGGGCTACGGGATATTGCGCCTATGGCGATTTCCGCCCCCGGCTGGAAGTTCCAATCTTCCACTCCATATCCGCTGAAGACAAAGCGGCAGCCGAACTGCTCCATTCTGCAGGAGGCGCCCTGCCCTACCAGGATTGGCTTGCTTCGGGGCTCGAAGTGCCCCCTTGGGCGCAAAAGGTGTTCCCCGGCCCCGCGCTAATCCCGCCTGCAGCTCGTGCATTATTCCGCAAGACCCCTGGGTTGCGGAACGCGGTCAGCGCCGACCCAAACCGGATCGGCCGTATTCGCGAGGGCGCAGCGCGGATCAAAATCGGATCGAGGTTAAGCCTGCCTGAAGATCTTTCAGAGATATCCAATTAGATGCGCTTGAATCTCGTCCTTTCAGTCAATTATTCGCAACATAAAATTCACGAAGTATGCGCCCTATCATTAGGCTGCCTGTGCGGTCGCATTGGCGCTCCATTGGGCTTAAGCGCATGATCACGGTTTAGATTGAAAGTGCGAATATTAATGAAACAGCTTTGTTTTGCCTAGACCTTCCTGCGCGAACAAGTTAATTTTTCGCAAACCTGCGAAAAGCGGAGAAGACATGCCCGAGCAACCGAACAGGCCCTGGGCGGCCTTCCTCATGGTAGTGAAGATCGAGACCGCCCCTGCCCCCCTCCTCTACCCGGCTGTCCTTGAGCTTCAGGAGATGCTGAAGCCGGTTATTGCGAGCAACCGTAGGTTCCTTGCTTCGTTGCCACCGATCCTTCAGCTACGCGGTAAATCGGCAGACACCGATGCGCTTCTGGAGGCCGCGCGCCTGGCAATCCGCTTTGAGGCGTCGGCAAAGGATGCCGCACTGAAGATTGCACGAAGCAACCCTCTGGATGAGGCAGCCTTAAGAGAGGCAGCCCAGGCCGCACAGTACCTCGGCCACCTGGCGCTGCTGCTGAAACAAGAGACAGCACAGGTCCAGCAGAACCATTCAGCCGACACTCTGACTTGCGAAGAACTGGAATGACGGAAGCCATGAACCCTCTCAATTGCATCTTCGGCGCAGCCATCGTCGCCACTCTTGCAACCGCTGCCGCACCTGCCCTCTCGGACACCTATGTTGCCAGCTGGAACGTCAAGCACCTGGGCTGGGACAATGGGAAGGACATCCGGGCCGTTGCGGAGGTTGCGGGGGCCTTTGATCTGATCGCGCTCCAGGAGGTCATGTCTCTTGACGGGCTTGAGAAACTGGAATGGGAATTGGAACAGCGGACCGGTGCTGAGTGGCAAACCATGGCTTCCGAGGCCATCGGCCGGGGCAGCTATCGGGAGCATTATGCCTTCGCCTGGCGAACGGATGAGGTTGAATGGGTCGATGGCGCGGTCGTCTACATCGACGACCGTGACTCCTTCGCCCGGGAGCCCTTCTCAATGCGCTTTGAAACCGCGGAAGGCTATCGTTTCGTCATGGCCTCTGCGCACCTCATTTACGGAGACAGTGCCGCAGAGCGTGAGCGAGAAGCCCGCGCGCTCAACAGCTATCACGCCTGGCTCGAGGAGAGCTTCGCGGGCACTCCGATCTATATCGCGGGCGATTTCAATTTACCCCCAGGCAATGCGGCTTGGGATCCCCTTGGCCAGACTACCGCACCTTTAATCACTAAGGGGGCCACCACGCTTTCGCCAGTCAATGGACGCTTCGCCAATCTCTACGATAACATCTGGGCGCCAGCCGGGATCGAGATCCCCGTAGTATCGGCAGGGATTATGAATTTCCCGGCAGAACTGGGCATCACACATGAAGTCGCGCGTGCAACGGTATCAGACCATGCTCCGGTCTGGATGCTGATCGACCCGGATGCCTCTCCTGTCGTCTTGTTGCCCCACGCAGGGTCTCGTGCTGTGTCGAGCGCCACGGGCGCTTTTCAGTTCGATGAACCGCAAATCGGAGTTGATGTCCGGGGCAACCGCAAATCGATGATCTACCACATTGAAGGCTGCCCGGGTTTCGACAAGATGTCCGAGAAGAACATTGTCCACTTCACGAGCCAGGAGTTGGCCATTTCAGCCGGCTTCCGGATTGCTCGGAACTGCTCATGATCTGCGTTCCGCGCGGTCTCGGCAGTACGCCGGCATCCTGATTTGGAGGCGACCTGCACGCCGCTTTGCAGAACCTGATTTACCGCGGTAAATCGGCCACCACGATCATGGTACCAACCGCTGATTCACTATGGATGCGAACGGCTGGCATGATCGATTTACCGTGGTAAATCGTCGGCCATCATCAGGATGGCTCTGGGCGGAATTGCGGAAAGCTCTTCGCCGCTGCAGGCGATTTACCCCGGTAAATCGCCAAGCATGATCAGGATGCCCCTGGAGTTATTGGTGCAAGTCGTTCTCTTCTGGCTCTTCTGCGGTTGGCTTGCCTGGGCAAAAAACCACTTCCAATACCATGGTGACGCACGCGGACCCGCTACATCTGCCAACGGTTCGCATGATCGATTTACCGCGGTAAATCGGGTGGTCCATCACCATGCGCTCAGGCACCAATGCCCGCGGCTCCGGGTGCGGAAGGCAGTTGCCATACTGCATCGATCACTTTGAGCGCAGGGGTTGCGATCCGTGTATCCCGACGATGACCGCCGGCAGGTTTGATCTGACCTTCGCAGGCGCAGGACGATACGCGCAGTCGCAGCATGGAAACCGCAACGCATGATATCGGTAGGGCTCCCGGGTTCCCAGGAGCTGGCAACATGCTTGGCTGGTCTCGTACCGTCTCTTCTCATGGCTTGCTCCATAGAGTGCTGAGAGCCTGATTTACCGCGGTTTCAAGAACGCGGTGATACCTACGCAGCAGGCCGGACAAGACCGCCAGCAATCGCTTCTCCTCTTTCATAGTTTCTGAGCAAGGAGCGTAGATAGGCTTCAGGGCGTGCGATCTGAGCGATGTTGCGACCAAGGTAATTGAGCAGGAGGATCATCTTGGCTGGACCGAGGAGTTGTATCGCTGGCAGAACGGTCATCTGTCCAAGTCCAAGAAATCCAGAAAAATCCATTAATACCCTGGCGAGTTGGTGCTCGCTGTTTGGAGTTTCAGGGAAATACTCCCTGATGATCGAAGCATTGCTCCAGGCATTGGCGATCGATATGCCCGTCTTCGAATGCTGAGGCCTATTATTTTTTTCTTTTGGTTCAGACTCTATGTGCCGGACAGTTTGACCGTCATCGCCGGTAGTTTTGTCCGGTGAAACCGCGGTTTGCCCTGAAGTTACGGAGGGGTAATCAGGCAGGCTAGCGGAAGCCGTGCCGATGTTGTCGGCCGCTGCTGACCGCGGGGAGGGACCTGCGCCTGCAGGCTCAGTCTCCGGCCCGGGAACGGCAGCTTCGAGCGACATGATCTCCTCCTGTAGCTCGCGCATCTCCTGAGGGCAGGGCGCCTTGCGACGGAGCGTGCGGCGCAGGCGAGCACGCATGTTCTCGATTGACTGGGGCAGGGGGGCGCCAACCGATGCAAAGGCGCGTGTAAGCGCCGCAAACCGCGCGCTGATCTCATTGCGGAGGTTGCGAAGGGCAAGGCGGCTTGCAATCTGCTCTTCATGCAAGTCACGAAGCTCGAAGACGCGGTTGAGCAGCGGAGAGAGATCGATCCCATAAGCGGAGACGATCCGGCCCTCGCGGTCGCGTTCCGGAAAGCGGCGACCATTTGCGCTGAGCTTGCGCCTAACGAGACCGGCCGCCTCAAGACGGGCTTCACCACGGCGGAAGCGACGCTCATCCATACCACAAGCCCTGGAGAGGATCTCCGAAACGCTCATAAACGAGACATTCAACCCTGTGGGATCCAGCGGCCCATGCGGCAGCACAGAGAGATGGGCTCGCAGGACCAAGATGTCCCTGTCGTTCAATCCGAGGCGCTGACGGAGCTCTGTAACGAGAGACAACAGCTCCCAACGGTCGAACTTGTGTCGACCGCCTTCGTAAACTCGGCATACCTCCAGGGTATGCCGACGCGGCTGTGCCGCGGGCATTGATGTGTGCATTTAACATTTCAGACGGCAAAAAAAGACCGTTCACCGAATGACCGGTGTTGAATGCTTTTCGAAAAGGCGCTAGAAAGGCTTTGCTACAAGACCAAACGAGGCTCTTCGAAACTACGGTTTCGGGGGGCCTTTTTCTTTTGCTCGGGTGTCTGCTCCTACTTTACGTGTGCCTGCTTTAGTTTCTTGTTACTTCGATTTACCACGGTAAATCGCAATTTATCGTTGTTTATCAGTGACTTACATTCCTCCCTTGCTCTGATTTTCTTCATGCTCCCTGATCAGCGCATCGATGCTTTCAGCAAGTCGATCTAGGAGGGCAGGGGGCATGGACTTCTTGGTCTTGATCACGATCTGATTGTCCTTTCGGACTGTCGTGACGTTACCATTCATGTAGGCGCGCTGTGTGTCCGTCTTCGCTGGCTTGGACGCTCTCTTTCGCTTGCCTCCGGCCTGGACCGATTTCATGAGGCTCTGGAATCGCTCGACACTGTCCTCGATCTCGATATCGACGAGAGACAGTGCGGCCGAGGGTGTGATTTTATGGGCCGCCATTTCGGCGATTAGCTTGTCCCATTGACGACGCCCTACGCCTCTGGCGGGACCGATGGCGACAACCAGATCTTCCCCCAAAGTCGTGTAGGCCTTGATCATGAAATTGATGAGCGTGCGCGATACATTGAGGAACTCAGCAATATCCTTCTGGTCAAATCCTGCTTCCAGACCTTGGGCCGCTGCACGCGCGCGCTCGATATAGCTGGTCTCCAATCGGGCTGAATTTTCGATACCCTGGGCAACGAAGGCTTCACGATCATCCATCTTGGAGACGAATGCCTTGATGCGAGGCATGCCCAGACGTCGCGTGGCTGCCAGACGACGACGGCCAACAACGATCTCGTAGGGCTGGTCACCGGTGATGGCGCGGACCAGGATGGGAATCTGTTGACCGTTCTCCCGGATGCTGTCCATCAAACCTTGAAGGTCTTCATTGATGTCAATGCGATCACGGATCTTGCTGTCAGCGATCTGGTTGACGGCAATTTCCTGGTACGTCCGGTCGGCACCGCCCTGGGTCGCGGCTTTGATGTACTTGTCGCTGGCTGCGCCGCCCTTGATGATGGGCTTCCGCCGCGGAGTTACCGGTGCGCGCCGGGTTTGAGATTCCGTGTTCTCATCTGGAGTTTTGGGTGCGTCGAATACTGGTCGTGCCATTAGGAGACCTCACTATTCTCGGGAATCCGCCCGCGGCTAATCATGATCTCCTCCTCGATCTCCATGGCGATCCCGTGCAGGCTCTCAAGGATCCTGTCATAGGTTTTCCGGGTGAAGCTGGAAGGATCGACCTCAAGCAACGGATTCATGGTGTTCCCAGCATCAGCAATTGCTGTCGATGCTAGGAAATCCGTGTTGAGCATGGATGTGCCGAGCGTGTTACGCAGGAAAGAAGCCAAACCCAGTTGAGCTGGGTCGCTCGGAGAATATCGGGTCAGCAGGATGCGAACGAAGTCGAAGCGTTTGTTTGGATCAACCTCCTCGATGCTCCGAAGGGTGCTGGAGGCAAGATCAAGAAACTTCACAAGGCTGACCACATCCAACATACCGGCCGAGAGCGGGATCAGCATGGCGTTCGACGCATAGAGCGCCGCGATCACACAGAAACTCATGTGGGGCGGTGTATCGAAGAGAACCACATCGTAGGCGTCCTCGACGAGGCTCAGGGCTTCTGAGATCCGGGAATAGAATGGTACGCCACGAGCCGCCGCGCTCGCGGTTTCGTACTCAAACTCGGTCAATGCGATCGAGCCCGGGATGATGTCGATGTTCGGGAAGTAGGTAGCCTGGATTGCATCAGTGATTGGCACGCGCAGCTCGCCGTCACCATCTTCCTCATAGCGCAGGACGTCATAGATCGAGGGCAGGCCGTCAAGGTCCGCCTGAATATCGAAGAGGTCCGAGCAGCTTGCTTGCGGATCGAGATCGACAACGAGGACCTTAAAGCCTCGTACCGCCAGAAACTGTGATAGGTTTGCGGCGGTGGAGGTCTTGGAGACTCCGCCTTTCAGGTTGTAAATCAGCAGCTTTGAGGTGTGTTCGCCCTCAAACTTGCCCGGGAACATCTCTGGCGTGATCTTCCCGGCCTCGTAGAGGCGGGCCTGAATCTCGTGGATCTCATCCAGCGAGAAGGTGCGCCGGTTGCCGGGCTCCATAATGCCTTCGGGCAACCCCTCGATTGTTTTGAGGTGGTGCCTTAGAGTGTTGTAATTCATGCGGAAGGCAAGGTCGGCCATCTCACGAATCGTGAAACGACGCAGGCCCTTTTCAGACTTGCGAGTGTCAGGCGCGAGAAGACGGCTTATCTGCGTCTTCAGGGCGACATCCAGCGCTTCACTGAACGAATTCAGTGTTTCAGAGCCCAGTAGGTCTCTCATGCTGCTCAATCCTCGGTTATTCTTTTGCTTGGACCCTACATCAAGAAAACCGCGTGGGTCTATAGAAAGCTGACGAGGATAGGGAATATCGGCGAAGGCATGATACGGTGATGACCGGCCTCCACTTTGATAAGCAATTTGTTTTCAATAACTTATTGCATTTGTGGACCTGAGATGGCGCCGGATGAATTGCCAGAGAATGGCCCATTTCAGGGGGCATCGACGCGATTCAGCCCGCAAAATCAAGGCAAGTCGATTCTTGATGAACCATTAAGACCCCCCCGCAAGCGATCGTGACCCGGAGAGGTTGAGAGAATGATTCCTGCCAGCCGCGGCCCATGACTAGCAACCTCGATGGGTCGTCGACCGGCGCCCCCTTTGGCGCGGCAGACGCGTAGCGTCATTCAACGTTTGGTCATTGCTCCGCGGAGGGGCAGGGGCATCAGGATCCCCAAGATCACCCTGGGAAGGGCGGTTCGGCCGCTGACTCTGCAACTTTCTCTGGGATGTCCAGCGAACTGCCCCGGAAACCCTCCCATTGCGAGAGTTCGGAGCGGTCGATGATTGAAACGTCGACCTCCCATGGCATCGGGTCATCCTCATCCATACGGTGAATCAGGACGGTTTCGTAGTCTTCAGGGTTTGGCCAGGCGGGATCCGGGATGATCGCATCAAAATCGTCCGGAACTGCCTGGAGCTCCAGGATGACGGCGCGGGTCAGCTCGCCATCCCAACCGCCGGATTTGGCATAGGCGTAGGCATCTGGGAGATTGTCGTAGACATAGACCCCAAAGCCATCATCTCCCCAGCCGCCCTGAAAGCCGATTTCGATGATGTTCTCAGCCGACTCCGGCGAGGTCACATGGTAGTAGGGCCGTTTTGACAGGCGGGCCCGCTCTTCAGCTTCCCGGGCCGCTTTGTCCCTGACGATGTTATCCTCGACACCCTGCCGGTAACCCTTCTCCCATTCTTCTGCATAAGATTCTGCGTTCCAGGCAGCCTTCCGGCCGTTTTTCCACGGGTTGAACATCTCTTCTTCGTCCGCGGTCACGACGCCATAGGCTTCCGCCTCAGCGCGGCCTAGCCGGTATGGGGAGAGTTTCGTCATACAGGTGCTCGATCTTGGCTGCGACGGATGTCTGGTATGGCATACTGTCCGATTTTCGCATATTTGCACGCAGGATTACTGTGCTCAAGAGAAACTATCTGTTTACCTTGGCGGTTTCACTTTCATTCCACGAGGAACCCTTTAGAGGTATCGCCTGGATACTGTATGCGTATGCAAAAACGCTGGAGAGAGTAAGCCTACCAGAGGTTTCAGATGCCGCTGTTTCAGAGCGACCCTTTCACCCTAATACCGAATTTCGCATAGCATGATGAAGAGCTATCTAGCATTGCTACGGCAGGCTACGCGCTACTGTTGCACTCCAACGTTTGGCGGTCGCAATTCGCCTATGCGACATATCCGGCTGCCTGGCGGGAGGCATATCATCGGCACAGCCTTTCCATGCTGGACTCGATACTCATGTGGGGGGTCGCGAATACGGGGGTTTGTCGCTGGGATGACGTGGCTCGGATGTACCCCTCGATACCCTGTTTTTCCTTGAGGCTTGGCGCGCTGCACGGCATGAACTTCGGTGCTGTGGCATCGACGAAGAGCAAGCACTTCAAAGGTGGCAAATGCATGCTGTCGATAGCGCGCCCGGACCGACCTTTTAGCCAGCAAGAGTTGGATCAATCATACGAGATCCTGAAGCAGATTGTCGAAGTTCACGACGGTCGCCTGGGGATGTCAGAGCTTGATATCCAAACGATCCAGCAATTGGCGGATGGCTTGTCGCAGGATGAAATCGCAAGCGCGATGGGTACGAGCCGTGAAGCTATCAAGAAGCGCGTCCTGCGGATCCGCAAGCGGATTGGAGCCAGAAATGCCACTCATGTGGTTTCCATCGCGCACAAGCACAGCTTGATCTGAGCGATTGGCGCCGGTGCGTCCCCTTTTGGGTACGCCCACCAAATTTGGCTGGATGTAACAGTTTTGTGACGCTATCGAGCTCCTATTCTCGCGTTTTGCGAGTCTATTGTTAACAAGAGCAGTAAAGCACGAAGCGCCGGGCCCATTAGGGTCAGCCATGCGCATTGCTAGCCATATGTGACTTAGTCACTTCGGTGAGGATCGTGCCGTGTGAAATGCCAGAAGCGAGAGCTTCTGGTCCCTTTACATGACGCCAATAATAGAAGGACAGCGACCCAATGTTTGATCTTCCCGCTGAGCAAAACTTTTGCCCCGAGCTTGATTTGGCCACCGATAAGGGCGTGCTCCGCTTTGGCCCGCTGAAAGCAAGCAGCGCAGGTGAAATCCGATATCTTATGCAAGAGTTTGGCCTCTCCACGGGCGGGGATCAGGACTTGCGCTTTAAGAGCGCAGGCCAGGACGCTGTCTTTCTGATCGCGGCTGGGGAAGGTGTGACCGGCTACTTCCTAGAAGATTTCGGGATAGAAGCAGCGATCGAGAGCGTTGATGACCTTGTATTGCGTTGTTGCCCCATTGGGCTACCCATCTCAATTCGGGGGCATTACTACCCTGATGATGAGACCCGGATCACAACCTTGATGACTGCTGTCCACGATGGCATCAAGGTCACCTGGTGCCATTTGCGCACCCGCATTCGCGGCACGGAGGTCCTCCGGCTAGAGGGAGCTGAAGGGCAGCAGGGGTTCCCCATGGTTTCCTGCAACCCTCGTCCTTTTACCCCTGCATCGAGGCCCGATACAGAGCATCAGCACGGCCGTGTTACGGCCTGATCCCCATTGACCAGGCCCAGCAGGGCCTGGCTGACATCTCAGTCGCTGAATACGGCTTCGCAGTGCCTCATGAGGATGGGGGTGTATCTCATCTCCGGCGTGACCGTGAGCACACCGGAGATGCTGCCAGGAAGAACCAGGTCAATACGCCAGCTGACCGATCCGGTGTTGTCGAGCGTGCAGCTAAGCGTTGACCTGCCGTTTACACGCGTCCGCCAGGAAACAACGGCGCCATCCTCGAGGTTTGCAGCTGCTCGGCGGGGCAGGGGGGCAGGCAGCGGCCCAAGCGCCTCAATGGCCTGCTGAACAGCGGTTTCGACATGACCTTCATGCTGGCCCGCACCACCCCCCGAAGGTCCGCGGATCAGAAAAACGCCACCGAGCGCGATCCCAAGGATTGCTGCCATGACGCACAGCGTGGATGCTTTCATTTTGTAGCTCCTCCCTGCTTCAAGGGGTTAAAACCCGTCGCACCCGCAAGCACATCCATCACACCCTTTGCAGGTCGCAGAACATCCGTCATCACAGGACGGGCTTTGCGCCTTTCCGAGGCGAGGAACATCACCGCAACCGTCTGTGATGTCGGGCAGCAGGGGATCGCAGTCGCACATCGCCGCTTCATTGCGGCACCCTCGTCCCGGCTTTCTGCGCCGCTGCCGGATACCTTCAGCGGCAGTGGAGCAATCTTTGAAGCGCTGCCTGATCAGGGGCATAGCCCCGAAAAACCCAATCTCACGGATTTTCTCTTTCGCAAATCCTGAGCAGCCGGGGCCGCCATTGGCAACGCGGTAGGCGCAGGAATAGCCTTTGCGAGGGGAAATGAAGGTCTGATAGAACCAGATGCCGGCCAGAGAGAGTTTGGAAATCATTGACCGTCCTCCAAGGGCGCAGTCGCCTGAGCGATTACATCTGGCAGGAACAGTTCGACATCGGTCTCGATGGAATGTTGAATTAGACTTTTCGCATGTTCACCTCGGCTCTTCCAAATGCTAGCGCCGTATTTGGCAACTAGGTAGCCATTCGTAAGAGCCATAAGCCCACCCAGGAATAGCGCCAAAGACCGAGACTCTGTGACTTCAAACATGTACGCCATCGAACAGCCATAAATCACAGCGGCAATAACGGCGACCACCACATGACCCCCGAAATCGCCATCAAGTGGCGTATGGCCAGCTTCGATTTTTTCAAGACAAATGGCGGAGACATCCGGTGCTTCGACATCAAGATAGGCGGCCGGACCACTAATCCGACTGTCCGTCAGGGCATAGAAACCACGCGCTTGAACACCATACCGGGTCTGCTGGAAGACAACACATGCCCGGCCTGCAGGCAGCTCCATTACGGCACCCTTGTGAAGAAACAGCGCCTGTTCCAAGTGATACGTCGCGGTTGGCGTGAACTTCAGCACTCGACCTGAGATCTTGCGTTCATCAATGAACTCCTCATGCACTGCCATAAGATCCCTGACACGGGTTACAGGAACAGCTGAGGCGGTTTCCCGGCTGCTGGGATTCAAGATGTGCAGATGCTCGTTGTGGTTAACGAGCGGCGGCTTTTTCAAATCGACCATTGGTAATGCCCTTTATCTATTTTCGCAAATACACTCGCAGGAGCCAGTGAGGTTTGCAATTCAAAAACAGCCTAGCTTAACAGGCCCCGGGTTTTAGCCCGATCCAGCAGCATCTTCACCGAGGAGGCGGACCATTTCGACCGGCCGCGCGGTGTACGCTCATGCATGGCTTCCAGCCGGTCAGCAATCTGAGCGAGCGTCATGTCAGGCGCGGCGCCCGCGATGCCGGCGATAATCGCCAGAAGCCGGTCATCTGTATCCTTGCGGGGCGCGCGTTCGAGAACAGCGGGATCCATCAGCCCTTCCCGCACATAGCGCCTGACGGCGCGCTTCAGGCGCTCGATAGACCACTTTCGGGCATCGGCTGGCAGCTTGGCGTTGATGATGCGTGTCACGTCTTCCCAAGGCATATCGGGCCGCAGCCTGCGGACCTCGGGAACCCATTGGCTGGCGCTGCGCTCTAGTTTGCTGAAATGCGCCTGGTCCCGGGCGTACCGGACCTTACGGATGGCTTCAGGATCCTGGGACCGCAAGCCGGGGTTGCCGCCGATGCGGCCCTCGGACCGCGCTGAGCGCAATCCGGACAGGGTTCGCTCCCGGATAAGGGCCCGCTCAAGCTCAGCGGCCGCCCCAAGCACCTGCAGGGTGAACTTCCCCTGCGGGCTGGAGGTGTCGACCGGATCGCGGAGCGATTTGAAATGCGCCCCCTTGGCTTCGAGGCCCTCGATCACCTCAAGCAGATGAGAAAGGGATCGAGCCAGACGGTCCAGCCGGACAACAACCAGCGTGTCGCCCGCTTTCAAGCTGTCGCAGAGATGGCGCAGGGCAGGGCGCTCGCGGCTGCCGCCGGAGCCATGCTCCTCATGGACTTCGGTGCAACCGGCCGCGCGCAGTTCCTGCACCTGGGCGGCATTGGACTGCTCGTCCGTCGAGACCCTTGCGTAGCCGATCAGGGGCATTGCAGCTCCGCATCGTTCAGTTCCGGCGACAGGGCAGGGAGCAAACGGTCGGCGGCCTGGCGCGGCAGCAGCACGGCCGCCCTGATGGAAACTGGGCCCTGCCACATTTCAACGATCGACTCCCAGCCATCTCGGATCTCATCCGGGCAGCCGGGCTCATCCACGGCTTGCTTGAAAGCTGTAAAGATGCGGGCTACCTCACGGGCCCGGAGCCGGACGGCTCCGTCCGGCAGCTCCCGGCCGGCCCAGCCCGCCACGAGATCAGGGATGATGGTCTCAGGATCGATGCGAGACTGATCCTCTACCCAAAGCCGGTCGAAAAGAGACCGGCCTTGCGGGGTCAGGTACCAGCAGTCATCCTGCAGTTTGCGCTTGCCGCCCTGGTTGGGCTTGGCGAGGCCGCGGGCTTTGAGCAGGTTCAGCGCGGAAGAGGACAACTCGTTGAGAGGGGCCATGCCCTCATTCTCGCCGACCCACATCAGCGCGGCAGTTTCTTTCGGCCCCATGTCACGCCGCCTCCATTTCGTTTTCCGGGATGATCAGCGGGTCATAGACGGCCAGCTTTGCCTTCGCTGCCTGAATGTCCGCGAGGATCAGGCGCTCGAGTTCCTGCTCAGAATAGCTGATGGCGGCCTCTTCGGAACCCAGCCCGGATTTGCTGCGCTCATTGACCACCGCGAACCACTCCCCGTCCAGCACTGAGCGGAAAATCCGCGCTTCATTACCGCCCGGCAGCAGCACACGGCGGCTGGTCGGGTTGGGATCATCGATCTTCGACCAGGAGAAGGTGAGATTGAGTTTGACGGGTGCCATCTTGCGTCCTCCTGGCCCGGCTGCGCCTATCCGTTTTTCGCATATTGGCAGAGGCGCGCGACAAATTCAATATCATAAGTCATTCTCAACCAGTCGTTTGTAAACGCCTGCAAAGGCGGCTCTCTCTCGTCGACCTGAGGCACGGCTGGCGCCCGTTTGGGCGATGAGCCCAATGAAATAAGGCTGTCAGACATATGAGCGCCCGCGCCGACGTATCATCGGGATTTCGACCGTCCGTCCGGCAGGGGAGGGCGGGCCGCTGCCGTTTGATATGGCCTGAAATCCTATTAGGCAATGGAATGAAATGTTGATTGACGTTCCATAAGAGCAGATAACCAAACGCAAATAGTTGAAATAAATTAGTGAGGACAGATGACCTTCGGGAGCCCTTTCGATCTGGTTTTAGCCGCCGAAGTCAGGGCTTCCCGCATTGAGGGCCACCTGGCGGCGGATCCGGTGATTGCAGCGCAGTGGCGCAGCGAGGCCGCGGTGGCCGAAGCGGCCGCATCGATTGGACTGGAGGATCTGCGCCTGTCGGAAACTGATCTCCTCGTGCGGGTCAGTGAAAACCCGGAAACCCACGCGGATGTCAGGGCGATCGAGGATGCGCTTTCGGTCCTGCGGTTTTTGCGGGCGCCGGGCGACCCGGCTAATGAGCCGCTATCGGTGCTCGACCGGATCGCCAGGCTATCAGCGCGTGCAGAGACCTATGAGCCGCTGCCGGAGGTGGATGACGAGATGGTGCAGGTGTTTGCGCAGTGCCGCGGCCGCGCGCCTCTGCTGGAAGCCATCCGCGCCAGTGCCCACTATGCGGCGCTGACCGAACGGCGCAGCCCGGTTGCGGAGCGGCTGGTGTTTGCGGCCGCCGAGCATTTGTCGCGCAGCCGTGTTCTCGGCGGTGCATCGCGGGATCGCCACATGGATGATCCGCTGCGGGGGCTCGGTGGGCGCGTCGATGCATCCTGGGTAATCCTGCCCTCGCTTGCGCTGACGCGGATGCGGTTCCGGATCTGGTCACCGCTGAATCCCAAAGCGGTTCAGGAATTGCTTCAGGGGATCGGGGGCATCCTCGACCAGGAGCTGGGCCGGGTGATCACCATTCGGGCGTGGCGGGAAAAGGCCGCCATGGCCGCGCGGGGCAAAAGCCGCCGCTCCCGCCTGCCGGATGCGGTAGATGCCTTCGGCATTGAACCGGTCATGACCTCGCAGGCGCTGGCGGACCGCCTGGGTATCACGCAGCGCGGCGCGATCAATCTCCTCGGGGAGCTGGTCGAGCTGGGGCTTATCGTAGAGATGACGCGCCGGCGTTCGGCCCGGATCTGGGCCACCCCGGGTCTGGCCGCATTGCTGGGCAGGCGGGCGGAGCCTGCCGGACGTGCCGCTCCCGCCGCAGGTCTTGCGGCCCGCGGCAGTGCTGGCCTGCCTCAAGCGGGGCAGGGCAGGGCCGGGGAGGCGCGCCGCATCAAAGAGGAGAACAAGGCCGCGGTGGAAAGGGCGCTTGCGGACTTCGATGCGGTGCTGGAACAGGTCGATGGAATTCTGGGTAAGCGCGGCAGGTAAGCTTCCGGCGCTCTGAGCGATTACGTCGAGGGCGCCTCGAAGTCATATCGGTTCAATGCCTCATCCAGAGCTGGCAAGCTTCTGGCAAAAAGGGCAGCAAGCTTCATCCGAATAGTGTTCACCGTATCTTGGTCCAGGCCATCTGAAATGATCTTCTCCACCTGCCGCTTGCCCAACAGGGAAATGCTGAACATGGTTGTGTATCGGTTCGTAAGAGATCGCGCTTTCTTGAAGCCCTCCAGCTCAACACTTTCCAAGGCGCCATAGATTGCCTGGCGGGCTTCAGCCTGGCCGGGGCCGATCGCGATCTTGACCGTCGCGCCGTCCTCGCCGGCGAGAACTTCTATCAGCAGGATCCTATTTGTGGGCGTCCAGCCTTCGCCTTTGTGCATAGCCTCCATCCGATCCCAATTTGGGATGGCAAGGTACACCCAGTTGGAGCGAATGCTGTCCACGTCGATGGTCAATCCGCCGCCGACCTCTTTGAGGTGCGCGTTCATGACTTCAAGAGCTTCTGCGTCGGTCAGGGCCTTCAGGAGATCTTGGGCCGGGTTCGGCTTTCTGGCCAAGAGAAACTCCAGCGCGTTTTTATGTTGCGCCCAGATCTTTTGAGCGAGTTCATCGAGGACGGGGTCTTCCAAGTATCTTCTCCTCAGCATCTGAATGTATGATGCAAGCATGATGCGCGCTGTGGGGTGGCCGATTTCCTTCCTCACAACGACATCCAAATTCTCCAAGAGATCTGCGAAACCAACATCGATCCACTCCTTGGCACTAGAAGCATCTTGCCTCACGGTCAGGAAGAAAAAGAAATGCCGTGCCGCGGGCCAGGTTTCTTCAACAATTTTCCGGTAGCGATCGAGTTGGCCTGTGCTTTCCCCGGCTTCGACCTTCAGCTCAATCGCAAAGACGATTTCAGGGCTCGTGGCGGTTTTGGGAAGCCTGAGCAGCAAGTCTATGTGCCGCCACTCCCTCATAACCTCGATGCCTCCGAGGTCGGACAGATGCAGCCGCAACAACAGCTCAGGCTCGCCAGCCGACGCGAGCAGCGTCTCAAGGAGCGCGCGGGTGCAGGCGTCATCGAAACCATGCGGGCGGGTTGGATCGACGATATCGGCTAGAAAGTTGGAATGGCGGATCTCCATCCTCGCAACGGACAGCGCCTCAAAAGGACAGTAGACGTCGAGGCTGTTGGTGAGCCCGAGGAAATCCTCTGACTTCATGATCAGTGCGGACAAGTCTGCTGCTTCAATCGTCTTATTCAAGCAACGCCTCCTAATAGGCTAGCGATTTCATATGTTACTATCTCCCCCTCCTTACGAAGGGGAGCTTCGCCTAGTTCTTCTCGATTAGGTTCTGATGGCGTCGCAGCAGGAGTGGAATTCCGGTCCCACGCCACCAGTTGAGAGATACCATCCCGCTGGACATCCCTCCATGAGCAAACATTGGAACCGTGGGATCCGTTGATGCCTTGTCGATATCGGCGCCGGTCAGTTCGTGGAAGAGTGCCTTGATATGGTTCTCGAAAGATGGCTCCGAGTCACATTCATCTTCCAGGCGCTCATAGTTCATCTGCGCCGCCAGCGCGCTCCAGAGGTAGGGATCGCCTCGCAATCCCCAGCTGCTGGGCATGGGGAAGAACAGATCGCCGAGCGTCAGCAATCTGGAGCCTCGGGCCTCTTCGAGCTCTTTTTGAAATTCCGGGGAGTGCCTGAAATTCTTGATTGCCATAATTATGCTTCCTGGTCGGGCCAAACGCGCAGGCACCGGCTTTTAGATTGCTGCCGTCCGAATGCGGACCCTTGTGAAGTCGGTCGTTTGACGATCGCGTAAACAGCAATCCTGACGTGGCCTTCACCGGAGATCTTGGCTTGTCGGGGCTGCAACTTCAAGCTGCGAAAGTTTCTCGGAAATTGGCAAGCTTAACGTCGGACGGTCAGAGCCCGGCAAGAACGCCGACGAAACACATAGCTCCCCCTCGATCGATGAGGGGGAGCTATGTGGCATCAGTTCGCGTAGATGATCGCGTTCACTTTATACCACACAGTGTCCGTCGCATTGGGGTCACTTGCTTCCCGAAAGAAGCTGATGTTGCACCATCCAGTTTCCGGCGGCTTATAATCAGCGAGAACAGGTTGCGATGCTGCGCGAGCCTGTTCCACTGTAGGCTGTCCCAAAGTCGGGAACGGCCATTTGCCGCCATCATGGAATTGAGGTTTTACGCCACTCTTCAAGACGCAGTGATCTTCAGGATAGCCACTGTAAGTGGGCGCTTTGTACCCAGCCTCCTCGTGGAATGTCTTGTTGATCACAGGGAAGCGATGACCAGGTATTCCCCCCTCATCGCTCCACTTTTGATAGGCGAAGGCTCCAATAACACCCCCTGACACGCATTCGGAGACATAGATACTGTCCATATCTGCGATGTTGTTGAGGAAGGCGCCGGTGCCAGAACTCCATTCAGATCTGCTGTGGACAGGAACATTAATGGGAGTTTTCCCATCATTTTTCACAATTTTACAGATTCCGAACATATCGATCTCTGCAGATTTGCCTGCATTGATCCTAACGCTATCTTCTGCGGTGGCTATTTGGGCCAAACCCAATGTGGCTACGCTGGAAGCTAGCGCTAACTTAACAAAGTAAGTTGCGCGCATATCGTGCTCCAAGCTTTTCACCGTTACGGCAGTGTCAGCGCCTGTATGACGCGACAGAGGTTAACCTACGCCATGAAAGATGCGAAAACCACAGTTGCTGAGAAAAAACGTGCATCAGAATTTGCGATAATCTAACCTTGCCTTTGAATAAACGTCGCTAATGGAGCCTCTATGACGTCCCGTGCTCTTCTTTTGATTTCGGTAGCCCTGCTCAGCGCCTGTAAGGGCGGCTCTGATGAAACCGCCGGAGGGGTCGACATCGGTCCGCCCCCGGCGCCGGACGTCGGTGACGGCAGCTGGACGCGCGGCTTCGTCGAGAGCTTTGACGCCGACAAGGTGCAGGCCGTGCGCAGCCTGGCAGGCTTCATTGCCAACAATGTGGCGTACCGGTTCCGGATCGATGGGCATCCGGAATTTTCCGAGACCCGGACGGTCAGGTCGAACGCGCTGCAGGCGGCCAGACTCGACTACGCGTTGTCCACCGGCCTTACCGGCGCAGGGCAAGTCGTAGCCATGGTCGATGATGGCATCTTCGCCGGACACGAGCAGTTCAGCGGAAAGTCGATCGCCATTGAAGGCAGCGCCGGGTCGGGCGAGCACGGGACAGCAGTTGCCTCCGTTATTGCCGGGACCGGCCAGGGCGGCGGTGCCCTGGGTTTTGCCCCGGCAGCAGACCTTTATGTCGGTACGATGGATTTCACCCACATGGTTGATTGGCGCCAGCAGGCAGGTTTTCTCAAGGGGGCGAAGGCGGCCGGTGCGATTGCGATCAACAATTCCTGGTCGATCGACTACGATCTCGGTCAAGGCCCCTCCCGCGACCTGTTCGCGGGAAGCGCGGGGCAGGAGTATATCGCGGCGCTCCGCGACTATGCGAAAAACGGTATCGTGATCTTCTCCATGCAGAATGAATACGACGCCACCCATGCTCATGCGATGGCGGCATTGCCGCTGTCCTATCCCGATCTCGAGCAGAGCTTCCTGACGGCTGTGAATGCCATTCCCGAATTTGATGACGACCGGATCATCTCCGCGACCCGTATCTCTGCCGGATGCATGGAGACCGGCCGTTACTGCCTGACCGGCAATGGCCAGATCCTGACGGCGAAGAATGGCGGTGCGGACAGCTATGGCATCTCCACCGGGACCAGCTTTGTGGCCCCGCAGGTGGCCGGTTCGATGGCGCTGCTGGCTGAGGCGTTTCCGGATCTTACGCCGCAACAGCTCCGGGCGCGTCTTCTGGTGACCGCGGACAACAGCTGGTTCCAAACCACAGGCGAAGTCGATTTTGCGGACGGCATCAGTCACGGGTACAACAGCGAATTCGGACACGGCTTCATCAACCTCCGAGATGCGCTTCTGCCGATCGGGTCTACGGGCATCCCCATGGGTGCCGGCAGCGGAGCGGACATGCTTGCCCTGGGGCGTGCGGCGGTCGCAGCCAGCCCGATGAGCGGCAAGGCGGTTACCGCGTCCCTCTCCTCAGCATCGGTCGTGGCGATCGACGCGCTCGATGGGGTATTCACCTTGCGGGCAGACGCGGTTGCCGCAGATGCGGGGCGCATCAATTTGAATGAGTACCGGCTGGCCTCGTTCATGGCGCCCGATTTCCAGCGGTCGCGGGAGGCAAAGAACAAAGGGCTCCGTTCCGGCGGGACCTACTTCGCAGGCTCGGGCATGGCAAACGCGCCTGACGCCCTCAGCATGGCCGGTATCTCCGATCATCCCGTTCTGGCAAATGAACGATCAGTCATCAGTCTCTTGACTGACGGGGAGGGCTCGTTCGGTTTGGATTACCTGAAAGGCTTCGAGCTGCGTAATGGCAGCTTCGAGCTGGGCTTAACAGCCCTGCAGGAGCGCGGCTCCGTTATGGGAATGACCGTCCCAGGACATGAGGCGTCCATCACAGGAAACACGTTTGAAATCGGAGCGGCCATTTCAAAGCGGTTTGCCGATAGGGCCGGCTTCCGCCTTGAGGGCCGATATGGCTTGGCTGAAGGGAACGGTGCAGGTCTGGTCCGAGGGTTTGAGGGACTTGCCTATGATGAGCTCAGTGTTGCCTTAGATCTGGCCGACGTCGCCGCTGCCGGGGACGTCGTGTCCCTGTCGGCGACAAGGCCCGCGGGTTTCTCTGGCGGTCATATCAACATGCGGCTGCCGGTCGCAGCAACCGCCGGGTCCGTTGCTTTTGCGAATATGGAAGCGGACGTATCATCCAGCAGCCGCCAGCTTGATTTCGCAATCGAATATGCAGCTCCTGCAGGAAGGCTAGGCGAATTGCGGCTTGCTGCGATTTCCACTTTGAATTCAGGCCACGTCGCAGGCGAAAGTGATCAAGCCGTTCTGTTCGGCTTCAGCTCCCGGTTTTGAACGCGCAACGTCGGCCGCGCTGCGGCCGACGGATCGGGCTTATTATTCTACCGTCTCGGCAAGAGAATAACCACGGCCGTTGTGGGTGCGGATCCAGCTACCCGCGCCCGGTGCGCTCGCCCCCAGTTTCCGGCGCAGCTTGCAGATATGAACATCCAGCGCCTTCATATAGGGTTGGTATTCAGCGAAAGCGTAAAGCGCGTCAAAGAGCGTCTCCCTTCGCACGACCTTGCCAATGTTCAAGGCCAGGTTCTTCAGGATGGCGTTCTCGCTGGCGGAGAGGCGAACCGTTTCCCCGTTCACATCCGGATCCCTGCCGTCCAGATAAACCGTCAGGTTCCCGGTTCGAACCTCCGGAGTTCGCAGATTGAACTGCTTGCGAGAGATCGCGCGGAGGCGGGCAGCGACCTCGGCCGGCTCACAGGCGCCCCCGACGACATCATCCGCTCCTGCATCAAGCGTGCGCGCGACGGCTTCGCCCGAAAGCCCATCCTGCAGAATGAGCAATGGGCTCATGGTCCCGGAAGAACGCAATTTGCGCACATTGCGCGCAGCATCCGCATCCGGCGCCAGGCCAAGGATGATGGGCAGCAAGCCTGACGCGTTCTCATCCAAACCCGCAGCTCCGCTGCGGATCGCGGCCTCCGGCAAGACGGCGGGCAGGAACCCTTCAGCTTTCAGCGCGCCCATCAGCCGCGTCAGCCGGGCCTGGACCGGGTCATGCAAAATTACACGCATCGGGCATCCTTCTGGAACTTGCGAAAAATCATGAATAGGTTACAGTGCCCGGCTGTAAGGGTTCAATGCAGGGCGCGATACCGGGGGACGGTTGTCCACAATTTGGCACCGGGACTGACCGGCGGTCGATGCCTTGCCGCGAACTGAAGATTCCCCGCACTGCGGGAGCCAAATGGATGCTGAATTGATGCTCAAAAGACTTCTTCTTGCCTTGTCGATTGCCCTGACAGCCGGGGCAGGGCAGGCTGAGGTCCGCCTGAAGGATATCGTGAATTTCGAGGGTGTCCGCTCGAACCAGCTGATCGGCTACGGTCTGGTCGTTGGCCTGGACGGAACTGGCGACAGTATGCGCAATTCGCCGTTTACGCGAAAATCAATCGAGGGGATGCTTTCCCGGCTGGGCGTTGGCAACCTGAGCGGCGAAGACCTCAACACCAAGAATGCCGCCGCGGTCATGGTGACTGCGGAATTGCCCCCTTATGCGCGCCGGGGCAGTGAAATCGACGTCAGCATCTCATCCCTGGGGGATGCAAGTTCACTGCGGGGCGGCACCCTTCTGGTCACCCCGCTCTCCGGGGCCGATGGCGAGATCTATGCGGTGGGCCAGGGTCCGCTTGCTGTTGGGGGCTACAACGTGCAAGGCGCGGCCGCCGAGGTCACAAATGGCGTACCCACAGTGGCTCGGATCGAAAACGGCGCCACCGTCGAGAAGGAGGTCGGCTTTGATCTGCGGCAGATGGACAGCATCCGGCTCGCGCTGCGGAACCCTGATTTCACAACTGCGGTCCGCATCAAGGATGTGATCAACGAAGTATCCGGCGTTGCCAAAGCGGTCACACTGGATCCTGGCACCGTCGAAGTGCGTCTCACGGGCAAGGCGGATATTCCGGAAATGCTGGCCATGATCGAAAACCTGACCGTTGAGCCTGACTCTCCGGCCAAAGTTGTGATCGACGCCAAATCCGGAACGATCGTCATCGGGTCAGACGTGCGCATCGACGAGGTTGCGATCAGCCAGGGCGGGCTTACGGTCAGCGTTACGGAAAGCGCGGCGGTCAGTCAGCCTGCGCCGATCACCATCGGTGAAACCGTGATTGTTCCGGCGACTGATATCGAGGTTCAGCAGAAGGCCTCAGGTTTTGCCGTGGTAGGCGGCCAGGTCAGCTTGCGGCAGCTGGTCGACGGCCTGAATGATATCGGCATCGGGGCACAGGAGATCATCTCCATCCTGCAAGCGATCAAGGCGGCGGGCGCCCTGCATGCCGAGTTGGAGATCATCTGATGGACGCGAAGATTTCTGCTCCCGCCAGCGCCACGCCTCTCGTTGAAGTGACCCGCAGCCGGGATCCGGCAGCTGTGGCGGCTACCGAGTTCGAGGCCGCGTACTTGGGATCGGTGTTCTCAAGTATGCTCGAACATGCCTTGCCCAATCCGGCGGGCGGACATGGCGAGGAAATGTTTCGCGGCGTGCTTGCCAGCGCGCTTGCTCAGGAAGTCGCAGAGGCGGGCGGTATTGGCATTGCCGGTTCGATTGAAGCCCAGATCAAGGAGTATACGAAATGATCGGCGTCCCGCCCGCATCGGCGCTTTCCCGCCTCGGCCTGCGCCTCAGTGAGCGCAAAGCGCGCCAGGGCTCCAGCACATCCGGCCTGACGCAGGAAGATGAGGCGAACCTGGAAGACTTTGAGACGATTGTCTCGAACATGATTGAATTCCTGCGGAAAGAGCAGAATGCGCTGGCCGCGAATGACATCGGCCGCGTCGCCTCATACTTTGAGGAGAAGGTCAAACTTCTGGAAGCGATTGAGCGCCGCCAGCCGGTTGTCGAACCCTTCCTGACGGCGGATGTGCCAGTCGCCGTTCAGCTTCGCAACCTCATCAAGGAGCTCTCCGAGCAGATTGCCACCAATGAACGGCTCTTGCGGGGTATGGCCGAAGCCTCACGCACGATCGTCAATGAGATCGAGCACCTGCGTAACCGCCAGAGCCTGAAGGGGGTCTACGACAAATCCGGCCAACTCCGCGGGGATGTCTCCGTCCAATCGGCGGCGAAAGGCTTTGAAAAGAAATACTGAGCGCGCAGCAATCTGCGAAAATGGAAACCATTTGGAAACCTGACCCACACTTCCACTTCTTGTCCGGGTGATGCCCGGCAGCCGGAGAGAATGACCGGCGAGCTGAAGCAAGAAGCAAAGGATCGAGATCCAGATGACCTCCATCAACACAAACTCCTCCGCAATGAACGCACTGCAGGCTCTGCGTGAAGTCAACAACGATCTGTCGACCACGCAGGACCGTATTTCGTCCGGCCTGAAGGTCGGTTCGGCCAAAGACAGCGCGGCCTACTTCCAGATCTCTGAGACCATGAAGGGCGACAGCTCGGCGTACTCCTCGATCAACGAAGGTCTGACCCTGACCAAGAACTCGGTCGCGACCGCGCGCCTGGGCGCCGAAACCATCCAGGACCTGTCTCAGCAGTTCCTCGACAAGATGGCCTTTGCGCAGGGCGCAACCGGCGGCCATGCCGAAATCGAAAACGACCTGAACGAGCTGGTCAAGCAGATGGAGACCACGCTCAGCCAGTCGACCTTCAATGGCGACGATATGCTGGGCGCGGGCACCTATGGCACTGCTGACATCACCGCGGCCGTTGTCGACAACACCGACGGCAGCTTCACCTCCGTGTCGACCAACGCCAATGCCACCGTCGGCGTGACCCGTGACGTTGTGACCGGCATCAGCCGTGCGGGCGGCGCCTATGCCACCACGGATATCCAGGTCGGCACCTATGACATGGCGAAGCTGGTGACGGACTTCAAAGCGCTGGCGACCAACTTCGAAACCAACGCGACCGATGCCACCAACGGTGCTGCCTTCCTCGCCGGCGCCCTGGCCTCGACCGAAAGCGTTGTGGACAATGTGACCGACGTTGCCACCAAGCTCGGCCAGTCCGAGAAGTCGATCGAGAACCAGCAGACCTTCCTGAACAAGCTGACCGACAATATCGACGGCGGCGTGGGCGCAATGATCGATGCGGACATGGAAGAAGAGGCGGCCCGCCTGAAGGCGCTGCAGACCCAGCAGCAGCTGGCCACGCAGTCCCTGTCCATCGCCAACCAGGCGCCGGGCAACGTCATGAGCCTGTTCCAGTAATCACTGGTCCATCTCGCGGAAAAATCCTGACCCGGCCTTGGGAAACCAAGGCCGGGCTTTCTTGTTGGCGGAGGGTCTTCAAGGCGGTGTTTTCCTTTTTTTGCCCGACCGTGTGATTTTGCGAAAACAGAAACCAGATGGAAACCTTGGCTTCCCTTCTCCTTTTTGACCGGGCGCTGCCCGGGCGCCGGAAGAACCACCGGTGAGCTGAAGCAAGAACGCATAAGGATTGAAATCCAGATGACCTCGATCAACACCAACTCCTCCGCAATGAACGCCCTGCAGGCACTGCGTGAAGTCAACAACGACCTGTCGACCACGCAGGACCGCATCTCGTCCGGCCTGAAGGTCGGCTCGGCCAAGGACAGCGCGGCGTACTTCCAGATCTCCGAGACCATGAAGGGCGACAGCTCGGCATACTCGTCGATCAACGAAGGCCTGACCCTGACCAAGAACTCGGTCGCCACCGCACGCCTGGGCGCCGAAACCATCCAGGACCTGTCCCAGCAGTTCCTCGACAAGGTGGCCTTTGCGCAGGGTGCAACCGGCGGCCATGCCGAAATCGAAAACGACCTGAACGAGCTGGTCAAGCAGATGGAAACCACCCTCAGCCAGTCGACCTTCAACGGTGACGACATGCTGGGTGCTGGCTCCTATGCGGCTGGCAGCGTGGCCGGCGCAGCGGTCAACGGCGCGACCGGTGTTCTGACCCTGGGTGCGAACGGTGATGCGACCGTGGGCGTGACCCGTGACGTCGTGACCGGCATCAGCCGCGCAGGCGGCGCCTATGCCACCACCGACATCCAGGTCGGCACCTACGATATGGCCGAGCTGGTCGACGGCTTCAAAACCCTGGCAACCGGCTTTGCGGCCAACGCAACCGCGGCGACCGGCGCAGCCTTCCTGTCCGGCGCTCTGACCGCCACTGAGGGTGTCGTGGACAGCGTGACCGACATCGCGACGAAGCTGGGTCAGTCCGAAAAGTCGATCGAGAACCAGCAGACCTTCCTGAACAAGCTGACCGACAACATCGACAGCGGCGTTGGCGCCATGATCGATGCGGACATGGAAGAAGAGGCGGCCCGCCTGAAGGCGCTGCAGACCCAGCAGCAGCTGGCGACCCAGTCCCTGTCGATCGCCAACCAGGCGCCGGGCAACGTCATGAGCCTGTTCCAGTAAGCGCAGGCTTGACTTGAAGACGGAAAGCCCGACCCGCACAGGGCCGGGCTTTTTTTGATCCCAGACCCTCCACCAGAAGGTGATATCATGAGCCTCGCAGCCTACAAAAAGACCCTCAAGACAACTGAGACGCCGCGCGCAATGGAGCGCCGGATCCTCAACCAGATCAACGCACGCCTCCTGGCGCAACAGGAGGAATATGACACGGCGGCCGAGGGAGGCCCGCGCCTGGGCATTCTTGCAGGCACTCTGCGGCAGGCGGTGCATGACAATCTGCGCCTTTGGCTTGCCTACAAAGCCGATCTGTCAAACCCGAACAATGCGCTTCCCGAGGAGATGCGGGCGAACCTGCTGTCCCTGGCGATCTATGTCGAGAACCAGACCGGCCTGATCATGAAGGGCCGCGGAACGATCAAAGCGCTGATCGATGTGAACAAGCCGATCATCGATGCGCTGACGGGTAAAAGCGCGGAGGCGGTCTGATGGGCCTGGTATTGAAGGTGAAAGCCGGAGACCGGCTGGTCATCAATGGCGCGGTGCTGCGCAATATCGGCAAGAGCCAGATGGTGGTGGAAGTCGAGAACCGCTCTGACGTTCTGCGCGGTGAGGAAATCCTGGGTGAAGCCGGGGCCTGCACGCCGGTGCGCCGGCTTTGCCACATGATCCAGCTTGCGATGGTGAGCCGTGAGGGGCGCGGGAAAATCCTGCCGCGCATTCATGCGGCCTTCGAAGATCTTTCTGAGATCATGGCCAAGAGCCACGGCAGCGTCTTGAGCGAGGCTCTCACCAAGGTGGGCGAGGACAATTTCTATGCCGCATACCGGCTGCTGCTGCCGGTCATCAAATACGAGGATGAGCTGCTGGCAATTGCGGCTCGGACCGGCCAGGAAGGAAGTGGGTCATGATTTCAACGAGCGGCCTGTCGCCATTGGCCGGTATCAGCCTGGTGCGCGAAAACCGGGAAGTGTTCGAGGCTGACATTCAGCGTGATCCGACGTCCAAACGGGAGATTGAAGCCTTCCGGGAACGCATCAGCGGGATCCAGACGGTTGATGAGCTGGCGGAAGATTACCAGGTCTTCAGCTTCGTGATGAAGGCGTTCGGTCTGGAGGAGGAGACCTACGCAAAGGCGAAGATGAAGCAAATCATGACCTCGGACCCGGATGACAAGGGCTCTCTGGTCAAGCGCCTTTCGGATGCAAAATACGACAGTCTGAACGAGGAAATGGGGTTCTCGGCCGATGGTATCGCCGGGGGCAATTTCAGTGACCCGGACTGGATCGATTCAATGGTCGAGCGCTATACCGACCAGCGCCTGATTGACACCCAGTCCGAGGAGAATGAGCATGTCGGGCTGGCGCTGACATTCGAGCAGAAGATCTCCGGCATGACCAGCTGGTACAAGGTGCTGGCGGACGAGGAGATGAACGACTTCTTCATGACCGCGTTCGGGCTTCCGGATACGGCGGCAAACGCCAGCATTGATGCCCGCAAGGCCATGTTCGAAAAGCGGATGCCAATCGAAGATCTGCAAAAGCCGGAAGTCCAGGAGAAGCTGATCCGCCAGTTCTCCGCCTTTGCCGATGTGATCAAGAGCCAGGAGACCCAGAACGCCGCGGTCACCCTGTTGAGCAGCGGCTCCGGGAGCTTCAATCAGGTCACGATCGACATCGACATGATCCAGGGCTTCTCCGCATCGCGGCACCTCTGACCGGAAGCGGCCGGACGCCTGGTCCAATGCGCACGCGCTAGCGGTGAGGCTAGCGTCCATCTGCAATCAGTAGCTGCAACCTGGCTCTTCCCGTGCCGGGTTCATCCGCATATTGTGCGCCCTGAGGCATGCGGTGCGGGAATGATTGCGTGGGCACAAAGAGACATCTTGAGCGGATTGAACGCGATCTGACCGGCATTGCCGCCGCAATCACCCAGGTGACCGGGCGCCGCGGGCGGCATGCTGGGCGGATTGCGCAGATCGCAACCGGCAAGGCTGCCGGGGCCGCCGCGATCGGCGGGCTCATGATGTTCATCACCGCCTTCGGAAGCGCCTCGACGGGCACCGCCATCGGCGCGCTCAGCGGCGCGGCCGCAACCTCTGCCAAGCTCTATTTCATCGGCTCCCTGTTCGGCCTGGGGGCGGCCGCGGGCGCGGTTATCCTGCCGGCCGCCGGGGCTGTCCTGGGGCTCATCGCGGTCTTCTTTCTTCGCAGAGCCGTGCTGGGCCGCCCGCGCAAGATCGAGGCGATGGAAGAGTTCGAGGTAAGGGCGCTCTTTGCCAGTTTGCAGCTGGCAGAGGCGGCGAAGGCCGCGCTTGCAAGAGAGGGCGCGGAGCCGTCCAGCGTCGAGCTGAGGATCTATGCCATCGAGGGGCTGTCCCCGTTATGCGATCTGATTGCCAGCCGGCTTCAATCGCCCGCCTGCGGCACAGAAAAGGAGAAGCGATGCCAATCTTTCGGAGAAACCCTGGCCCTGTTGCCACGGTGGAAACTGCGGCGGCACCATCGGCGTCTGTCGCTCCAGGCCGCGAAACTGGGGCGCCGCCGCGGTCAGATCGGTCTTCCCGCCTGGCTTCCGTGGTTATCGCGGTCACGTTTCAGCGGCTGATTGAAGACGCTTCGCAGGGCTGGTCTTTCGAAGAGGATCTGGTGCTGCAGGCGTTGCGAAGGTCGACCCGCAGCCTCAGCGATGCGAGCCCGCAGGAGATCTCCGACTATCTCTCAGGCATGACGCCGGAGCAGCTGCAAGGCGTCGCCTCAAACGTGAAAGGCATCTATCACGAGCTGCTCTTCGTGGAGGCGGAGAACGCGGATTGGGATGAGGTCTCGGCCAAAGTCAAGGAGCTGACAAATCAGCCTGGAGGAGATGTCGAGTTCATCATGGATGGCCAAACCGTTGGCGAGATCCAGCTCAAAGCGGTGACCTCTCAGGCCGATGTGATGGAGCACCTGGCCCGCTATCCGGGCATCGAGATCCGGGTGACGGACGAGGTGGCGGCTGCAATGCCCGGCATTGCCAGCTCCGGATTCTCCAACAGCGATCTGACGCGCGCCGTCGGAGACAGGCTTGCGGAGCTGCAAGGGGAAGGCGTGCTCGATGAGATCGGCGATGGGCTTGCCACGTCGGCCCTTGTCAGCTCGGCTATCATTGCTGGCCGCGTCGTGCGGGGCAAAGACCTGTCCGGCTCCCAGATGAGATCCATTCTGGCCGATGCGGGTGTCGGCGCTGCAACGGCGGCGGTCCTGGATGTTCTGCTATTCCCCCTAACCAGCTGAGCGGATGCCGCGGCCTGTTCCGGCGTGAAAACCGTGTCAGTCCTCGATCAGCTCATCTTTCAAGAAGTCCGGCTCCTGGATCCGGCTGGGGGCGATCTGGAACCGATCTTTCAGGCTACGGGTTAGGCGCGCTCGAGTAGCTCAGTGCGGCCTGCAGCACCTTGATCGTGTCCGCTTGCGAGGTTGCCCGGATATCCTCAAAATCAGAATGGACATTCAACCCGTCAAGGATAGAGGCAACGATTTCCGGCGTATACCCCTCAGCAACCCTTAAGGCATCCTTTACGCGATCAGGGAAGCCATTCAAAGCCTCTGCCAAGTAGTCCACCCCATGACTACGGGCAACGGCTGCAATATCGAACATATCACGCGGCTGGAGGCGGGCGCCCCTGTGGAAGACCTTCTTTGCAATAATCTCGGCGGGCGTCTCAAGATCAACCATCACCCCGCGCACTTCCTGACTTACAGTCTCCCCTTCAAGAACCGGGAGGCAGCAAATGAAGTCAATTTCACCGACGCCATCAAAAACAATTTTCAAGCTCTGAGTGCCGTCCGTCTCATAGCTGCTTGGCGCGATTGATAGATTATATTCCTGCGTCTCAGGATTGAGGTAGGGGAGTACCTGCGGGTCGTCGATGAACAGGTCGATGTCATGACTCTCCCGATGGTCGATCTGAAGCATGAGAGCCGTTCCGCCCCCAAAGGTCCAGCTGCTTACGGCCGTGAAGTCCTTGTTAGCCTGCGCGATGATAGAGACCGCGACGTCAAACAATTCAGCCCAACGGCTAGGGGAGGGCGTGTTCATGAGGCAGGATTATGCGGCTAGGGCAAGCGGGAATGGACAGGATGCCTGAAAATGGTCCGCGACCAATTTGACACTCTGATCAGACAAGCCCATCTCTGCCACAAATGCTTTCTGAAGATCCGGGGCTACCTCAGAGAAGAAGGAGAACACCGGCCCCATCACTGCGCCCGCGGCTTCAATGCTGCTAATGCCCACAGCAAGCTCATGCGCGGAAACATTCGCGCTATACGGCGCGTTCACGGTGCCCAGGATTTTCGACGCTGAGGGCGTCATGTCTGTTCTCTCTCACTTCAGGATGCCACGCAGGGTGACAAATCGTCATGATTTATACACCGCCCAGGTCACAACGGTCAATAACGGACAGCATCGGACAGCATCAGGTGGTATCGGAATAAAGATAGTAACGAAAACCCGTTAATAAACCCCCCAACCGCACCCGGCAATAGCCCATCCCCCTAAAGGGGGAATGAGCCCCGCCCCACGGCAAGCGCCCCATGCCACCAGGCAGAAACTGGCCGCGGCCAGTTCTCTGCGTGAACAGCGTGTCAGTCCTCAATCAGCTCATCTTCATTGCTGGGCAGGCGAATGACCTCCTGCCGGGCGAGGTCGTTGGTGATGTCGATGAGCGACGCCTGGGCTTCCCGGGTTTCGCGGGCAAGGACCGCGCCCATCTCCTTCATTTCGGTTTCCAGCATCTCCCGCATACGCTGGGTCAGGGCGGACATGAACGCATCGCGCACCTCTGCCTTGGCGCCGCGCAGAGCGAGGGCAAGCGTGTTGCCCTCCGCCATGCGCATGATGCGCTGCAGGGCCGCACCATCCAGTTTGACCATGTCGTCGAAGGTGAACATCTTCTTCTTGATCGCTTCCAGCTCTTCCGGAATGCGGCTCTCCAGCTCACTGGAAAGGCCCTCGAAGGCATTGGCGTCCATCTTGTTGAACATGTCCGCAAGGCGCTGATGCGGGTCGACGTTGGACTTGCGGGTTGCCGCGCTCAGGAAGTCGCTCGCGATCACCGCCTCAAGGTTTTCGACCACGTTGCGCGAAAGCGTTCCGAGGCCCACCATCCGCATGGTGATCTCGCCCATCCGCTCAGGGCCGAACAGCGGCAGAACACGGGCTGAAACGGCCGGCTTCATCTTGGAGAGGATGGCCGCAATGGTCTGATCATGTTCGCCCGACAGCCAGGTTGCAATCGTTTGCTCATTGACAGCCGCAAAGGCATCCCAGACATTCTGCCCGTGAGCCGGTGAGCGCAGATCTCCCAAAATCTCCGAAATGGCGTCGTCGCTCATGATGCCGGAAAGCATCCTTTCGGCAACCTGCACAGAGCCCTCGACACCGGCGCCGCCGGATACCGTTTGGGAGAACTCGCGAATGACCGCATCAACCGTTGCTGCCGGAATGGTGCCGAGCCGGGACATGGCCTGGATGACGGACTGGATTTCGGTGCGGGACATTTTCTTCATCATGGCCGACCCGCGCTCCTCACCGATGCAGAGAAACAGGACGGCCGCTTTTTCAACGCCGGACAGCGGGATATCATCAAGGGCAATTGGCATAAATTAAGAACTCCGGGAATTCAGTCAGTGCGGCCGCGTTTAACCGGCCGCGTAGGATTGGATCAGCGAACCGGCAAGCCGGTACCAGCCGTCGATGGCGACAAAGAAAATCACCTTGAACGGCAGCGAAATCATCACCGGCGAAAGCATCATCATGCCGGCGCCCATCAGGATGGCAGAGACGATCAGATCGATCGCCAGGAAGGGGACAAAGATCAGGAATCCGATCGTGAAGGCGCGCCTCAATTCGGAGATCATGAAAGAGGGCACCAGGACCGCCCAAGACACTTCCGAACGATCCGCCGGAAGGGCCGCAGCACCGTCGCCAGCAACCTGGTCAACCGTTCCTGTGGCCGCGTTCTGGCTGGCAAAACCCTGGAAGAGCGCGAGATCCTTGTCCCGTGTGTTCTTGACCATGAAGCCATGGAAGGGCTCCGCAATCCGCTCAACCGCCTGCTCTTCCGTGATCGACCCTTCAATCAGCGGGGCCAGGCCGTTATTCCAGCTGTCCTGGAACACGGGCTGCATGACAAAGAACGTCAGGAACAGCGAGAGCGAGGTGATGACCATGTTCGGCGGAGACTGGTTCAGCCCCAGCGCCATGCGCAGGATCGAGAGAACGATCACAAAGCGTGTGAATGACGTCATGACGATCAGCAGGCCGGGCGCGACCGACAGGATTGTCAGCAGCCCGAACATCTGCAGCAGGCGGCCGGAAAGCTCCCCGCTTCCATCGGCCTCCCCGCTCAGCGCCCCAGACAGCTCGCCAATCATCGAGCCGACCCCTGCCTGCTGTGCATCAGCAGAGGCAGCGCCAAAGGCAAGCGCGAGGCAGACCAGAAGGCCCAGCGACGCGATCCTGCGGTAGCTGAAAGTGATGGCGCTCAGGGCCATCACCGCATCTCCGGAACATGGTCTTTGACGATTTCGGTGAGAGTGATGCCCAGGCCGTCTTCGCCGACTTTGACCAGGTCACCGCGGGCCACGAGCCGGTCATTGATCATGACCTCCAGCGGCTGGCCGATGCGCTTGTCGAGCTCAACCACAGAGCCGCGGGACAGTGACAGCAGCTGCGCGACCGGCAGACGCGTCTGGCCAAGCACGACCTGCACGTCGAGCGAGACATTCATCATCGCATTCACGCTGTGACCGGCCCCTTCGGGCGCGCGCTTCTCGATTTCAGCAGCTGCAATGTCTTTCAGGAGGCTGTGAGTTTCGTCTGTCATATCAATCTTCCAGGATGTCTCGTATTCAGGATTTGGGTGTCGAAAGCAGGGCAAGGATATCCCCGCACAATTTCTCGAAGTCGTACTCGGAGCGGCCGTTCTTCCAGCTCGCGCAAGCCGAGGTTCCGCCAAGGGCCGGGTCTTCAATGACCTTGAGATCGACCTCAGCCCCTTCCGGGCGGACAATCCTGTCCGCCACCTCGCCAAGGCCCGGCGGGACCCGGACCTCCAGCCAAGGGCTTCCCAGTGCGCGCCGGGATACATGGGCGAGTTCGGTCATCAGCCTGTCCCGGCCAAATTCGCGTGCGAATTCCGGGAACAGTTTTTCGCAAAACTCCCGCATGAAGCCAGTCATTTCATCTTCTAGGAGCGCGCAATAGGCGGCCTGTTCTTCGGTCAGGCGGCTGATCTCGGGAACAAGCTGCTCGGCTACGGCCGTCTGGCGCTGCTCTATGCTCTGCAGCATTTGAGCTTCCCCCGCTTTGCGGCCGTCTTCATAGGCCGCTTCCCGGGCGGCCGCGACCGCTTCCGCCAGGGCCGCATCCAGTTCCTCGCGCGTGTAGCTTTCGATCCGCTCAACGGCCTGCTCGGCCTCGGCGCGTTTTTCCTCTTCGAAATCGGCAAGCTGCAGAATGCTCCGGACAGTCATGATCAACCCTTCTGATTGATCCAGCCGCGGATGGTGCGCAGCGAGCTGTCCGGGTCCGTTTCGATCAGCTTGTTCAGCTCATCGATCTGGCGGCGCATAACATTGCCGGAAACAGAAGCGATCGACATGTATTCTTCCTCGTTTTCCGGATCCTGAGCAGCTGCATCGGGCGCGTCCTGGCCCTCTTCCGCGCCAGCTTCGCCTTCCTCACCGCCTTCGGGCGTGTCCTCATTCGCTGCATCATCCGCAGCAGCCGCATTCTCTTTGGCTTCTTCCTGATCCCTCTCGGTATTCAGGTTGAGGGCGCGCATAAGCGGGCGCACGCCAAAGAGCAGCAGCAGGCCGACGACCGCGATTGCGGACAGCGATCTGAGAATGGCCCCGAAATTCATGGCCAGGATGTCCATGAAGCCGCTGCCGGCGGTCACCGCCTGAGAAGGATCCCCGGCCGCGAACTGCAGGCTTTCAACCGTGACCTTGTCGCCGCGGTCCTCATTGATACCGGCAGCCGAATGCGCCAGAGCGGACAGGCGGCTGATGTCCTCAGGAGTGCGCTCCGAATAGTTGCCATCCGGCCCCCAGGTGCCGTTGACGACCACCGCGACCGTCAGCCGCTTGATCTCTCCGGGTTCGCGAATGGTTTCAGATCGCGTGTTGCCAATCTCAAAGACGGACTCGTCCCTGCTGGATGTGCTCCGCTCTGTCCGGCCGCCGGCGCCGCCGCCGTTATCGATGCCAGGAAGATTATTCGCAACGTCGATGGTGTCCCGGCTGCCGTCTGAGCTTTCCGACTGATCAGTGACCGAGATCGTGGAGCGGGGGACCTGCTGGTCGGGATCGAAGCTTTCCTGCACCACGACTTCGCGAGCCGTATTGAGGTCAGCTGTCACGCGGACTCTGACGTTTTCCGCACCGACATGGGCAGCGAGAATGCTTTCCACGTTCCGGCGCAAACGGTCTTCGATTTCGGTCCGGGCGGAATTCAGGCCGGTGCCTTCGGTGATATCCTCTTCGCTCAGGATCGCCTGACCCGAGCCATCGAGAATTGTCACCCTGTCGGGCGACAGACGCGGCACCGCCGCGGCAACCAGGCTGCGGATTGCAAGTGCCTGGCTGCGCTCGAGCGGTGCGGTGCGGCGGGCGTGGATTACAACAGAGGAGGACGGCTCAGGGCGCTCCTGGGAGAAGGTTTCCCGGTCCGGCAGCACGAGATGAACACGCGCGCTTTCAACATTGCTGATCGTCTCAATCGAGCGCGCCAGTTCACCTTCCAGAGCCCGCAGCCGGTTGATCTGCTGCAGGAAGCTGTTCATGCCAAGGCCACCGCCCTGATCAAACAGCTCCCAGCCCAGATTGCCTTCGGGAGGAAGACCGGCCTGGGCCAGGGACATCCGGGCCCGCGCAATATCCCCTTCGGGAAGCGACAGCATGGTTCCGTCACTGGACACGCGCGGGGAGAACCCGGCCTGTTCAAGCTGGGCAAGCATGCGGGAAGCATCAGAGGCCGTCGCATCCATGACGAGCGGCCGGTACTTGGGCGCCATAGCGACGCTCAAGCCGATGACGAGGGCGGCGGTAAGGCCGACAGCCGTCGACCCCAGGAGGATGAGGCGCTTGCGCCCCAGCCCCTTCATGTTCTCAATGAAGTTGTTCACGTGATTGCTGGCTTGTCCGGTGTGGGTGGTCACTTTGCGAATTTGCGAAAACACTAAGCCGTATGCTGAGAGGCCACAAGATTTATTTTCGCATATCCTCCGGCTCTGCAATCTTCCCTTTGGGGGCAAGGTGCTGTAGGTTCTGTGCGAAAAAGTAATGCACCGGAGAAGCCTGTTCATGACCAACACTGTGCCGGACGCTGGTAAGGGCGGCCGAAACATGAAACTGATTGCCCTGATGTTCCTGCTGACTTTCGCCCTTGGAGGAGGGGCGGGCATCTATTCGTACTCCGCCTTAGGCCCGGGATTCCAGGCTGATGACGAGAGTGCGAAAAAGGAAGATGTGGCCGAGGCGCCCCTCGAGAAGAAGAGCCTGGAGATTGGGCGCATCACGATGACCTTGCAGGATGGCCTCGGCGGCAAGTCGCGTCACCTGCTGATCAATCCCATCGTCGTGATTGAAGCGGCCGGGGATGAGCTGGCTGAGGAGGGCAAGGATCCGGCCGCGGCATTGAAGCCGGTGCTGCGGGACAGCTTTGTTGAATACCTGTCCCAGCTCACAGTGCGGGAAGTCTCCGGCAGCGCTGGGATGAGCCTCGTGCGCAAAGAGCTGGCGCGCCGCGCCTCCGCACACCTGGAGAACGAAACCGTAACTGGCGTTCTCTTCCAGGATTTCGTCATTCAATAACAGGCCAAGTCATGCAAGAAACAATTTCCGATGTCCTGACGGCGCCTGCCGGATCGACGCGCTCTGTTGAGGAAGAGCTCATTTCGCAGGCGTCAGCCGGGGTGGCCGATCTGCCCATGCTGGACATCATCTTCTCCAGGATGGCCATCTCGCTGGTGTCAACCTTCAAGACCAAGGCCGCGTTCCTGTGCGACATCGCCTTTGACGAGGTTCAGTATCACAACTGGGAAGACATCGTGGCCGGTGTCGACAGGCATGGGATCTGCGCAAATGTCGAGGTCCGCCCGTGGGGCGGCACCATGGCTGTGGTTCTGGATTGTGATCTGATCTTCTCTGCACTGGAGATTCAACTCGGCGGCAAGCCGCGTCCCGGGTCCGCGCCCAAGCGGCCGGTTTCCGTCATTGAGCGGCAGATCGCCCGCGATCTGATCGACATGATCCTCGCCGATCTGTCCAGCAATATTTCACGCCTGACCGAAGCGGAATTCATTGTCGACACCCTTGAGGTTCCCCAGCAGATGCCCGCCTTGCACGGCGGCAAGACGCCTTGCGCCGTTGCCCGCATGTCGGTCGATATCGGAGGCTGCATGGGCACCTTTTCCGTCATCATCCCGATGATCACGCTCGAACCGGTGCAGGACAAGCTGTCGAAGATGTTCTTCGGGGACAAGCTTGGCGGCGACCTGTCCTGGCGCGAGCACATCCTGCGCAAGATCAATGGCTCCAATGTACAGGTGAAGGCTCAAGTGCATCAGCTGGCGGTGCCGCTGGTCGATATCCTTCAATGGGAGCCGGGCACAACGATTGATCTGGGCGTGTCGGATGACAAGGAGATCTCGCTCATCTGCTCGGGTATTCCGGTCATGTTCGGCTACGCCGGCAAGAGCAAAGGCGGCCGCATCGGCTTCCGCGTGATGCGGGAAGTCGATGATGCGGATCTGGATGCAGAGCAGGCTGAAGAGCTGGGCATTGCCAGGGGTGACGAGGAGGCGGCGCAATGACGTTTGACATGATCATCGACATCTTCATCCTCGGCGCGCTGTTTTTGATCGCCGGGTATATCTTCACCCTGAAGCGGAAGATCACAATCCTTCACCAGGCACTGCTTGAGGCGGAGCCGGTCTTCAAGGCCTATGAGGGCGCGATCGCCAGCCATTCCGCAAGCCTTTCCGGCTTCCGTGCAGACCTTGATCAGCAGCAGGCGGACAGCCGTGAGGAGGAAGACCTCCCGGGGGTTTTCTACGCGAAATTCGGCGGGGAGGGGAAACGGTAATGGCGCGATTGCTGAATGCAGCGGTGCTGGGCCTTGCTGGCCTGGCCGCCGCAAAGGGTGGTGCCCTCTATGATGCTCTGGGGCCGCTGATGCCTCAGCCCGCCTACGCTGCCTCGGAGGAGAGCGGCGAAGCTGAGACCGGCCCGGCCGAAGGGGAGACCGCGGTGAATGCGGCTGGCCCGGCAGCTTCCGGTGGCCTGTCCGAGCTGCTGATCGGCATCGAGGCGGAACGGGCCGAGCTCAGCAGCTGGCGGGATGAGCTGGCGCAAAAGGAGGCGGAAATCGCGCTTGCGAAGAGTGCTCTTGATGCTCAGGCTGAGCAGATGGAAGCGCTCAAGCGGGAACTTGAGCACCTCCTGAGCCGCTCGGCGCGGGAGAACACCGAAGACGTTTCGCGCTTGGTCGGCATCTACAAGGCGATGAAGCCTGTGCAGGCCGCTGCCATCATGAATGACGCGGATATCGAAGTGTCGGTCTTGGTTCTTTCGGCAATGGAGCCGCGCAACTCCGGACCGATCATTGCGCTCATGGAGCCGGTGCGGGCCCGGGCGATTTCCAAAATTATCCTTGAGCGCTCCCGCCTACCGGGTGATCAGAAACTGGTGAACCTGCGCCTGAACTAGGCGGTATCGAGGCGGCCCTTCAGTGCCGCCTCGTTGTTTTTGGAGGTGACCCAGCCACGAAGAGCCAGGACGGCTATAACCGTTGGCTGGACTGCGGGCAGCGGAGGCTGTCTGGGCATCCCAAAAGCAGTACGGCGAACGAAAGCGATGTCCGCATTGAGCCCTCTTTACGGCGTTTCTGCATTGCGGCTAAATTCCGCTATCATGGGAGCGACCAAAAAACCTTCAACAACCACATGGATTTTGAACAGGGTTTATGGCAGCGTCAATCTAGGTGTTTTGAGGCTGTGCCAAGAAGGAGCGTATTTGACACTGAGGCTTTTACAATGCTTATTGGGCGAGCTGGCCGCTATGTTGACAGGCATTTTTTTTGGAAGAGACAGACAACTCATGGAAGAATATCCATTTCCACAGAAGCCTAAAGACGTTGGATATCATGTCTTTCCCGAGGAGTTGGAGAACGACCAGAGCATCTTTTTCCATGGCACTTCTATGGAAAGTTTCAACGGCATCTTGAGAGAGGGGTTTCAACCAGGCCCTCAACTTGAGTCTGTATCCTTCTCAAGTGTAAGTTCTGTAGCCTTAGGCTATGCATGCGATGCAAGGACTGATGCTTCTCCTGCAGGCTGTGTCATAGCTGTAAGGTACTCAAACCTGAACGAGACGTGGATTACTCGCGAAAGCTTTGGCATACATGATTTTCGTCGTGATCCACAACCTGAGATAGTGGGATTTGTTACCGTTCCCGAGGATTATCGGCATATTTAACCCCCAGTTTAAACTTCACATAAACGCAATCCACGAAACACGTATGACCGCACTTAATTGGGAGCTGGCTCCCGAACATGTTCTCATCTTATCTGACAGCTTGGCGCTATCGGGTGACGACCATCGACCCGCGTTTATGACAACGAAGGTGTTCCCCCTGTCGCATCTGGGTTTGTGTATTGCAGGCACTGGTGTGCAACCTCTGGCTGAGCGGTTTTGGGCGCACGCGAATAGTAAATGCATAGTGTCAGACGTCGCCCACCTTGATGAGTACGCCACCGATATTCTTCGCGATCTTTGGCTGCAATTACACTCCGAGCCTGATTATCAGACCGAGGAAGCGCGTCGCTTCACGAGCACCGTTTACGTCTATGGGTGGAGCGCCGTCGATGAGGCTTTCATCGGCTTTGCTTACCGTTCGGCAAACGACTTCGTCTCTGAACCTATGAGCTACGGGATTGCCGCAAAACCTGCTCCAAACTCAGGTGAGCTTCCGCAGATGAGCGGACTTAAAGATTTTGCCGAGCTGATGCTACTGCAAAAGCAGGAAGACCGCGAACGTCCAAGAATGGAGCGTATCGGCATAGGTGGCGAAATATTAATGACGCTCATGGTTCGGGAGGAAACTGGCTTCACGGCAATCAAACAGCAACCGATTTTCAAGTTTGATGACTATGACGAAGACTGGGAATTAATACTCGCGAAACTACCCGAGAATCAGGACCATCCGCTTTCGATTGCGGCTCTTGCGAGGGACCCGTAGCATCTGTTGCACTGCTTAAACCTAGCTCGTTTCTACTTCAAATCTATTTGCTAAATCCGCCTTGTAAGTCATATATGCTGACCTAAATTTCTACTCCTCTTCTCAATTTCTACTCCTCTTCTCAACCGGGAGTCGGCGCGGCTAGGTTCTGGTCATGGTTTGTGGCCGGGTCATAAACCGCCGTTTTTGACCCACCCATTTCTCGAAGCGGCCATTGGCGCAGTGGCAGCGAAATGGCGCTCTGTTCGCATCTCTAACGTTCGGTGATGGTTGGTGGCTGCACCTGCGGCGAAAGGCAACTCCGTCCGCATATAGGATCAACACGATGTGCGGACATCCTCTTGCATCTAGGTCCGGGCGGCCTGTTCAGGGGCCGCCGCCCGCGGGCTTATGCCAGCCGTGCGATCGCGGCCGTGAAGGGCCCTTCCGGGATCCGGTCCGGGGCAAAGCTCTCCGCCGAGGCCCGTCCCCAGCGCTCATGCCAATCGGCCAGT